>NZ_DASVQG010000032.1:0-43745 GCF_036389215.1 Jatrophihabitans sp.
CGGAGCTGGCGGCTTTCGTTACCGCGACAGCGGCCTGCCCGGTGACTCGGTATGCGCCGAACTGGTGCGCGGGTTGCCGGACCGGCTGGTCGAGGGCGGCACCGGCCAGTTGCTGGCGAACTGGATCATCGGGTCGTCCCAGACCTGGCAGGAGCGGGTTACCCAGTGGTTCCCCGCGGCCGGCTGCCAGGCGTGGGTCTGGCAGCGCGAGGTCGCCGACCCGGGCGAGTACGTCGCGCTGTGGTTGCGCGATGCCGGTGAGCAGCCCGGCACGGCCAGTTGGCAGCAGCGCTACGACCGGTGGTTGGACTGGTTTGCCGCCTCCGGCGTGGCCGGCATCGGGATGGGCCTGATCAGCCTGCGGCGTACCGGTGAGCAAGGCTCCCAGGTGGTCTGCCAGGACGTTCGGCAACCCCACGAGCATCCGATCGGCCCGGCGATCGAGGACTGGTTCGCCCGGCAGGCCTGGTTGCGGGATCGGCCGGTCTCAGAACTCCTGGATGCCCGGTTGGTGGCCGCCGCCGGCCTGGTGCGCTCGACGCACTCGCTGCTCAGCGCCGACGGCTGGCAGCAGGCGGTGGTGCAGCTTCGCCAGGCCGGTGGCCTGCGCTGGGAACTGGAGGTCGACGACGCGGTCGCCGCGCTGGTGGCCGCCTGCACCGGCGAGGCCACCCTCGCCGTGGTGCTCAGCGTGCTGGCGGCCGCGGTGTCAGCCGGTACCGACGAGGTGATCACCGCTCTGATACCGGTCGTACGCGATTTGATCGATCGCGGTTTCCTCGTACCCGCCGAACTCGTACCCGCCGAGCTCGTACCCGCCGAGCTCGTACCCGCCGAGCTCGTAGGATCGACTGCTACCGACGGTGACCGATGAGAGCCGTTGTGCAACGGGTATCCACTGCCTCGGTGACGGTCGCCGGCGAGATCCGCGGCGAGATCCCGGCGGGTCTGCTGGTCCTGGTCGGGGTGACCCACTCCGACACCGACCGCGAGGCCCGCTGGCTGGCCGGCAAGATCGCGGGATTGCGGGTGCTGCGCGATGGCGACCGGGACGAGGCATCGGCAACCTCGATCGGCGCGCCGGTCCTGGTGGTCAGCCAGTTCACCCTGTACGCGGACACGGGCTCCGGTCGCCGGCCCAGCTGGCAGGCGGCGGCGCCCGCCGATTACGCCGAGCCGTTGGTGGAGGCGGTCTGCGCCGGGTTGCGGGCACTCGGGCTGCCGGTGGCGACCGGTGAGTTCGGTGCCACCATGGCCGTGCACAGCGTCAATGACGGCCCGCTGACCATCCTGCTCGAGGCGCCATCCCGGCGGTGACTCGCCGCGCTGCCATGGGTGCCGGACCGCCCCGGACCGGACCGGTCCGACGCCGCCGAGCTCTTCGGGTGGGCCTGGCAGGCGCCGTCCCGGCACTCCGGCGTTGCGCCGATCGGCACTGGGAGCAATCGCGAAGTACATCCGGGAACAACTGGGGCTACGAATCGTTGTACAGGACGGGAGAAAAGCACCCCCATCAGTGGACGGGACCCCAACGTGACGCAGCCAGCCACCAAGATAACCGCGCAGCCAAGCGCCAAGACGAGCGCCTCCAAGCGCCGCAACGCGCCCTCCCACACCCTGCCGGGCCACCGTGCCTCCCGCACTGCCACACCCCCGCCTAACGCCCCGGTCGAGCTCGACGACCTTGCCGGCCCTCCCGAGACGCTGCTGGACGAGGTCAACCCGATCGACGCCACCGCCGACCTCGACGAGGTGGTCCAGGCCGCCGACCTGGTCCGTTCCTACCTGAACGAAATCGGCAAGGTCTCGCTGCTGACCGCCGTCGAAGAGGTGGAACTGTCCAAGCGCATCGAAGCCGGGCTGTACGCGGCGCACCTGCTGAGCACCAGCAAGCGGCTGGCGTTGCCGCGCCGCCGCGAGTTGCAGGCGCTGGCCGCCGACGGTGAGACCGCCAAGGATCTGTTGCTGCGTGCCAACCTGCGACTCGTGGTGTCACTGGCCAAGCGCTACACCGGCCGCGGCATGCCGTTCCTCGACCTGATCCAGGAGGGCAACCTCGGGCTGATCCGGGCCGTGGAGAAGTTCGACTACACCAAGGGCTTCAAGTTCTCGACCTACGCCACCTGGTGGATCCGGCAGGCGATCAGCCGGGCGATGGCAGATCAGTCGCGCACGATCCGGTTGCCCGTCCATCTCGTCGAGCAGATCAACAAGATGCAGCGGATGCGCCGGGAACTGGGCCAGAACCTTGGCCGCGACGCCACCGACGCCGAGCTGGCCAGCGAATTGGACATCAGCGTCGAGCGGTTGCACGAGTTGATCGACCACGCCCGCGACCTGGTGAGCCTGGACCAGACGGTCGGCACGGACGAGGACTCCGCACTCGGGGATTTCATCGCCGACAGCGAGGCAACCAAGCCGACCGAGGCCGTCGAGTTCGACCTGATGCGGCGCCAGCTCGGGGTGATCCTGGACTCGCTGGAGCCCCGTGAGGCCGCCGTCGTCCGGCTCCGGTACGGCCTGGCTGACGGTAACCCGCACACCCTCGACGACATCGCGAAGAAGTTCAGCCTGTCCCGGGAACGGATCCGCCAGATCGAACGGGAGACGATGGCCAAGTTGCGCCATCCCTCCCGCGCCCAGTCGCTTCGGGACTACCTCGACGCCTGAGCCGCTGACGACCGGCTTTCCAGCCGCCCGGTATATCTCGCTTCCCAGCCGAGAAACCGGGCGGTTGGTGTTTTCGCCGGACAGTCAGCGGTTGGGTGGCGCCGATCTCCCGGGGCGGCCTGCTCTGTACGCCCAGCTGCCCGCTCTCTACGGTGTGCTGGTGGACCCCGTCACCGCCCTGCGCCGGATCGCGTTCTTGCTGGAACGAAGTGCCGCCCCGACCTACCGGGTGCGGGCGTTCCGCCGGGCCGCCGAGGTGGCCCTGACCAACTCCGCGCAGTTGGAGGAGCGGTTGCGGGCCGGAACCCTGGCCGAGCTCGCCGGCATCGGACAGGTGACGGCCACGGTGATCACCGAGGCCGCGACCGGCCGGGTGCCGGACTACCTCGCCAAGCTGGAGGAGCGGGAGGGCCTGCTGGTCGATCTGGATGCCGACGGGCAGCAGCTGCTGGCGGCGCTGCGTGGCGACCTGCACAGCCACTCGGACTGGAGCGACGGCGGCAGCCCGATCGAGGAGATGGCGGTGACCGCCATTGAGCTGGGGCATCAGTACCTGGCGCTGACCGACCACTCCCCGAGGCTGACGGTGGCCAACGGCCTGACCGCCGCGCGGCTGGAGCGCCAGCTCGGGATCCTGGAGTCGCTCGCGCCGCGGCTGACGCCGTTCCGGCTGCTGAGCGGCATCGAGGTAGACATCCTCGAGGACGGCAGCCTGGACCAGACCCCGGACCTGCTGGACCGGCTGGACGTGGTGGTGGCGTCGGTGCACTCCAAGCTGCGGATGGATTCACCTGGGATGACCCGGCGGATGCTCACCGCGATCCGCGACCGGCACACCAACATTCTCGGGCACTGCACCGGCCGGTTGATGGGCAGCAAGCCCCGGCCGCAGAGCACGTTCGACGCGGCAGCGGTGTTCGCGGCGTGTGCTGAGTACGGCGTCGCCGTGGAGATCAACAGCCGCCCGGAGCGGCTTGACCCGCCCCGCGACCTGCTGCGGCAGGCCGTCGAGGCCGGGTGCCTGTTCAGCATCGATACCGACGGGCACGCACCCGGCCAGCTGGACTGGCAGCCCTACGGAGTCGCCCGAGCCGCTGAATGCGAGGTTCCGGCGGACCGGGTGATCAACACCTGGCCGGTGGACAAGCTGCTGGCCTGGGTCAACCGAGAGCGGTAGCGGCAGCCGGCGGCGTTGCGGTGCGGTGGTCAGCCGGCGGCGCTGCGGTGCGGTGAGTCAGGCGGGTCAGCCGGTGGCGATCGGCCGGCTGGGGTCGGTGATCCACTCGCTCCACGAGCCTGGGTACAAGGCGGCCTCGATACCGGCCAGCCGCATCGCAAGCACGGTGTGAGCGGCGGTGACACCCGAGCCGCAGTACACCCCGACCGGCGCGTCGGGATCGGTTGGTTCCTTGGTGGCCGCTGGTTCGGCTGGTCCATCTGGTCCAGCTGGTCCGGCTGCTCCTGCCGCACCAGCTGGTCCGGCTGCTCCTGCCGCCTCGGCAGCCCCTGCCGGTCCGGCTGCCCGTGCTGGCCCTGCTACCCCGGCTTCGGAGAACCGCTGCCGCAGGGCGGGCTCGGGCAGGAAGTGTCCGGAGGCCTGCACGTTGGCGGTGGTCGGCAGGTTGACCGCTCCCGGGATGTGACCGGCAACCGGATCGATCGGCTCGAGCTCACCCCGGAACCGCTCGGGCGCCCGGACATCGATCAGCCGGCCGGCGGCGGCCCAGTCTGCCGCCGTGTCGGCGTCCAGCGTCGGCATGCTGCCCGGCCGGACGCTCACCGCGCCGTCACCGGGCTGGGGCTGCTCGGTGTCGACCAGGTAACCGGCATCCGACCACGCCTGGAACCCGCCGTCGAGCACCCGGACGTGCCGCAACCCGGCCCAGCACAACACCCACCAGGCCCGGGCGGCAGCCACCGAGTTGGCCTGGTCATAGACCACGACCTCAGACTCCGGTTCGATACCCCAGGATCGAAGCCTCGTCTCGAGCCGGTGCGGATCCGGCAACGGATGCCGGCCGCGGGCCCCCGGTGGATCGGCAAGGTCGACATCGAGATCGCACCAGCGAGCCCCCGGTAGGTGCCCGGCGAGATAGAGCGGATACTGGGAAGGCCCAGCCACCTGCCACCGGACATCGAGCAGCACGGGGCTGGCACCCTTCTGGATGGCGGCAGCCAGCTCATCGACGCTGATCAGGGCCCGCACGGAAGGATGGGTCATGCCGACGGTTCTAACATGGACGCTGGCAACCCGATACGGCAGCGCGGCGCGAGCAGCAGGGTCCAGCACCGGAGTTCGGAAAGGGGTCGGCAAGTGAATCATCACCACAGCGACTTGATCGACACCACCGAGATGTACCTGCGCACCATCTATGAGCTGGAAGAAGAGGGCGTCACGCCGCTGCGTGCCCGGATCGCCGAGCGGCTCAGCCAGTCCGGGCCGACGGTGAGCCAGACGGTCGCCAGGATGGAGCGGGACGGCCTGTTGCAGGTCGAGAGCGACCGCCACCTGCTGCTCACCGAGCGCGGCCGGCACCTGGCCGTCTCGGTGATGCGCAAGCACCGGCTGGCCGAGCGCCTGCTGCAGGACATCATCGGCCTGGAATGGGACCAGTTGCACAACGAAGCGTGCCGGTGGGAGCACGTGATGAGTGACGCCGTGGAGCGCCGGATCGTGGCCCTGCTCGACGGCCCGCTGGTCTGCCCGCACGGCAACCCCATCCCCGGGCTGGAGGAGCTCGGCCTGCCCACCACCAGCAGCGCCGACTATGCCGTGCTGCCGACGCTGGCCGCCTCGGTGGCCGCTGAGGAGGTGACGGTCCGGATCGAGCGGATCAGCGAACTGCTGCAGCCCAACGTGGAGCTGATGCGCCAGCTGTCGGACTCGGGGTTGACTCCCGGGCTGTCGGTCGCGGTCAGCCGGGTGCCGGCCGGCTTGCACGTCGCCGGCGCCCCGGACAGCGAGCTGGTGCTCGACGAGGTGGCCAGGCACATCTTCGTCTCGGTGCCGGCCTGAGACGCTCACCGGGCACGCCAGCCCGGTACTCATCCCGGCCGTCCCTGGCCCAACGCGGGTACGGTACGCGGGTCGAGGCCGCGTTGCGCCGCGCTCAGCAGGAGCTCGGCGGCTGAGTACCCGGGCCGGGACTGCAGCACCCGTTCGGCGGCCATCATTGCCAGCGCGGCGTTACCGGCGCGCCACTGCGACCAGCCGAAGAGGAACAGCGGCGCGGCGTCGTAGGGCGCCGGCAACCTGGCGTGCAGCTCGCCCATCAGCAGGCTGATCGGTGCATTGCTGATCGGTGCATTGCTGATCGGTGCACAGCCGTCGTCGAGGGCCAGCCACAGGGCATCCCGCACCGCCAGATCGGTCAGGGCCACGGCGTACCGGGCCAACCGCTCGGCGGTCAGCGCAGCCGGCGCCGCGAACCCGCCCGCGGCGCCCCGCTGGTGGCCAGTGCCCGGACCGCCATCGGTGCCGGGCTGGCGTCCTCTGCTCGGCTGGCGCACCCTGCTCGGCTCGCGCCCACTGCTCGGCTCGCGCCCACTGCTCGGCTCACCCCCGGTGGCCAGCTCGGCGGCAGCGGCGCATTCGGCAGCAGCTGCCAGCAGATCGGCCACCTCGGCCTGGCGCCAGCCGGCGGCCTGCTCCGGAAGGGTGCCGGCCCTGCGCCGCTCCGCATCGGCCAGCCGCGGCAGCAGCGCCGACCGCTCCGCGGCGCTGCTGCCGGCAAGGGTGGCCACCATGGCCTGCCGGTCGGGCAACGCCACCAGCCCGGCGAAGGTCGCCTGGGCAGCTGCCGCCGAGCAGCCGAGCACCCGGTCGTGCCCGTCACTGGGGCAGCACTCGGGCTGCTCGCAACACAACGACCACCAGCGCCGCTCGGTGGCGACCAGCACGTCGAGGACCTCGATGCCGGACCCGTCCATCGACGTTGCCAACAGGTCGCGGCAGGCCAGCAGGCCGGCGGACTGCCGGGGGTCTCCTCGCACCGACTCGGTCACCAGCACGGCGGCCATCGCGGCGGATTCTGCCCGCCGGAGCACCTGGCTCAACGGTTGCAGCGTCTGGACATCGAGGCTTCCCGGCAGCCGCTCGGGCAGGTCCACCCGGATGGTGACCTGGATCTGCTGCGGCCCGGAAGCGTCGGCGGCCCCGACGGAGTCGCCAGCCCCGGCGAACCCGATCAGCACCAGGCTCTCGCGCGGGTGGAAACCGAGCAGGTAGGGAACCATCTCGATCAGCTCGCCCGGGTCACTGATCTGGATGCGGGGCAGTTCGCACGACGTCATGCTGCCCAGCCTGGCCGCGGTCACCGGCACTCGCGGCCGACGCCGCATAGTTGTGGACAAGCGCCTGGACAACCGCGCGCGTCGTCCACAGCCTCCGCGGCGGCAGGAGCCCCCGAACGGCTAGAGCGGGCTCTTCCGCCAGTTGAGCGCGGCGAGCGTGAGCCCGTCGGCCACCTCGTCGTTGCGGTCGGCGAGGTGACGCTCGCGCTCCCCCTCCTCGCCCGGCCCCGCGCTCTCCCGGCGGCCGGTGGCGATCACCCGGAAGAATGCGGCAGCACGCTCCAGCGCGACGTCGAAGTCGCCCAGGTACGCCCCGTGCAGCACCGCATCGGCCAGCGCCTCGATGGCTGCCGGATCCGCGGCCTCGGAGACCCCGGCGACCACCTCGTCGGCCGGCGCGTACGGCCGGCCGGCGCGCCACAGCCGGGTGACCTCGGCGCCATTGCTCTGGCACCACCGCCGCAGCAGGTACAGCGCCCACAACGCCCCGGGCAGGCTGGAGGGCTGCTCGTGACGCCACAGCTCGGCAAGGGTGTCCAGCCCTACCCGGTCGGCCAGGTCGACCAGCGATTCCGAACCGGCAGAGCGCCCGTGAGTGATCACGGCCGCGGCGGTGGCGGCGGCGAGTTCGGCGCGGGCGAACGGTTCGAACTCGACCGAACCGGCGAGCGCGGCCATGTGAGGGCGCCGGATCGGGCGGTGTGGACGGTCGGCTTCGGGCACCCGTCCAGGGTAAGTGAGCACGTTCGCGGCCCTGCCGAGGGCCGAGTACGGCTCGCAGCAGCGGAATCGGCGGGTAAAATGGAGCACGGCGTCGACCCGATCCATGGCCCCCGGTCCCACTTATGCCGCCAAGAGCGGCCTTTTGCCGAGAGGCGACCTGGCGGGTCGGCGTCTATACCAACCTGTAAGACCAGTCACGCACACCCGTACCGGGCCTGCGGACCGCCGGAGCGAAGGACAGCGTATGGGTTCCGGCCTATGAGTTCCGGGGATGGATGGACGATCTGCGCGGCCGGCCATCGGCACTGGGGCCTGTTCGGCGCTGCCGGGCTGCTGCTCGTCGACGAGGACCGGGTGGTCCTGCAGCACCGCGCGCCGTGGACCCACCAGGGTGACACCTGGGGCATCCCGGGCGGCGCCCGTGACAGCCACGAGGACGCGGTGACGGCGGCGCTGCGCGAGGCGCGCGAGGAGGCCCACCTCTCCCCCGACGACGTCGACCCGATCGGCCTCTACGTCGATGACCACCAGGGCTGGAGTTACACCACGGTCGTCGCCCGGACCACCCGGACGGTGCGGCCCTACGCCGCGAACGCCGAGAGCGTGTCGGTCCGCTGGCATGCCGCCGCTGACGTCGCCGCGCTCAGGCTGCATCCCGGCTTCGCCTCCTCCTGGGCCCGGTTGCGCGACGTGCCACCACCGCTGTTCCTGGTGGTGGGCGACGCGGCCGCCGACGATCCGCTGCTGGAACGGTTGCGCCGGACCGGCGTCGAGGCCGCCCGGCTGCCCAAGGGCATGGTCGGCGGCGGTCTCACCCGGCTGCTTCCGCACGTGGTCTATGCGGGCAGCCTCGGTTCCAGCGTCGCGGCCGGCTACGCCTCGCGGGGTCAGGTGATGCTGGCCGTCCAGCCGGAGGACCTCAAGCTGCTCGCCTGATCCGCTGGGTCGCCTCTCCGCTGGCGCGTTGTGGCCCGCTGGCACGTTGTGGCCCGCTGGCACGTTGTGGCCCGCTGATCCGCTGGCTCGGCCGAGCCCCCTTCGGTGCCGCTACCGTCTGCGGGGTGCGCATCCTGCTTCCGCCCAGCGAGGCCAAGAATCCCGGCGGCCGGGGCGTTCCGCTGGCCCGTCGCCGGCGGCGCCAACCCATCGACGACAGCCGGGACCTGGTCCTGCGGGCCTTGGCCGAGCTGCTGGCCGGCCCCGACGCCGCCAGGTCGCTGCAGCTGCCCGACTCGGTGGCGGCCGGGGCCCTGGCGGACAACGGGCGGGTCCGGACCGCGCCGACGATGCCGGCCCTGGATCGCTACGCCGGCATCGTCTACGACGGGCTCTTCCTGCAGCCGCTCAGTGACGCCGCCCGGGCGGTGGCCGACCGGGAGGTGCTGATCTTCTCGGGCCTGTTCGGGGTAGTACGCGGCGGTGATCCGGTCCCGGCCTACCGGGTTCCGGCCAAGGCCTGGTTGCCCGAGCTGGGCGTGCTGTCGACCTTCTGGCGGCCGCGGCTGGAGGTCCTGATGCCTGCCCTGCTGGATCGCGGCCCGCTGATCGACCTGCGTTCGGGTGACTACGCCGCGATGTGGCAGCCCGCCGGCCAGGACCCGGCGGCCGGCCGGCTGGTCAGCGTCCGGGTGCTCTCGCCACGGCCGGACGGAACTCTCGGGGTGATCTCCTTCGCCTCCAAGCTCGCCAAGGGCCGGCTCGCGGCCGCGCTGCTGGAACGCCAGGCGGCCGGGCAGCCCGTCCAGGACGTCACCGACATCGCCGCTGCCTGGGCGGCGGCCGGTGGCAGCGACCTGATCGAGCGTTCGGCAAGGCACGGCAGAGCCCTGGAGTTGATCACCGCGACCGCCGCCGGGCCGGTCGGCTCCACCGGATCGGCCCGTGCGCATAGCAGGAGCAATTGGAGATAAAGCAGCCAGGGCGGCGCACCCCGGTGGCCGGGGGCTTTTCCGGCTCAGCCACTATCGACGGCATGCGATTGGACCACCTTTCCTACGCGGCAGGCCCAGAAGGCCTCGCCTCGTGTGTGCAGCGGCTGGGTTCCCAGCTCGGTGCCGGCTTCACCGACGGCGGGATACACCCCCGCTTCGGAACCCGGAACTTCGTCCTGCCGCTGGCCGGCGGCATCTACCTGGAAGTGGTGGAGGCGCTGGATCACCCCGCCGTCGAGGCGGCGCCGTTCGGCCGGGCGGTCAAGGCCCGCAAGCTGGCGGGCGGCGGCTGGTTCAGCTGGGTGGTCGCGGTCGCCGACCTTCCGGCCATCGAGCAGCGGCTGGGCCGTCAGGCGGCGCCGGGGCACCGCAGGCGTCCGGACGGCTACGACCTGCGCTGGAAGCAGATCGGGGTGCTGGACACCGCCAGCGACCCGCAGCTGCCCTGGTTCATCCACTGGGAGTCCGAGAAGGCCGAGCACCCGGCCGCCCGCGGCGGCACCGTGAAGCTCGAGCTGCTCGACATCGCCGGTGACCGGTCCCGGGTCGTGGAGTTCCTCGGCGACCGTGCCACCAGGTCACTGGACGACCTCCAGGTCCGCTGGCTGCCGGTGGAGGACAACGACGGCGAGACGGGCATCGTGGCGGTGCACTTCACCACCGCCCGTGGCGTGGTGGTCATCGACTGACCCGCGGCGGACCTGACCCGATCAGCCTGAGCCCGGATCAGCCTGAGCCCCGATCAGCCTGAGCCCGGATCAGCCTGAGCCCGGATCAGCCTGGGCCCCGATCAGCCTGAGCCCTGATCAGCCAGCCGCTACCGGAGTGATCTCCTTGTTGCGGGTGCCCGCGACGGCCTGGACCCTGCGGGTGGCGAGGATGGAGCCGGCCAGGATCAGCGGGAAACCCGCCAGCATGCCGAGGGTGACGTCCTCGCCCAGCACCAGCACGCCGAGCGCGACCGCGACAGCCGGGTTCACGTAGGTGATCACGGTGGAGCGGGTGGGCCCGATCTCGGTGATCAGCTTGAGAAACACCACGAACGCCAGTGCGGTGCACACCAGGGACAGCACCACGATGCTGGAGACCGCCGAAGGGGGCAGCCGCCGCGGTGGCTGCAGGATCACGAACGGCAGGGAACACACCGCGCTGAGCGTCATCGACGTGGCGATCACCCCGGGACCCGGCAGGTCCGCCAGGTACCGGGTCAGGACGACCGGCCCGGTGGCGTAGCAGGTGCTGGCCGCCGCCATCTCCAGAATGGCGAAGAGGTCGAGCCCGGCGAAGTCGAGCCCGACCAGCGCCGCGACACCGGCCACGCCGAGCAGCAGGCCGGCCAGCTGACTGCGGCTGACCCGGTCGGCGTGGGTACTGAACCTGGCCACCAGCGCACCGATCAGCGGCACCGACGCCACCAGCAGCCCGGCCAGCGAGCTCGACAGCTGCCGCTCGGCATCGGAGATCAGCAGCCACGGAAACACCGACTCGAGCGCCGCGAAGAGAACCAACGGGCGCCAGCGGGCCAGCACCGGAGCCACCTGGCCGCGGGTCATGGCCAGCGGGAGCAACACCACGGTGGCCCCGGCCGCCCGGAGGAAGACCAGCGTGCCGGGCGTCACGTACTCCACCGCGATCCGGGTGAACAGGTAGGGCAAGCCCCAGATCAGAGACATCGCTGCGAAGAGCAGCCAGCCACGCCGTGACACAGGCCGTCCTGTCCTAGTACTCGGAAGGGATTCACGTAGTCGAAGGGGTTCACGTAGTCGAGCAGGTTCACCGGGCCAAAAAGTTCACGGTGTCAGAAAACCCACGTAACGGAAAGTCGGCATCGCCGGTGCCGAAGTGGTGGAAAGTAGCCGTGATCGGATTGCGCACCCTTGACGCTACGGCCTCTCCTCGCGTCCGAGCTAGCTGAAATCCGCCACCTTAGGTGCAATGACTGCCGAGATGGGGGGCGGCGCGAGTCGTCGACGAGCACAATCAGAGTCGAGGATGATCGAGTACCCAGACACCGTCGGCAGGTGAGGCAATGACATTGAAGATTTCGCCCAGTTCCGGCCACCACGACATCCGGACCGTGCCGATCGGCGACTACGGCTTCCTCAGCGACGGTGAGACCACCGCACTGGTCTCACCCGGCGGCTCGGTGGACTGGATGTGCCTGCCGCGGATGGATTCGGCCAGCATCTTCGGCGCGATCCTGGGCCGGCATGCCGGCTCGTTCCGGATCGCGCCGGCCGACGTGTCGGTTCCCGCGGCCCGGCGCTACCTGCCCGGCACGATGATCCTGGAGACCAGCTGGGGATCGGCGACCGGCTGGATCATCGTCCGCGACGTGCTGCTGATCGGCCCCTGGCGCTACGACACCGAGATCGCGCACAACTACCGACGGATGCCCACCGACTACGACGCCGAGCGGGTGCTGCTGCGCACGATCCGGTGCGTCTCCGGCGAGGTGCAGACGGTGATGGAGTGCGAGCCGGTGCTGAACTACGGGCGCAGCTCGGTGCGCTGGGAACATACCGAGAAGGGCTACCACCAGGGCCGGGCGCGCTCGGACAACAGCGACATCGAGCTGACGCTCACCACCGACATGCGGCTGGGCTTCGAGGGCGGCCAGGCCGGCGCCCGGACGCTGCTCAAGGAGGGCGACGTCCGGTTCGTGGCGCTGTCCTGGGGCGGCCGGACGCCGCCGGAGGACTACGACGACGCCTACTCGCGGGTGGTGTGGACCGCCCACCACTGGCAGCACTGGCTGGCCCGCGGCAGGTTCCCCGATCACCCGTGGCGCAGTTACCTGCAACGCAGCGCCCTCACCCTCAGGGGACTGACCTACGCTCCGACCGGTGCGATCGCCGCGGCGGCCACCACGTCGCTGCCCGAGACCCTCGGCGGTGAGCGCAACTACGACTACCGCTACTCCTGGATCAGGGACGCCACCTTCGCCCTGTGGGGGATGTACTCCCTCGGCTTCGACTGGGAGGCGCTGGACTTCTTCTCCTTCATCGCCGACCTCGCCGAGCGCGACGCCGACCTGCAGATCATGTACGGCATCGGCGGTGAGCGGAATCTGGAGGAACGGGAGCTGGACCACCTGGCCGGCTATGCCCAGTCCAGGCCGGTACGGATCGGCAACGCCGCCTACGCCCAGCGCCAGCACGACGTCTGGGGCGCGCTGCTGGACTCGGTGTACCTGCACTCCAAGTCCGCCGATCACCTGGACAACCGGATCTGGCCGATCCTGGGCAACCAGGTCAACGCCGCGCTCAAGCACTGGCGCGAACCCGATGCCGGCATCTGGGAGGTGCGCGGCGAGCCCAAGCACTTCACCTCGTCCAAGATCATGTGCTGGGTGGCGGTGGACCGCGGCGCCCGGCTGGCCTCGATGATCGGCCAGGACGCCGAGGCCGCCCAGTGGGAGCTGGCCGCGGAGGAGATCAAGCAGGACATCCTGGCCAACGGCCTCGACGAGCGCGGCGTCCTGACCCAGTACTACGGCGGCACCGCCCTGGACGCCTCGCTGCTGCTGGCGGTGCTGGTCCGGTTCCTGCCACCGGATGACCCGCGGATCCGGGCCACCGTGCTGGCCATCGCCGACGAGTTGACCGAGGACGGCCTGGTGCTGCGCTACCGCACCGAGGAGACCGACGACGGCTTCAGCGGCGAGGAGGGCAGCTTCACCATCTGCTCGTTCTGGCTGGTGTCGGCGTTGTGCGAGATCGGCGAGTACCACCGGGCTCGCAAGCTGTGCGCCAAGCTGCTGTCCTTCGCCGGACCGCTGGAGCTCTACGCCGAGGAGATCGACACCCACACCGGCCAGCACCTGGGCAACTTCCCGCAGGCCTTCACCCACCTCGCCCTGATCAACGCGGTGCTGCACGTCATCGCGCTGGAACGCGTCGAGGACGACGCCGCCGACGCCGGACCGCCGGTCGCCAAGCCGAACTGAGCGGCAGCGCCGGCCACGCGTCCTTGACGGTTGCCGTACTCCTGCCGAAATAGCCGCATCGGCGGCTGCTATCGGACATAGTGGCCGCATGCAGAACCTCCAGCTGGGCTGGCAGCCGGCCGCCGCGCTGTCGGCCGGCCTGCTCGCCGGGGCGGCGGGGGTCCGGCTGCCCTCCCGGGCGTCCCGGTTCCGGCTCCCCGAGCGGGCAGTGCCCTACCTGCGCGAAGCCGGCCTGGTCGCGGCGCTCTACGCGCTCTGGCAGCTGGCCTGCTCGGTGTCGGTGCTGGGCAGCGCCGGGGCGTTCAGCCGGGCTCGGTGGATCCTGCGGCTGGAACGAGCCGGCCGGTTGCCGAGCGAGCACGGCACCCAACGGCTGATAACCGGGCACCCGGTGCTGACCCAATCGGCGAACTGGTACTACGCGGCGATGCATTTCACCGCGCTGGGGGCGCTGCTGCTGTGGCTGTTCGCCCGGCACCGCGCACGCTATCCCGAGGTCCGCAACGTGCTGGTGCTGCTGACCGCGAGTTCGCTGCTGATCCAGTTGCTGCCGGTCGCGCCGCCCCGGCTGCTGCCCGAGCTCGGTTACGTCGACACCGCCGCGCGCTACGGGCAGTCGGTGTACGACCTGTCCGGAATCTCGCTGGACCAGCTGGCCGCGATGCCCTCGGTGCACGTCGGCTGGTCGCTGCTGGTGGCGTGGGCGGTGCTGCGGGTGAGCGCCAGCCGGTTCCGCTGGTGGGTGCTGGCGCATCCGGTGCTCACGGTGTTCGTGGTGGTCGTGACGGCCAACCACTTCTGGCTCGACGGCATCGTCGCCGCCGCGCTGCTGGCGCTGAGCATCGCGCTGCTGCGGCTGGCCGGCCGGCTAGCCCGGGTCACGGGCGGGATGGATGACGGTGATGCCCGCCGGAGCCCCGCCGGTCATGGCCGCCAGCGCCGCACCGACCTCGTCCAGGCCGATCGTGGCGGTGACCAGCTCGTCGGGACGCACGGCACCGGAGCGGACTAGGTCCAGCATCGCCGGATAGTCATGAGCGGCCATGCCGTGGCTGCCCAGCCAGGACAGCTCCCGGAACGCCAGGAACGACAGGTCCAGCTGCAGCCGGTCGGGCAGCAGGCCCAGTTGGACGTGCCGGCCGCGAGGCTTGAGCGAGGACAGCGCGGTCTGCACGACCGACTCCGCTCCGATCGCGTCCATCGTCACCGCGGCGCCGCCGCCGGTCAGCTGCCTGATCCGCTCGGCGATGTCCTCGCCGGAGCCGGCCTCGCCACCGGCGGCTGCCAGCATCGTGTACCCCGCGCCGTGCCTGGTGGCCATCGACAGCGCCGCCGGGTTGGTGTCCACGGCGATCACCCGGGCACCGCCGGCGGCGGCGATCATGACGACCGAGAGCCCCACGCCGCCGCAGCCGAAGACCGCCAGCCACTCCCCGGGACGGACGTTGCCGACCGCCGTCACGGCCCGGTAGGCGGTGGCGAACCGGCAGCCCAGGGCGGCCGCGGTGTCGAAGCTGATCTCCTCGGGCAGCGCGACCAGGTTCACCTCGGCGTAGGGAATGGCCACGTACTCGGCGAAGGAACCCCAGTAGTTGAACCCCGGCTGCAGTTGCCGGGTGCAGACCTGCTGGTTGCCCTCGCGGCACTGCTCGCAGTCCCCGCACGCGCAGATGAACGGCACGATCACCCGCTGGCCCGGCCGCCAGCCGCGCACCGTCGGGCTCACCTCGGCGATGGTGGCGGCCAGCTCGTGGCCCGGCACGTGCGGCAGCGCGATGTCCGGGTCGTGGCCCTGCCAGCCGTGCCAGTCGCTGCGGCACAGGCCGGTGGAGCGCACCCGCAGGATCACCCCGCCTTCGGGCAGCGCCGGCTCGGGCACGTCGGTGACGATCGGGGCGTCGGCGAAGCGTTGGACGAGAACTGCGCGCATGCGGGCATTCTTACCGGTAGCCCGCTCGGCCGGTGATCCCGCCTACCTGGTTGTCCCGGATGACTTGGGCGATTCCGCCTACGGGTGCTCGCGATCAGAACGGCGGTGGGTCCTCGATGCCGGGATCGGCCGTGCTGACCGCCAACGCCGCGGTTGCCTCCGCCGCGGTGGGTGGGCGGGCGGTACGCGCGGCGTCGATCACCTCGCCGGTGGCCGCGTCGATCCGCACCCCGTCGATGACCAGGACGCTGCCGGCCGGGGCGCTCGCGCCCCCGAAGGCATCCGGGCACCACCTGGCCACCTCGCAACCGGCACAGTGCTCCCCGGGCCGGGTGGCGAAGGTGTCGTCGCCGTGCCAGGCGTCGGCGGCGACGGCCGCGGCGCGGCGGGCGGCGTGCACGGTCGCTTCGTCGGCGCAGTCATAACCGGCCACCCGGGAGGCTTCGGCCGACAGCAGTTCCAGTTCCACCAGGCCCGGGCCGGAGTCCAGCGACAGCCGGGGGTCACCGAGGGCATTGTCGGCGACGATGCACACGGCCACCGCCAGCTGCGGAAACATCTCCAGCAACTGGCGATCCGTCGCGGCCGGCAGCTGGGTCATGGTCTTGGTCTCCCGCCACAGCGGCCCGCCCGGCCGGGCGATCAGCAGGTCCGGCCGGGTGCAGACCGTCACGTCGGCGTCGGTGTCGTACACCACGACGTCGCGCTCGGGCCACGCCTGGACCGCCCCGGACAGCGGGCAGTGCGCGAGGTGCTGGAGCAGGTACGGCCGCGCCCTGGCGTAGTCCTTGCCTTCGAGCCCGGCAGCCTCGGCCACCGCACCCGGGCTCGTGGCGTCGGCGGGCAGGTCCTCGGGCCGGCAGGCGATGCCCCGGCCGTGCGCCTGCTCCAGCCACCGGTGGGTGTCGTTGCCACGCCGGATGGCATCGGTGGACACCTTGTCCTCGCGAGGCAGGTTGACCACCTTGGTGAGGAAGTAGCGGGCCGGGCATACCCGGTAGGTGGCGAGTGCGGTGGGCGCGAGGGATCTCGGATGGGTGCCGTAGGTGGGCAGCCCGAGCAGCCCGGGAGAGGTCGGCAGCGCCGCGCACACATGCCGGGCACGGCAGTCGATGCAGGATCTGCCCGGACGCACCGAGCCGCCCTCGGTGAGCGCCCCGGCCAGTGGCCGGTGCGGCGCCCACGCTGCCCGGGCGTCCTCGGGGCTGCCCTGCCACACGATGCGGTCGGCGCCGTCAGCGGTGCTGACGAGCCGGATCCGGACGAGTTCGGCCGGCACGGTGCTCCCGGACACCCGGCAGTGCGGTTGCCGTGGCCGTTCCCCGGGCTCGGTCGGCACGCCGGTTGCGGTGATGAAGGCGGCGGCGGCGACGGTCTGGGCGGGCAGCACCAGCTCGTCCAGCGGTCGCATCCGCAGCAGCCAGAGCTCGCGGACCGCCCCGTCACCGCGCTGGTAGCTCAGGCCCCAGCTCGCAAGCTCCATCGTCCGGTAGTCGTCACCGGCGTGGACGATGCGCCAGCCGTGCCGTGGACCAGGCTCCAGGTTCTCCGCCGCCCGGAGCGATTCGGCCGCCTCGAGAAGGTTCTCGGTCGCCCGCACCGCCCAGCTGCGGGCCGCGGCCGGCACGTCCTTGGCGGGGTCGAGGGTGGCGATGGCGTGCGCAACCGCGCGCTCAGCCACCGCGGACAGCGGCTCGGTACCGCTGGCTGCCACGTCGCCGTGATCGACGGCCGTGACGGCGTCGCGGACCAGTCCGAGCGGGAAGGTGTCCCAGCGGTCGAAGCGAAGCGGTCGATACGTCTGATCCCGCGGGAACACCTGCGGATGGGTCTTGAGTGCCAGCTGCTCCAGGCAGGCCCCGGCGAGCGGGGTGCCGAGCACCGTCGGCGACACCCGGACATGACCGAGGTCGCCGTTGACCTCCCAGGCGGGCTGCCAGCTCACCAGACTGCCTCGGAGAGATCCTCGGCTTCCCGCTCGCGTTCGGCCAGCTCCACGGCTTCCGGGCGGTGACCGCGGCGCCGCAGCCCGAGGGTGGCCAGCCGGGCATCGGACTCGGCGCTGCCCGGCGGCGCGGCGCCGGCGTTGTAGGCCGGGCAGGCGGGCTTGAACGGGCAGAAGCCGCACAGGGCCGTCGGTGTGGCCGTGAACTGCCCCTCGGCCAGATCCCGCTCGGTGTCGCGGCGCATGAGCGTGAGGCGATCCACGGCGGCGTCCAGGGCGGCCGGGTACACCGGACGGCGGACCAGCCCGCCATCGCCTCCCAGGTAGAACAGCTCCACCTCGTCGACCGGGTCGCCCTCGGCACGCGCGGCCGCGGCATACAGGTAGACCTGGGTCAGCTTGTCCGGGAGCCGGTAGGCAGGTGGCCGGCGACCTGACTTGTAGTCACAGATCCGCCGCAGCGGTGCTCGGGTGCGCCGGTCCAGCCGGCCGGTGAACGCCACTCCGTTCAGCTCGACGGTGACAGCTGACTCCAGGTCGGCCGGAGCCACCTCCAGCCGGCTGGGCGTCTCCAGGGCGAACAGGTTCCTCAAAGCGGCCTCGGCCCGGGTGCGAATCTCACGGTTGTCGGCATGCTGGCGGTAGGCGGGCGTGGCGAACATGCCGCGAGCCACCTCGACCATGAGCTGCACCGCGGTCGTCGCGCTACGTTCGCCCGGCTCCAGTCGGTACAGGCGCTCCAGGGTGTCGTGGAGGAGCGTGCCCAGCGTCGTCCATACCGTCTCGGGCTGCCGGAACCCGAGGACCGTGTCGAAGTAGTAACGCAGGCCGCAGCTGGAATAGCTGTCCAGCTGGCTTGCCGAGACATGTCCGGGCAGGCTGGCACCGGTCTCGGCGACGGCAACCCGAACGGGTGGCTTCGGCACGCCTCGACAGTAACGGCGGGTTCGGACGATTCGGCGCGATCGCGGCCCGACCCGCCGGAGCCGGTTGCCTGAGTTCTCCTCGGCGGTGCGGCTCAGGCGCTTAGGCTGGCGGTAGCTGACTACGCCGCCGGCCAATCAGCTGCTACCAGATATGGGGTCTATGACGCCTCGCCGCCTTCCGGGCTCGGTTGCCGGTGAGATCGTTGTCTTCGCCCTCGCGGTCGCCGCACGGCTGGCCGTGGTGGTGACCAGCGGCGGGTTCGGCGGAAACTACGGCTACGACGCCGGGGTGTACTACGCCGCCGGCGACTCGCTGGTCCACGGCCGGGTCCCGTACCGGGATTTCGTGCTGCTGCACCCGCCCGGCCTGATGCTGGCCCTGACGCCGTTCGCCTGGCTGGGCCGGGTCACCAGCGACCATGCCGGGTTCGTCACGGCGAGCCTGGCCTTCACCGCACTCGGCGCCGTCAACGCCGTGCTGGTCGTCCGGGTGGCGCGAGGAATGGGTGTGGCGAGCGGGCCGGCTCTGCTCGGCGGCGCCTTCTACGCGCTCTGGTACGGCGCCATCCGGGCGGAATACCTGCCTCGGCTGGAGCCGCTGGGGAACTTCCTGCTGCTGGGCGCCCTGCTGGCGCTCCTCGCCGCGGCGGACTCCGGCCGTGGCTGGCCCGCCGTGGCCGGCGGCGCCGGGCTGGGGGCCGCGGCGAGCGTCAAGATCTGGTGGGCGGTACCGATGTTGCTCGTGCTGGCCTGGCAGCTCGTCGGCGACCGGCGCCGGCCCCGGTCGGTGCGAGTGCTGCCGGCTGCCGGGGCCGCCGGGGCGCTCGTGCTGATCAACGGCCCGTTCTTCCTGCTCTCGCGCGGCCAGATGTGGCAGATGGTGGTGGCCCAGCAACTCGACCGCCCTCCGGACCGCAACTCCGCCGCGTCCAGGCTGGCTCAGCTCAGTGGCCTGAACTCCCTCTCGCCCTCGCTGCCCCGTCCGGCCGAGCTTGCGCTGCTGGTGGCCGGCGCCGCCGTAGCGCTTGCCGTCTGCTGGCTGGCCTGGCGCATGCCGCGAGCGCGCCTGGTGGTGGTGCTGGCCCTGGTCCAGGTGGCCGTGCTGGTCTCGGCACCGTCCTGGTTCACCTTCTACAGCGACTATGCGGCGCCGGCGGCGGCCCTGACGCTGGCCGCCGGGATCGGTGCCCTCAGCGCGCGGCGTGCGGCTGCCGGGCACGGGTGGCTGGATCGCGCAGCGCGCTACGGCTGGTTGCCGGTCGCCGTGGCCGCGCTGGAAACCGTGCTGCTGCTGGTCACCGGGCGCAGCAACGTGGTGGCACCGTTCCCACGGGCACCGCTGGCGCGGGCGGTGGCCGACACCCGGTGCCTGATGTCGGACTCGGCGATGGCCCTGATCCAGTTGAACGCATTGAGTCGTGGGCTGGCCAACGGCTGCCAGAACTGGGTGGACGTCACCGGCAAGACCTACGGCCCCGACAAGCCGGCCTCGCCTGCGATCCCGCGCAAGGCCAATGCCAAGTGGCAGGCCGACCTGCGGGCCTACCTGCTGTCCGGTGACGCGGTGATCGTCATCCGGGCGGCCGGCACCGGCCTCAGCCCTGCCACGACGGCCGCGGTCCAGCAGGGCGGCGTCCTGGCCGCGGCCGGCGGCCACGCCGTCTACCGCACGCCGCACCGGTAGCCGGTAACGCCTCTTAGTACGGGATGGTCATGTCCGCGACCAGCGGGTTGTGATCCGAGGGCATGACGCCGACGAACTTGCCGTAGGACAGGTTCAGCAGCAGCCGCCACGACACGATGGCCACCCCGGGCGGGGCGTAGACGTGGTCGATGCTCTGCCCGAACGCCGGCGGGGTGCGCCAGTATCCGTTGGCGCTGTTGTAGGCCTGGTTGCCCAGCCACTGCGCGGAGTCCAGCCCGTCGGCGACGTGCACCGCCCGGGCCGCGACGCTGGGGCCGTCGAAGAGGTGATAGGCGTTGACGTCGGAGTTGAAGTCGCCTGCGTAGATCACCGACGCGTGCTGGGTGGCCGCGAAGGACGATGCGGTGCTCATCAGCCACTTCATGTCGGCCTGGCGAGCGGCGTCGGTGGATTCGACCCCGAAGTGCACCACGACGTAGACGACCCTGGCGCCCGTGGTGCGGTTCTCCAGTCCCTGGTAGGACGCGTAGTGGCCGCTGGGCATCGTCCAGTGCCAGCCTGCGCCGACCGCCCGGTACGCCGCGGCCTTGTAGAGGATGTAGTTGGCGGTGCGGAAGTAGCCCGGCTCGGACGGCGGGATCTCGGTGCGGGCCAGGATGTAGGCACCGCCCAGGGCGGTCGTCAGGGTGTCCACCTGGCGGGGTCCTCTGACGGCACCAGTCCAGGAACCGGCCTCCTGCAGCCCGACGAGGTCGGGGTTGGACTGCTTGATGTAGCCCACCACGCCAGCCTGGCGCTGTGACCAGGGAGCGATCACCTGGCCGCCAGCGACGGTGCCGTCCGCGGTGGCCTGCAGGACGTTGTAGGTCATCACCGACAGTCGCTGCTGGGTGCTCATCTTCACCGCACTGACCAGGACCGAGCCGTAGGACGGTGTCCCGTTGTTGAGCGCCCGGACCCGGTAGTAGTACGTGCGGCCCTTGACCAGGCCGTACGGGGTGAACTGGTGGTTCAGCCCGCCGCGGATCCGGTAATCGCGCCGGTTCACGGTCATGGTCGGGTCGGTGGCCTCGGCGATGGTGAACCCGGTCGCCGGTCCGCTGTTCCAGGTCAGGTAGGTGCCGCTGCTGTTGCTGGTGATGGCCACCGCCGTCGGTATCGCCGGGCGGAGGCCGACCGACAGGATCCCCGACCAGTTGCGGTAACCGCCGTTGATGGTCTCGACCCGGTACCAGTACGGGGCGGCGGTGTAGGCCAGGCCGCTGATCGTCATCCGGGGCGTCGTGGAGAGCGCGGACGCACGCGCCCTGGTGATGTTGGAGACGTACAGGTCGCTCTTCAAGGTCGAGGCGAACAGCCGGTAGTACACGGTGTTCGTCGCCGGGTTGGTGGTGATCGTGAAGGCCGACGCGGTCACCGCCGCCACCCGGATTCCGGTGGGTACCCCCGTCTGGGAAGCGGCCTGTGCAGCCGTGGGCACCAGGCTCGCCGCCACGGTTGCCGCGATGGCCAGCAGCCCGCCGGCGACCCGCCGGCGAACGACAGCACTCCGGTTGCGGCCTCGTCGGCCGCCGACCGGCACTGTCGATCGGCTGGGGACATGCGACATGTAGGAGCTCCTCGATTGTCACACTGCGTATAGGCGTGGCTACCTTACGTGTCCAATCGGGCAGGAGCGCAGAAAACTTAGATCCCGGTCAGTACTGCTGAGCCCGCTTTGCAGGGGTGATGGCTCAGGACTCTGCCGGAGAGTCGGCAGGCACGGTGGTAAGGGGGCCGGAGCGAGTCATGCACGCCGTCGGGACGCGCCGGCTGAGCCAGGACGAAGGTTACTGATCGACTTTGGCCGCAGCTTCCATGTAGGCAGCCCGAAAGGAGTCCAGCAGTTCGTCGTCGAACTCAGTCCTGATGTAATTGCCCTGACCGATCTCTCCAGGAACCATCGCATCCAGCCTGGCAAGCGTGGCCGGCGCCAACTGCGCGAGCACGGTGCGGTAGGGCGAGAGATAGGCGCCGTTGTCATTCCAGACCATGACCATGCCTCGGGTCTGCCCGGGTAGGCGCGGGTTCAACACCCACCTACCCTTGCCGATCGAGGTGTAAAGCTTGGCAACTCCGTCCTGCTCCAGTGCCTGCGCCCAGCGAAGCAGCCGCCGCAGCTTTGGCTGCTGTTCGGGTGGCGCAGTCTCGATCGATGCGGCGAAGTCCGCCGCGCCAGGCCGGATCTCGCCTGCGGTCGAGGGCTTGCCGGTCCCGGCAAGTTGAGCGGTGACTTGGGTACGGTCCGGCTCGACAAGTTGCGGCACAAGAATGCGCTGCCCATTGACGTCGTAGGCGGTTACGACGACGAGGTCGAGAGCGAGCCGATCGCTGGTCACCTCCTGCAGGTAGCCGACAAGTTCGATGACGTCTGCGGGAGCGGAGTCGAGCACGATCACCGCCCGCAGCCGGCCATGGGCAAGGGCATCCGCAAGGCGGCTGCGAAACCCCTGCTCATCGAAGCTGGGATCGCTCTGAGCGGCGGCATGCGCGGCATGGGCGATGGAGGCGTACCCCTGCTTGTCCAGGTAACCGTGCAGCAGGACGTTCAAACCCTCCAGGTCGAGCCGGCGCAGGTACGCCGCGTAACCGAGGACCTGGGTCAAGGCCTGCCGCCGGTCAGTATTGGCTGCGAGCTTCACCTCGATGATCACGGGCCGGCCAGTTTCGATCTCCACCCCGACCAGGTCGGCCCGTTCCCGACCACAGACGACTTCCTTGCCGATGATCGCTATCGTGGGCGCGCCCGCCAGCGGCAGCATCGCCGGTGTCTGCTCGATCAGCTCGTGCAGATCGCCCTCGCTAATGAAGCCGGTCGCAATGAGCGGGCTCCACCTGTCTTGGCGGTCTTTCGCCCAGACCCCTGACATCATCACTCCTGGTCATGCGGCGCCCTTGCCATGTCGTCAGCAGTCATCGCTGTCGCTCAACGTGGCAGCGACACTACCTGTGGATGGTGACCAAGGACCGGCTGCCTCGCTCGACCCGGTCTTCTTGTGTTGCGGGTCTGATCGCCTACACGAACGGGCCTGCGCTTCACGTGTCACATCGGCGCACGTTTGGAACACGACGCCCCGGCCTCTTGCGGTGGCCGGGGCGCTCGTGGCGCGTTGCACGGGTTGATATCGCTGGTGTCAGCTGCCACCCGATGTGGCTGGCCGCCCTGCGCGAACGTCACTCAGACGAACGCCGCTCAGCTGAAGAACGCGTCGTCGCCCGGCAGGTCTGAGTGCGCTTCGAGCAGGTCGGTAGCCTTGCCGCCGACCACGCTGAATACGATCGAACCCCGGCTGATCCGGCTCGTCCCGTTCCGGATGGCACTCATCTGGTGCACCGCTACGACGTGGCCGAGGCCGTCGCCGTAGACGTCGATGAGGTGGGCCCGGAACGTTCTGTCGGTCAGCTCCGCGAGCTTGCCGTAGTACCCCAGAACCGCGTCAACGCCCTTGTAGACGCCAGCCAGCGGCCCGTTGCCGGGCACATGCTGCACCACGTCGGCGGCGAAGATCGTTCGCAGCGTGTCCACGTCTCCGGTATTGAACGCCGCGTATCCCCTGCGGACCAGGGCCATCGCCTCATCGTCGGCTGGGGCGATGTCCGTGGCTCGGGCGTAGCGGGTGACCTCGGCGGAGTAATCCAGCATCACGCAGGCCTCGTCCCCGACCACCCAGGCGTCGTGGCCGGCAGGCAGATCGAACAGGTCGTCGGGGCCGATGTCGTACTCGGTGCCCTCGTCGAGCTTCACCCGCATCGTGCCGGCCAGGACGTAACCGAGGTGCCGGGTCTGGCAGGTGTCGGTGCCGGCTATCGGCGCGACGTCATTCGACCAGCGCCAGCCCGGCTCGAACACCCCCCTCATCAGGCTCAAGCCTCCAGCACTCGCCAGGTGCGCATAGCCGTGCGTGGCGAACGGGCGGATCTCGCCGTCCCGCTCGAGGTTGCTGATCATGACGTCCGTCATGGGTGTACCCCCCAACCGGCTTGGCCGGGTGCCGAAGTGCATCCGGCTGGCCGACAGCCTCCCACCGCGCGGATTGGCTGGCCAGAGGAGAAAAGGGGCACTCGGCGCGGGTTTCGCCGCTGCCAGTGGCCATTGTCGGCGCATTCCGCTGGCGAGCGCTGGGGGTGATGTGCACCCGCGGTCGAGACGTCCGCCCATGGTCGCCTGTGACGGATAACCGCTAGTTCGTCACCTTGATGGTTCAGGGTTTGGCTGTCAGAGCAGCCTTTAAGGCTCTAAGGGGCGGTACAGTATCCAGAAAGGAGTCCTCATGAGCGTGGTCCGCACCTACTCGCAGCCCACCGTAGACGCCGCGCGTGTCCTCGGCCTGGAGATCGCGCGAGCCCGACGCGCGAGGCGGTGGACCATCAACGAGCTCGCCGAGCGCGCCGGCGTCTCACGGATCACCGTACGGGCCGCCGAGGCGGGTACGCCGACCGTCGCGATCGGTACGGTATTCGAGCTGGCCACGATCCTCGGCATCGATCTGTTCGGTGCCAGCCCCGCCGAACTCCCAGAGCTGCTGGCACGTGGGCGGGACCGGCTGGCCCTGCTGCCGGCGCGGGTACGGCAACCGGCCACCCCCATCGACGACAACTTCTGAGCCGGCGTACCCGTGATGACCAGCATCGGTGCCGGGGCTGCCCCGGACAGCGCGTTCGTCTGGATCTGGCTGCCCGGCGCGGTCGAACCGGTCGTCGCCGGGCGGCTCGACCTGGCGGGCGAGGTCGTGCTGTTCACCTACGGACGTTCCTATCTGGCGCGCGTCGACGCCATTCCTGTCTACCTACCCGAGCTTCCGCTGCGGCCGGGCACCATCAGACCCGGCAGCGGGCTCGCGGTGGCCGGCTGCATCAGGGACGCCGGACCGGATGCCTGGGGGCAGCGGGTCATCCTCGCCCGTCACGTCGGACACCTCGATCGCGACGCCGACACCGGCGACCTCGGTGTGCTCAGCTACCTGCTCGAGTCAGGCTCGGATCGCATCGGCGCCCTGGATTTTCAGGTCAGCGCTTCCAGCTATGTCCCCCGAGAGGGCCGCGCATCGCTGGAGGAACTGCGGCGATGGAGCTTGCCCGCAGGGTCGGGCTGCAGGTGCCTCACACCGAGGTGACCAGCTGCCTCGGCCGCGACGTGCTGCTGGTCGAGCGCTTCGACCGCACCGAGATCCTGGGCCAACGGCGAATGCTCGTCTCGGCGCTGACCATGCTGGGACTGGACGAGATGATGGGCCGGTACGCCACCTACCCTGCGCTGGCCGACCTCATCCGGCAGCGCTTCACCAACCCGTCCATGACACTGCGCGAGCTGTTTACCCGCATCGTGTTCAACATCTGTGTCGGCAACACCGACGACCATGCCCGCAACCACGCCGCGTTCTGGGACGGCAGCATGCTCACCCTCACGCCTGCGTATGACCTGTGCCCGCAGTTGCGATCGGGCACCGAAGCCAACCAGGCCATGGCGATCGGCCGGGACGGGCAGCGGGCCAGCCGGCTGGCGGTGTGCCTCGACGCGGCCGAGACGTACCTGCTCAGCCGCGCCGAAGCCGGCGACATCATCGACCAGCAGGTGACGGTCATCCATGAGCAGTGGGAGGACGCCGCCGAGACGGCGCGGCTCACCGCTCAGGAGAAGAAACAGTTGTGGCGACGGCAGATTCTCAATCCTTACATCTACGCTGATGGGTAGCCGCTGTGCGGCCTGCGGCTGCCACCTCACGTATGTTCAGCGGCTGGTTAACCCAGGCCTCGGTAATCCAGCTGAACGTTGCCGGGCACGGTGTCATGATGACCGCCATGGACGCCGCCGACCTCCTCCGTGGACCGCGCGGCCGCCGGCTCTGCTATGAGGTCCTGCAGACATGGGCTGGTCGTTCGACGCCGTCGATGCCGAGCAGACCGGATGTCGACACTCGGATGGCGTTCGAGGCCGTGACCGAAGCCTGCAACTGGGCGATGTACTGGCAACCTCCCGACCGCGTCGACGCCGACCTGCGGTCCAGCGAGTGGCTCAGCCAGCTTCAGGACATCGCGGAGGCGATCGCGTCCAGCCCCGTGACGAATTGGTGGAGCAGCCCGCTCGACCTCAACGATCAGCACCTCGTCCGCTTTCTCGACGAGGACGTGCCGGAGCCGGAGCACGAACCGACGCTGACCGGCCTGCGCGCAGCCGTGGACACGCTCGACCTCGAACACTCCCGCGAGTTTCCTGATGACCCAGCCGGCGTTCGACTCGATTGGACGACCGTCAGCGGTGTGTGGTGGTCGGCGCCGATCGCGCACCCCGGGGTTTTCACCGCCCGCTCGATCGGACAGCCGCCGCTACCGGTTGGCCTGGCTTTCGTGGAGGACTCGTTCGGCTGGACCGCCGCGACATCCTGGCAGGTGTCTCCGACCCGCGATGTGAGGGTCCTCGAACTGGGCACCTCGGAGCACTGGGTGGACGTGGTTCGCCGTTACCCGTTGGAGGTCACGGTCACGACCAAGCGTGGCGACTGGTGGCGAACGACTGGCCGGGACGGCCGGTGGGCGATGCCCGCTTGGCCTTTGGTAGCCAAGGACTGGGACGCAGTCCACCTCAGCGTGGCCGGCTACCTGGCCACCGCCGGACGGGCATTGCCGGTGGACGAGGCCACCGCGACCGTCCTGGCGGGGTGGCCGCCGGACGCGACGTTTTGGCTTGCCGACCTCCTTCGAGTCGCGGCTCCGCCTACAGCGTGGCGTAGGCAGAGGAACACCAATATGTGGACCCGGTCCTGATGCAGCCGGCATAACACTGCGCCGCTTGCATGACGAGGTCGCGTCAATCCTCGCCAAGAGCCGTTGCCGGCCGCAGTGAGCGTTTTGCAACATGGCTTCGAGCGGCAGATCCTCGACCTTCAAATACACATTGGCGGCTATGAGGCTGTTCACAACGCCGCTCGGGCTGCTGGTATTGATCAGCAGTCCAAGCAGTACAGGTCGTATGCCCGGACGTTCACTCACCGCGGTTGGTGATCGTGCACCGACCTCGGCTCGGCCTCGTTTCTCTCAGCTGCAGCCGGAGGTACTACCGCACCCCTCGCAGACGAAGCAGGAACCGGCGGGCCGCATTTTCGTTCCGCAGTTCATGCAGAGCGGGGCGTCGGCCGAGGTGCCGATGATGGACTCCAGCAACTCGGTGGAGCTGTGCACCGCCGACGCCGCCTCGGGCTGGACCACGGGCTTCGTCTCGAACGTCGCAGCGGACTGGGCCAGGGTTTCCAGGTCGTCCTCGGCCGGGGCGTAGCTGCCGGTGTCCAGCTGCCGGGCCCGCTCCTCGGCGGTGTAGATGCCCAGCGCGCTGCGGGTCTCGAAGGGCAGGTAGTCCAGTGCCAGCCGGCGGAAGATGTAGTCGAGGATCGACTGCGCCATCCGGATGTCCGGGTCGTCGGTCAGGCCGGCCGGCTCGAAGCGCATGTTGGTGAACTTCGAGACGTAGGTCTCCAGCGGAACGCCGTGCTGCAGCGCGATCGAGATCGCGATCGAGAAGGCGTCCATCACGCCGGCCAGCGTCGAACCCTGCTTGCCGAGCTTGAGGAAGACCTCGCCCAGGCCGTCGTCGGGGTAGGACCCGGCGGTCAGGTACCCCTCGGCACCGCCGACGGCGAAGGACACCGTGCGCGACGGCCGTGACTTGGGCAGCCGCTTGCGTACCGGCCGGTGCTCGATCGGGTCGACAGGCGCCGCGCTCGCGGCCTTCTTGGCCTCCTTGCCGGCCGACAGCGGCTGGCCCACCTTGCAGTTGTCGCGGTAGACCGCCAGCGCCTTCAACCCCAGCTTCCAGCCCTGGAAGTACACGTCGGCGATGTCGGAGATGGAGGCCGACTCCGGCAGGTTGACCGTCTTGGAGATCGCGCCGGAGAGGAACGGCTGGGTCGCGGCCATCATCCGGACGTGGCCCATCGCCTTGATCGCCCGCGCGCCCATCGCGCAGTCGAAGACGTCGTAGTGCTCGAGCTTGAGACCGGGCGCGTCCTGCACGTGCCCGTGCTCGGCGATGAACTCCACGATCGCCTCGATCTGCTCCTGCTGGTAGCCCAGCGCCCTGAGCGCCCGCGGCACCGTCTGGTTGACGATCTGCATCGAGCCGCCACCGACCAGCTTCTTGAACTTCACCAGCGCCAGGTCCGGCTCGATGCCGGTGGTGTCGCAGTCCATCATCAGGCCGATGGTGCCGGTCGGGGCCAGCACCGAGGCCTGGGCATTGCGCCAGCCGTTGGTGGCCCCGATCTTCAGGCAGGACGCCCACTCCTCGGTCGCCCGGGCCAGCACCGCCTTGTCGGTCTCGTGGAAGTACCGCACGCTGTCGTTGGCGGCGGCATGCTTGCGCATCACCCGGGCGTGGCCCTCGGCGTTGCGGGCGAAGCCGTCGTACGGGCCGACCACGCCGGCGAGCTCCGCCGAGCGGCGGTAGGCGGTGCCGGTCATCAGCGAGGTGATCGCGGCGGCCATCGCCCGGCCGGCATCGGAGTCATAGGCCAGGCCGGAGGCCATCAGCAGCGCGCCGAGGTTGGCGTAGCCGATGCCGAGCTGGCGGTAGGCCCGGGTGTTGACGCCGATCGCCTCGGTCGGGAAGTCGGCGAAGCAGATCGAGATGTCCATCGCGGTGATGATCAGCTCGACGGCCTTGACGAACTTCGCCGAGTCGAAGGAGTTGCCGGTGCCGTCGACACCGAGGAACTTCATCAGGTTCAGCGACGCCAGGTTGCACGAGGTGTTGTCCAGGCTCATGTACTCCGAGCACGGGTTGGACGCGGTGATCCGGCCCGACTCGGGGTTGGTGTGCCAGTCGTTGATGGTGTCGTCGTACTGGATGCCCGGGTCCGCGCACTCCCAGGCCGCCTTGGCGACCTTGTGGAACAGCTGCTTGGCGTCGATGGTCTCGATGACCTCGTGGGTGGAGCGGGCCCGCAGGCCGAACTCCCGGCCCTCCTCGACCGCGCGCATGAACTCATCCGTCACCCGGACGGAGTTGTTGGCGTTCTGGTACTGCACCGAGGTGATGTCGGCGCCACCGAGATCCATGTCGAAGCCGGCGTCGCGCAGCACCCGGATCTTGTCCTCTTCGCGGGCCTTGGTCTCGACGAACTCCACGATGTCGGGGTGGTCGATGTCGAGCACCACCATCTTCGCGGCCCGCCGGGTGGCGCCACCGGACTTGATGGTGCCGGCCGAGGCGTCCGCGCCGCGCATGAAGCTGACCGGGCCGGAGGCGGTGCCGCCGGAGGACAGCAACTCCTTGGACGAGCGGATCCGCGACAGGTTCAGCCCGGCGCCGGAGCCGCCCTTGAAGATCAGGCCCTCTTCGCGGTACCAGTTCAGGATCGAGTCCATGGTGTCGTCGACCGCGAGGATGAAGCAGGCGCTGACCTGCTGCGGCGAGGTGGTGCCGACGTTGAACCAGACCGGCGAGTTGAAGCTGAACACCTGGTGCAACAGCATCCAGGTCAGCTCGTGCTCGAAGATCTCGGCATCGGCCGCCGAGCGGAAGTAGCCGTACTCCTCACCGGCGACCCGGTAGGTGTGCACCACCCGGTGGATGAGCTGCTTGAGCGACCACTCACGCTGCTCGGAGCCGACCGCGCCGCGGAAGTACTTGGTGGTGACGATGTTGGCCGCGTTGACCGACCAGAACTCGGGGAACTCCACACCGCGCTGCTCGAAGTTGACCGAGCCGTCCCGCCAGTTGGTCATGACCACGTCGCGGCGTTCCCAGTCCACCTCGTCGAAGGGGTGCAGGCCCTCGGTGGTGTAGACGCGGTCGATGACCAGGCCATTGGCCGGATACACCGGCTGGTCCTTCGCGGTGACCTTCAACGCCCGGGGGTCGCCACCGTGCTTGGAACCAGCCGGCTTGCCGGCGTTCTTCGCACTGGAGGAAGAACTGCCGCTGGACCCGCCTTCGACAACTTCGGTCATAACCCGCTGTGCCCCTTTTCCTTGGTGATCCCGTGTGGTTGCTGTGGTGATGGCTGCCGGGAGGCGGCGGCCGGCCGGGCCGGCCCGGCATCGCCGCCGGACTGCTCGGTGCGGTGCTCGGTGCGCAGCTCGCTGATCGCCTTCTCGAAGTCCTCGATGGAACTGAAGGACTGGTACACGCTGGCGAAGCGGAGGTAGGCCACCTCGTCCAGGGCCCGCAGCGGGCCGAGGATCGCAAGACCGACCTCGGGTGCGGGCACCTCGGCCGTTCCGGTGGCCCTGATGGCCTCCTCGACCGTCTGGGCCAGTTGGGCCAGCGCGTCCTCGTCGACCGGCCGGCCCTGACAGGCCCGGCGCACCCCGCTGATGACCTTCTGCCTGCTGAACGGCTCGGTCACGCCGCTGCGCTTGATGACCGCCAGGGTCGCTTCTTCCACCGTGGTGAACCGCTTGCCGCACTCCGGGCAACTGCGACGCCGCCGGATGACCTGGCCCTCGTCCTGCTCACGAGAGTCCACCACCCGGGAATCGGGGTAGCGGCAGTACGGGCAGCGCATCGATGACTCCCTCAGCTGAATCAGTTGATCTGGTGAATCTGTTAAATCAGTGTTCAGCGCGGAGGTTTCCGCCAGCGCGCATACGAGCTGCTAGAGCCGGTTATCAACAGGGAACTGTCAACAACCTGGGGACGCACCGTGGACGGCCGCTCCCTGTTGTTGATGCGCTGTGGACTGCCAAACCCCAACTTGTGGATGAAGTACACCGTTGTAACTACTACATGTAGGAACGCTAGAGCGTCGCCCGGTGTTCCGCAAGTAGCGCCACGAATGGATTTGAGACGCCCTCACAGCCTTGTCAGCAGCTGGCGGCAAGTCCTCAAGCTTTAGCCGACCTTGAGGGTTTGGCCAGGCGTAAGGGACACCGTGTCGAGGTGGTTGGACCGCCGGATCTGCTCGACCACCCGGCGTGGATCGCGTCCCGGCGCCACCTGCCCGGCGATGGACCACAGCGTGTCACCAGGCTGCACCGTGACCACGGCACCCGGAGCGACGGCTGGCCGGGGCGCCGGCGAGCCGGCCGACAGGTGGGCCGTCAGCAGCAACAGGCCACCAGCGAGCGCGACGCCGAGGGCGATCGCGATAACGCCCCGCCGGGTCAGCCGGACGGGCGGGGCTTCGAACTGCTCGGCTGCGATGCCGATGTCGGCCGGCAGTGCCGGGTACGTCGATGGAGGCGGGCAGGCGGCCGGGCGGCGACGGACCCGCCCGGTACCGCGCCGCGTTCCGTCGGGTCGGAGACGGGGGGCCGGCGGCGGGTAGCCCTCGACCGGCGGAACCAGCCGCAGCCTCGGCCGGGACGCGGGCCTGGCGGCAGGTGGCATGGCGGGCGCAGCTGGCCTGGCGGGTGCAGCTGGCACGGCGGGTGCGGCTGGCACGGTGGCGCGCGATAATTGCCGGGCGCGAACAGGAACGGACACCGCCGGGGGAAATTCGGTTGCGACTGACATGCCGTGCTCCTCACTCCAGCTGGCCGATGGCCAGCTACCCTGAATGATCGAACATTCTTTCGATCGGACCTCTGTACGGATGTCTACTACAAGCCTCCGACAGAAACCAGATTGGCGACACGCCGATTCGAACAGGTGTTTGAATCGTTACTCCTGCGGCGATACCGTCGGCACGCTCGTCCCCGGACGACACGGCAGCCGAGGGACCGCCCCGGCGACAGCAGAGAAGGCCTTCAGGCCAGCACAGACAGGGAGACTCCGGTGCCCAAGCCGATCAAGCCACCAACCAGACGAGGACCGGGACGCCCCAGGAACAGCACCATCGCCGAATTTCCCGACCACGACCGCGGAGACGGGCTGACCGCACGGCAGCGGACCATCCTGAGCGTCATCCGCAACACCGTCCAGCAGCGCGGCTTCCCGCCGAGCATGCGCGAGATCGGTGACGCCGTCGGGCTGCAGTCCACCTCCAGCGTCAGCCACCAACTCGCCGTCCTGGAGCAGAAGGGCTTCATCCGGCGGGATCCGAACAAGCCACGGGCCCTGGACGTCCGGTCTCCGGAAGACCAGGACGAGCAGATCAGCAGGCCGATGGGTTTGCACCCTGCCGACGACGACGCGCTGAACGCCAACGCGCCCGAAGCGGTGCTGGTGCCCGTGATCGGGCGGATCGCCGCCGGTGGCCCCATCCTGGCCGAGCAGGTGGTGGAGGACGTCTTCCCGTTGCCGCGAACCCTGGTCGGCGAGGGCACGCTCTACCTGTTGCGGGTCCAGGGTGACTCGATGGTGGACGCCGCCATCGCCGACGGCGACTGGGTGGTGGTCCGCCAGCAGCCCAATGCCGACAACGGCGAGATCGTGGCGGCCATGATCGACGGCGAGGCGACCGTCAAGACGTTGCAGCGCCGGGACGGCCATGCCTGGCTGCTGCCGCACAACGAGGCCTACTCACCGATCCCCGCGGACGAGGCAACCATTCTCGGCCGGGTGGTGGCGGTGCTGCGCAAGGTGTGACAGCCGGTTTTCCGGCCCCGCTGCTCGGGGCGGCGCTGACAAGCCCAGGTCAGCGCCGCTCAGGGTGGCCGCTCAGATCAGAAGATCAGATCAGTACGGCCGCTCAGGTCAGGTCGACGCGAGGCCTCAGCCGGTCTGGGTCCGCTGCTGAGGGGTCTCCTCGGCGGTGGGCGGGGTCGTCACCGTCGGGTTCACCGCAGTGGCGGCCGGGGGCGGGGTCACGACCGGCGGGGCGACCACCGGCGGGGCGACCACCGGCGAGGTGACGGCGGGCGGGGTCACGACCGGCGGGGTGAGCGCGGACGGTTGGTCGGTGCCGGGAGTGACCGTCTCAGCGGAGTCCCGGGCCGCGTCGTCCTGCCCCATGCCCTTGATCTCGGTCTTGAAGATCCGCAGCGAGCGGCCCACCGAGCGAGACATCTCCGGAAGCTTCTTGTATCCGAACAGCACCAGCACGACCAGCGCGATGATCACCCAGTGCGACGGCGATTCCCAGCCCATGATTAGTCTCCCTGTACTGCGTCGACACCAACTGCAGGCAAGCGTACGCGGTGGCGGACAGAACGCAGGTTCACCGCTCGCCGGCAGGCACCGCAGCGGCGAATTGCTCCAGCGCCGCGGCGAGGTCCGAGCGTACCCGCGCGCTGATCAGGGTGCCATCGCCGGTGTGCTCCTCCGACAGCACCTCACCGTCGGCATGAATGCGGGCAACCAGGTCACCCCGGGTGTAGGGCAGCAGCACCAGGACCGCACGGTCCGGGCGGGGCAGTCCGGCCTCGATCAGGCTCGCCAACTCGGCCATGCCGGTGCCGGTCAGGGCGGAGACGAACAGCGCGTCCGGCACCAGGCTGCGCAACCGCAACTGGGTTTCGGCGTCGGCGGCATCGGCCTTGTTGAACACGATCTGCTCCGGCACGTCGAGCGCGTCGATGTCTGACAGGACCTCGCGCACCGCCCGGATCTGGGCCTCCGGATCGTCATCGGAGGCGTCCACCACGTGCAGGATGAGGTCGGCCGAGGCCACCTCCTCGAGCGTCGAGCGGAAGGCCTCGACCAGTTGGTGCGGCAGGTGCCGGACGAACCCGACCGTGTCCGACAGCGTGTACACCCGGCCGTCGGCGGTCTCGGCTCGCCGTACCGTGGGGTCCAGGGTCGCGAACAGGGCGTTCTCCACCAGCACGCCGGCACCGGTGAGCCGGTTGAGCAACGAGGACTTGCCGGCGTTGGTGTAGCCGGCCAGCACCACCGAGGGCACCTCGTTCTGACTGCGCCGGGAGCGCTTGACGTCCCGGGCGGTCTTCATGCCCGAGATCTCCTTGCGCAGCTTCGCCATCCGGGCGGTGATCCGCCGGCGGTCGATCTCCAGCTTGGTCTCACCCGGTCCGCGGCCACCGATCCCGACGCCGTTCGCCGCCCGGCCACCGACCTGCCGGGACAGCGACTCGCCCCACCCGCGCAGCCGCGGCACCAGGTACTGCAGCTGTGCCAGCTCCACCTGTGCCTTGCCCTCGCGGGAGCGGGCGTGCTGGGCGAAGATGTCGAGGATCAGCGCGGTGCGGTCGACCACCTTGACCTTGACGACCTGCTCCAACTGCCGCAGCTGGCCCGGGGTCAGTTCACCGTCGCAGATGACGGTGTCGGCACCGGTGCCCGCGACGATGTCGCGCAGCTCCTTGGCCTTGCCGGAGCCGATGTAGGTTGCCGGGTCCGGCCGGTCCCGGCGCTGCACCAGGCCGTCGAGCACCTCTGAGCCGGCGGTCTCGGCCAACCTGGCGAGCTCGTGCATCGAGTTCTCGGCCTCGGTCAGGGTGCCGGTGGTCCAGACACCGACCAGTACCACCCGTTCCAGGCGCAGCTGGCGGTACTCGACCTCGGTGATGTCGGTGAGCTCGGTGGACAACCCCGCGATCCGGCGCAGGGCCGCGCGATCGGAAAGGTCGTACTCGCCGAGGGTGTAGTCCGGCTCGTCCGGGTTCCCGGTGCCCGTATCGGCATCGGTGTCGTCGGCGTAGGTGTCGGCATAGTCGAGCTGGATGGACCCGTCAAGCTCGGCCTGAGGTCCGGCGTGGCCGGCCGGCTCGACCGATTCGGCAGTGGCTTCATTTCGTCGGTAAGCAGTCATTACCTCCATGGTGACAGCCCGACGCGCCGGATTGCGACAGAATTTCGCCCAGAGCGGCGTCAACGGTGTGCCGCGAGCCACTCCGATGACAGCTCGACACTGGCGACCAGGACCGCTGGACCGCAGAGCACCATGCTGCCGGCGGCATTCCACCAGACCCGGCACTCACCGCCCGGCACCTCCACCGTCCACGGCTGCGAGTCGGTCCCCGAACCGTTCGCCTGATCAGTCCATGGCCCGGCCACCGCCGCGACGACGGCGCAGATCCCGGTGCCGCACGAGCGGGTTTCGCCGGAGCCGCGCTCGTGGACCCGCATCCGCAGCCGGTCGGGCCCGGTGCGCACCACGAACTCGACGTTCTGGCCCTCCGGCAGTCCTGGCTGGACCCGCGGCGGCTCGGTCAGCCGCAGCGCCGCCAGATCCGCCACCGAGGCCAACTCGACCACCACGTGCGGGTTGGGCAGGTCCAGGGCCACCGCGTCGAACTCACCGGCGAGGCCCGCGGCAGTGACCCGCGGCCGCTCGGGGCGCACGGTCGCCGGCCCGAGTTCGGCGCTGATGTGCTCGCCGTCGAAGCTGAGCACCTTGGGGCCGCCCCGGGTGGCGACCGTGAGACTGGCGCCGCCCTCGGCCAGCCCCACCTGGTGCAGGTACCGCCCGAACACCCGCAGGCCGTTGCCGCACATCTCCGCGATCGAGCCGTCGGCGTTGTGATAGTCCATGAAGTACTCGGCGACCCCGGCCTGGGCCTGGACGTCCGGCTCGGTGGCCAGCGCCGTCCTGGTCACCCGCAACACCCCGTCGGCGCCGATGCCCGCCCGCCGGTCGCACAGCGCCCGCACCAGCGACGGCGACATCGAGACCACCGCGTCGAGATCGGGCAGCACCACGAAATCGTTCTCGGTGCCATGGCCCTTCATCACCGGCAGCGTGCGGCTCACCTGCCGAGCGTAGCGGGCAGCAGCGCGAGCGAGGCGTCCAGAACGTTCGGGGCCGCCGCATCCAGCCAGTGCAGCCTCGGGTCGCGGCGGAACCAGGACCGCTGCCGGCGCACGAACCGCCAGGTCGCCCGAACGGTCTGCTCGACAGCTTCCTCGAGATCCCCGCGCAGCTCGCCGTGGTCATCGAGCACCGCCAGCAACTGCTGGTAGCCCAGCGCCTTGCCCGCGGTAGGGCTGTTGCGCAACCCGAGCGGCAGCAGCCGGCGCACCTCCTCCAGCAGGCCGCCGGCCATCATCTCCTCCACTCGCAGCCGTACCCGGTCCTCCAGGCCCGGGTGTTCCAACGCGATCTGAACCGCCGGGTAGATCGACTCGAAGGCCGGCATCCGGGCGGTGAAGAGGCCGCCGGTGAGTTCGATGACCTCCAGTGCCCGCACGATCCGGCGGCCGTTGGACGGCAGGATCGCCACCGCGGCCGCCGGGTCCAGCCTCGCCAGCCGGGCGTGCAGGAGCGCCGGACCGACCTCGGCGAGTTCGGCGGTCAGCCGGTTCCTGATCCGCGGCGACTCCCCCGGGAACTCCAGGCGGTCCAGGGTGGCCCGGACGTAGAGCCCGGAGCCGCCGACCAGCACCGGGACCCGGCCGCGGCCGGCGATGTCGGCGATCGCGGCCCGGGCCAGCCGCTGGTACTCGGCAACGGCCGCGGACTTGGTCAGCGGCCAGACGTCGAGCAGGTGGTGGGTGATGCCGCCGCGCTCGGCGACCGTCAGCTTGGCGGTGCCGATGTCCATCCCGCGGTAGAGCTGCATGGAGTCGGCATTGATGACCTCACCACCGATTCGCCGGGCCAGCGCCACGGCGAGATCCGATTTGCCGGTCGCCGTCGGGCCGACGATCGCCACCACCGGGGGCCCGGGCCGGGGTGCGTCGGTGTCAGTCACGTTGCAAGAGGCTAACCGGCTGCACCGAAGGCATCCCCGGTCGTGTCTAATGCTCGATATGAGTTCGGAATGGGGACGTATCGACGAGGCTGGCACGGTGTTCGTCAGGACCGCCGACGGGGAACGGGAGGTTGGCTCCTGGCAGGCTGGTGACGCCGAGGCCGGCATGGCCTTCTACGTCCGCAGGTTCGAGGACCTGCAGACCGAGATCAACCTGCTGGCCAAGCGCCTGGAGTCGGGCGCGGGCGATCCCAAGGCCACCAAGTCCCAGGCCATGACCCTGCACGCCTCGCTGCCGACGGCCCAGGCGGTCGGCGACCTCGCCGCGCTCGATGCTCAGCTGATCGCCTTGATCACCGCGGCCGACGCCAAGATGGGTGAGCTGGCCGAGGCCCGCGACGCCGCCCGAGCCGAGGCGATCGCCAAGAAGGAGGCGCTGGCCGTCGAGGCGGAGACGATCGCGCAGACCTCCACCCAGTGGAAGGCCGCCGGTGACCGGCTGCGGACCATCGTCGAGGAATGGAAGCTGATCAAGGGCATCGACCGCAAGACCGATGACGCCCTGTGGAAGCGGTTCGCCGCCGCGCGGGACGCCTTCGGCAAGCGCCGCGGCAGCCACTTCGCCACCCTCGACACCGAGCGCGACGCCGCCAAGGCGGCCAAGGAGAAGCTGGTCGACCAGGCCGAGAAGCTGTCCACCTCGGAGGACTGGCGCGAGACCTCGGCGGCCTTGAAAGAGCTGATGAACGAGTGGAAGGCCGCGCCGCGCACCAACCGCAGCACCGAGGACGCTTTGTGGAAGCGGTTTCGGGCAGCGCAGGACGTCTTCTTCGAACGGCGCTCGGCAGTCTTCGCCGAACGGGACGCCGAGCAGAGCCAGAACCTGAAGGAGAAGGAAGCGATCATCGCCGAGGCGGCCGCGCTGGATCTGAGCAATCCGCGGCAGGCCCAGGTGGCGCTGCGTGACCTGCAGGAGAAGCTCGAAGCTCTCGGCCACGTTCCGCGCGATGCCATGCAGCGGGTCGAGGCGCGGATGCGGGCCGCCGAACAGCGGGTCCGGGAGGCCCTCGACGCGGAGTGGAAGCGTGGCGCGACCGAGTCCAATCCGTTCCTGGCGCAGCTGAAGGAACGGCTGAGCGAGGCGGAGGCCAAGCTCGCCAGGGCCCAGTCATCCGGGGACCCGCAGCGGATCGCCAAGGCCGAGGCCGAGGTGGCCCGGCGCAGGGCGCTGCTGCCGGACTAGGCGCTGCTGCCGGACTAGGGCACGCTCAGGCCGGTCGGCGGCCGATGCTGAGCAACGGCCGGGGCGCCGGTGCGGCGGGTGCTGCTTGTCCGGACGCACCTCGCCATGGCCGGTGCGCGGAGATGCCGCCGTCGGCCACCAGGTGGTGCGGAGCCGCATACGTGACCCTGGCACTGACCACATCGCCGGCCGCCACCGGCAGATCCCCGGCAGCGACATGCACCAGCCGGCCGTCGCGGGCCCGGCCGGACATCCGCAGGTTGGCGGCGTCCTTCTTGCCCTGACCCGAGCTCACCAGAACGTCGACCTCGGTGCCGATCAGCTGCTTGTTCTGCTGCCAGCTGATCTCCTCCTGCAGTTCGATCAGCCGGTCATAGCGCTGCTGCACCACGGCCTTCGGGATCTGGTTCGCCATGGTCGCCGCCGGGGTGCCGGGCCTCGGCGAGTACTGGAAGGTGAAGGCGCTGGCGAACCGGGCCCGCCGGACGGCCTCCAGGGTCTGGTCGAAGTCGGCTTCGGTCTCGCCCGGAAAGCCGACGATGATGTCGGTGGTGATGGCAGCGTGCGGCATCGCGGCGCGGACCCGGTCGATGATGTCGAGATAGCGCGCCTGCCGGTAGGAGCGCCGCATGCTGCGCAGCACGGCGTCGGAGCCGGACTGCATCGGCATGTGCAGCTGCGGGCAGACATTGGGGGTCTCGGCCATCGCGGCGATCACGTCGTCGGTGAAGTCACGGGGATGCGGGCTGGTGAACCGGACCCGGTCCAGGCCCTCGATGCGCCCGCAGGCACGCAACAACTTGCCGAAGGCCAGGGCGTCACCGAACGAGCGACCGTAGGAGTTGACGTTCTGGCCCAGCAAGGTGATCTCGGTGACCCCCTCGGCGACCAGGGCCTCGATCTCGGCCAGCACGCCACCGGGGCGCCGGTCGGTCTCCTTGCCGCGCAGGCTCGGCACGATGCAGAACGTGCAACTGTTGTCACAGCCGACCGAGATCGACACCCACGCCGAGAATGCCGAATCCCGCCTGCTGGGCAGGTCGGAGGGAAAGTTCGCCAACGCATCCAGGATCTCGACCTGGGCCTCGCCGTTGTGCCGGGCCCGCTCCAGCAACACCGGCAGGCTGGCGAGGTTGTGGGTGCCGAAGACCACATCGACCCAGGGCGCCTTCTGCAGGACGGCGGACTGGTCCTTCTGTGCCAGGCAGCCGCCGACGGCTATCTGCATGCCCGGACGGGCGGTCTTCACCGGAGCAAGCTGACTGAGGTTTCCGTAGAGCCGGTTGTCGGCGTTCTCGCGCACCGCGCAGGTGTTGAACACCACCAGATCGGCCTCGCGGCCGGTCTGATCCGCTGCCCGGCGGTAGCCGGCCTGCTCCAGGAGCCCGGCGAGCCGTTCGGAGTCGTGCACGTTCATCTGGCAGCCGTAGGTGCGAATGGCATACGTGCGGGTGCCGCCGTGATCGGCGCTGGACTCGGTACCCGGGGCGGCGTTCATATCGGCTCAAGAGTACGAGGCCACGCCAGCCACCGTGACCAGGCGGTTGGCTACTCTTGCTCATGGTCGCGACCTCGACGCCGGACGCACCGTCCGGCCACACCGAAACGGCCCCGGTCCTGCTGCGGCCGATGACGGCCGACGACCTGCCGCTGATGAGCCGGTGGCTCGGCGCCGCTCACGTGCACCGGTGGTGGCACGATTCCTCCGAGCCGGCCGCGGTCAGCGCTGAGTACCTGCCGTGCATCCAGGGAACCGAACCGTCGCACCCCCTGATCGCCGAACTGCCGAGCGGGCCGGTTGCCTTCCTCCAGTGGTACCGGTGGGCCGACTACCCCGACTACGGCCGCAAGGTCGGCGCGCATCCGGACGAGGCAGGCTTCGACTACTTGATCGGCGAGGAGACCCACTGCGGTCAGGGCCTGGGAACGCGGCTGATCGCCGCGCTGATCCGCCTCATCCGCGAGCAGGATCCCAGCGTCGGCGGCTTCGTGATCGACCCCGAGCAGGCCAACACCGCGTCCCGGCGGGTGCTGGAGAAGAACGGGTTGAGCCTGGTGGCCGTGAAACAGATCGATGATCCCGACGGGCCTCCGGTGGGCCCGTCGGCGATCTACCGCCGCCGGTTCACGGCGGTGCGGCCGTCCGGCTCAGTGGGCGACCTCGGTGGCCCGTGATTCCCGCACGACCGTCACCCGGATCTGGCCGGGGTAGGTCAGCTCGTCCTCGATCTGCTTGGCCACCTCACGGGCGATCACGCCGGCGGCCAGGTCATCGACCTGCTCGGGCAGCACCATCACCCGAACTTCGCGGCCGGATTGCATGGCAAAGACCCGCTCGACCCCGGGTCGCGCGGTAGCGATCTGCTCGATCCGCTCCAGCCGCTTGACGTAGACCTCCAGCGACTCGCGGCGGGCACCGGGGCGGGCCGCCGAGCAGGCGTCGGCAGCCTGGGTCAGCACGGCTTCCACGGTCCGGGGTTGGACCTCGTTGTGATGGGCCTCGACGGCGTGCGCGACGGCCTCGCTCTCGCCGTACCTGCGCAGCAGATCGGCGCCGATGATCGCGTGACTGCCTTCGACCTCGTGGGTCAGGGCCTTGCCGATGTCGTGCAGGAAGGCCGCCCGCTTGATCACACTGGGCTCCAGACCCAGCTCGCTGGCCATGATCCCCGCGATGTGCGCCGTCTCGGTGAGGTGTCCGAGCACGTTCTGGCCGTAGCTGGTCCGGTACTTCAACCGTCCCAAGGTCGGGATCAGCCGCTCGTCCAGGTCGGTGATGCCGATCCCGGCGAGGGAATCGCGGGCGGCCCGCAGGCACAGCTCGTCCACCTCGACCTTGGCGGTCTCGTAGATCTCCTCGATCCGGTGCGGGTGAATCCGGCCGTCCAGCACCAGCTTCTCCAGGGTGATCCGGGCGATCTCCCGGCGAACCGGATCGAAGCAGGACAGCAGCACGGCCTCGGGGGTGTCGTCGATGATCACATTGACCCCGGTGACCGATTCGAAGGCACGGATGTTGCGGCCCTCGCGTCCGATGATCCGCCCCTTCATCTCGTCACTGGGCAGGTGCAACACGCTGACCACGGTCTCGGTGGTCTGCTCGCTGGCGATCCGCTGGACCGCGTCGACCACGATGGCCCGGGCCCGGTCGGTCGCCTCGGCACGGGCTTCGGTCTCGATCGTGCGCACCAGGGCGGCCGCGTCCCGGCGAGCGGTCGCCTCGACCGAATTGAGCAACTCGACCTTGGCCTCTTCGGTGGTGAGGGCGGCCACCCGCTCCAGGGCTGCGATGTGTTCGTGTTCCTGCCGGACCGTCGCCGCGGTCAGTTCCGAGCGCAGCTCCTCCAGAGCGGCGCCCTCGGCATCCAGTTCCGCCCGGTGGGCCTGGAGCTCGCGCGCCTGCGTATCGAGCTCGGATTCACGGTGGTCCAGGGCCTGGGTGCGTGCCGTCAACTGCTCTTCCCGAGTCGCCAGGGCCGCGAGCCGGGACTCCGACTCACGCTCAGCTGTGCGCCGGGCATCGGCGAGCAGGTCTTCGGCGGCCTTGTCGGCCCGTACCTTCGCAGCCTCGGCACTGGCGCGTGCCGCCGCCACCTCGGTCTGGACGGCCCTGCGCAGCGATTCGATCTCGACCTCGGCGGCCCGCCGGGCTGCGTCAGCCTCCTTCATCCCCCGTTGCCGGACTGCTTCGGCTTCGATCTCGGCTTCGGCAACCCGGTCATGACCGTCGACCGGACGCTGGGTGACACCGCCGGCCGCGGAGCGGCCCGCGTACAGCGACAGGAATCGTAGGCCGAGGATCAGAATCAACACGAATATGGCGGCAATAGCCACGAACTCAATCACTAACGTCCCCCTCTCGCGGAGGCGACGCGTCAGTCAAGACTCGTCGCGACAGCACTGCCAGGAGGCGGAGCCGTGGGCCGAAGCCCCAAGCGAACACAGAGTGGAGGCGCCTCCGCAGATGCTAGCGGCGGCGGTCGCAATCTCCTTCGGTCCTCGGCGTGGCGACGGTCAACGGGCAAACATGACGCGGGTGTATGTCAGTGCGCTGCGCTTGCGTGCAACACATCCATTCTCCTGATCTTGTGAGGCTATGAACGAAGAGGCACAGGGTCAAGCCAGCCATGCGGTGTCATCGGGCGCAGTGTCCTCATCACACGCGCCAACGGCATCCCTGACCACCTGAAATGCCATGGACGGTGGATAGCCCTTGCGCGCCAGCATCGCCACCAAACGTCGTGTTTTGACCTCTGGTGCCAGCCGGGTCATCGATCGGAGCTTGCGCACCACCAGCTGCCGAGCCACCTCGGCATCGGCCTCGGCCGCGCTCCCTTGGACGGCGGCTGTGATCACCGCGTCGTCAACGCCCTTGTCCCGGAGTTCGCGGCTGATCTGCCGCACCGCCAGGCCGCGCTCACGTTGCCGGGACAAGACATAGCCGGCGGCGAAGGCACCGTCATCCACGAGTCCGACATCAGCCAGCCGATCCAGCACCGTCGTCGAGGCCGACTCGGGAACCCCACGGGCTGCGAGCGCGTCACGGAGTTCGACTCGGGTTCGGGCACGTACCGTCAGCAGGCGCAGACAGATCGTCCGAGCCACCTCCTGAGGGTCTGCCTCAGGGTCGGCACGCCGATCATCGAACTCGGAAGGTTCGGCAGGCGGAGCGCATGCGCCGCCACCCGCCGAACGTACCCGGGCCACTGACGCTAGAAGTCGACCGGAGCCGGCAGCGGCGCCTCCTCAGTCACCTGGGCGCCCACCCCCAGCTTTTCCTTGATCTTCTTCTCGATCTCTTCCGCGAGGTCGGGGTTGTCGCGCAAGAAGTTGCGCGAATTCTCCTTACCCTGGCCCAGCTGATCGCCTTCGTAGGTGTACCAGGCGCCGGACTTGCGTACGACCCCCTGCTCGACGCCAACGTCGATCAACGAGCCCTCACGGCTGATGCCCTGGCCGTAGACGATGTCGAACTCTGCCTGCTTGAAGGGCGGGGCCACCTTGTTCTTGACAACCTTGACCCGGGTCCGGTTACCGACCGCCTCGCCACCGTCCTTGAGGGTCTCGATGCGGCGAACGTCCATGCGCACGGACGCGTAGAACTTCAGCGCCTTGCCACCGGTGGTTGTCTCGGGCGAGCCGAACATGACTCCGATCTTCTCGCGCAGCTGGTTGATGAAGATCGCGGTCGTGCCGGAGTTGCTGAGCGCACCGGTGATCTTGCGCAACGCCTGACTCATCAGCCTGGCCTGCAGGCCGACGTGGCTGTCACCCATCTCGCCCTCGATCTCGGCGCGGGGCACCAGGGCGGCCACGGAGTCGATGACGATGAGGTCGAGGGCGCCGGAGCGGATCAGCATGTCCGCGATCTCCAGCGCCTGCTCACCGGTGTCGGGCTGGCTGATCAGCAGAGCGTCGGTGTCGACGCCGATGGCCCGGGCGTAGTCGGGGTCGAGCGCGTGCTCGGCGTCGATGAACGCGGCGATGCCGCCGGTGGCCTGCGCGTTGGCCACCGCGTGCAGCGCCACCGTCGTCTTACCGGAGGCCTCGGGGCCGTAGACCTCGACGACCCGGCCGCGCGGCAGACCGCCGACGCCGAGGGCCACGTCGAGGGCGATGGAACCGGTGGGGATGACGGCCATCTGCGTGACCGGCCGCTCACCGAGGCGCATCACCGAGCCCTTGCCGAATTGTTTGTCGATCTGCGCGAGCGCAAGGTCCAACGCCTTGTCCCGATCAGGTCCTGCCACCATGTCCGCCACCCCTGTAGTCGACTTCCCAGGCGTCTTTGCTGAAGAGCTTCTGTTCACGCGGGTCACGCTAGGCCCTGGGTCCGACAGAAAACAGCCGGGCCGGCTCGGAGCTGTGGATGACCACGCCGCTGTGGACAATAGCCGAACACCTGTACGACGAACGAGCGACACGCCAGAACAGGCGTACGAAACGCGTCAGCGCAGCTTGGCGGGCACGCGATCGGGGTAAAC
>NZ_DASVQG010000033.1:0-12744 GCF_036389215.1 Jatrophihabitans sp.
ACCAGCCTGGGATCGACGCTCATGACTCGACTCTATTGCTCGCCGATCTGCTAGCTGATCCGGACAGTCCGGTTGTGGATGGCCGCGCTGGCGATGACGAGCACCCGGACTCAACCGGCGGGTAGTGCCAGTCGCCACAGCTTCGGTTCCGACCAGAAGGTCCGCTTGTCGCGTGGGCGTTCCCGGGCCACCCCGTCCGCCACGATCAGTGCCGGGTCACAGGCCAGCTGCAGCGACCGGCCCCGGCAGGTCCGGCGCCGCAGCCGGCCCAACTGCACGGTGGCCTCCAGCTCCGCCGGGCCGAGCCGGCGCAACCGCAGCCCGCGGGCATTCCCGTCAGCCAGCCGCTGGTCGTCCACCACCGCCCGCAGCCACCACGCCGAGCCGTCCGACGCCTCGGGCAGCTCCTCAGGCCAGGGGGCCAGACTTGCCCCGTCCACGCATACGCCGCCGGAATCGTCCTTCACCACCCCCACCAACCGGGCCGGTGCCTGCCGGGCCACCCTCAGCTGGCCGGCGAGGTCGGCCGGTAATCCCAGCCGGGACAGGTAGGGAACCGATTCGCGCGGCAGCACCGCGGTGTCCAGCGTCTCCAGCAGGCCCCGGCGCAGCAGCCGGTGCAGCACCAGGCTCAGCCCGGCGAGGTCCGCATCGATCACCAGCCGGGGCGCGTCGGTTACCAACCGGCCGGGCCACGCCTCCTCCAGCGCCGCCAGCACCGCGTCCACCCCGGCGGCATCGGTTGCGGTGTGCCGCTGCGTACCGGCCGGCAGGCCTTCGGCAGGCGGTTGCCGGCCGACGCTGAGCTGCACCAGGTGCACGTCCGTTACCCCCTCCGCTGGCGCTCGACAGCGCTCGCGCCGGTTACATTGCACCAGGACGCAGGTACCCACCACATCGCGGCGACCCGGCTGGACCAGAGCCGGGCCGCTCCGGAAAGTCAGGAGTCCGCTACATGCCCGCCATCGTTCTGGTCGGCGCTCAGTGGGGCGACGAAGGCAAGGGCAAGGCCACCGACCTGCTCGGCAGCCGGGTCGACTACGTGGTGAAGTTCAACGGCGGCAACAACGCCGGGCACACCATCGTGATCGATGGCGAGAAGTTCGCGCTGCACCTGCTGCCCTCGGGCATCCTGAGCGAGAACTGCGTCCCGGTGATCGGCAATGGCGTGGTGATCGACCTCGAGGTGCTGTTCAGCGAGATCGACGCGCTGCAGGCCCGCGGCCGCTCGGCCGAGAAGCTGGTGGTCAGCGCCGACGCCCACGTCATCCCGCCGTACAACACCGTGATCGACAAGGTGACCGAGCGGTTCGCCGGCAGCCGCCGGATCGGCACCACCGGCCGCGGCATCGGTCCCACCTACGCCGACAAGATGAACCGGATCGGCATCCGGGTGCAGGACCTGTTCGACGAGGTGACGCTGCGCGAGAAGGTGACCGCCGCCCTGAACCTGAAGAACCAGGTGCTGGCCAAGATCTACAACCGGCGGGCTCTGGAAGTGGACGCGGTGATCGAGTTCCTGCTGTCCTACGCCGACCGGCTGCGCCCGATGGTCACCGACACCGCCCTGCTGCTGCACGAGGCTCTGGAGGCGGACAAGACCGTGCTGCTGGAAGCCGGCCAGGCCACCATGCTCGACGTAGATCACGGCAACTACCCGTTCGTCACCTCCTCCAGCGCCACCGCGGGGGGCGCCTGCACCGGCAGCGGCATCCCGCCGACCCGGATCGCGCGGGTGATCGCGGTCGTCAAGGCCTACGCCACCCGGGTCGGCGAGGGCCCGTTCCCGACCGAGCTGCTGGATTCCAAGGGTGACGAGCTGCGCAACGCCGGTGCCGAGTTCGGGACCACCACCGGACGGCCGCGGCGCACCGGTTGGTACGACGCGCCGATCGCCCGGTACGCCGCCCGGATCAACGGCGTCACCGACTTCGTCCTCACCAAGCTCGACATTCTCACCGGCATGCCCGAGATCCCGGTCTGCGTCGCGTACGAGATCGATGGCGTCCGACATGCCGACATGCCGATGACCCAGGCCGAGTTCAGCCGGGCCGTGCCGGTGTATCAGACCTTTCCCGGTTGGGACTCCGACATCTCCACGGCCCGGACGATGGCTGACCTGCCGCCCGACTGCCAGGCCTACGTCCGGGCTCTGGAGGAGATGTCCGGCGCTCGGATCTCGGTCATCGGGGTGGGCCCGGGCCGTGACCAGTCGATCGTGCTGAACGACCTGCTGGCCTGAGCCGAAGGATGCGCACACACCAGTATCGGGCGCCAACGTAGTGGATCTGCAGCTGTGGAAAGAGAATGCCATCGACGATCGGCCGGTCCGGTCTGAGCATGAGTGGGCTTGAGTCGGCTGGTTACTCTTGGTCGATGGGCAGAATCAGGGTGGCCATGCTGGCGCTGCTGGCTGCGCTGATCGCCGGGTGCACCTCTGATTCGGACGACTCACCGCGAGCCAGCGCGACCGCCACCATCACCACGCCCTCCACGGCTCCGTCGTCCGGCGGCTCTGCCGGCAGCCGACCCCCGACCGCGACCGGCACGCCGCCCACCGCGACTCCGGACTGGCCCACCTACCACGGCGACCTGCAGCGCACCGGGGTCAGCAAGGCCATGCCGCCCGCCTCGGGCCGGCTGAGCGCCACCAAGGTCGATCTGGACGGCCAGGTCTACGCCTCGCCGATCGTGGTCGGCGGCACCGTCATCGTCGCCACCGAGAAGAACGTCGTGTACGGCCTGACCCCGGCCGGCGCCAAGCGATGGTCGGTCCGGCTGGGCAGCCCGACCGACCGGTCCGACCTGCCGTGCGGCAACATCGACCCGCTGGGCATCACCGGCACCCCGGTGTACGACGCGGCCAGCCGGACGGTGTTCGTGGTGGCCTCGATCGGAGCCCGGGTGCGCCACGACCTCGTCGCCCTCGATCCGGCGAACGGGGCGGTCCACTGGCGACGCTCGGTCGACCTGCCCGGCACCGATCCGCAGGCGATGCAGCAGCGCGGCGCGCTGACCCTGCTCGACGGCCGGGTCTGGGTCCCGTTCGGCGGCCTGGCAGGCGACTGCGGCCAGTACAAGGGCCGCATGGTCGGCGTCCCCGTCGGCAACGGCGAGCCGGTCGCCTACACCGTGCCGACCACCCGGGAAGCCGGCATCTGGACGCCGCCGGGAGCCACCGTGCTCAATGGCCACCTGCTGGTCGCGGTCGGCAACGGCGAATCGGTCGGCGGCAGCTACGACTACAGCGACTCGGTGCTGGAACTGGCCGGCACCCGGCTGGTGGACTCGTTCTCGCCCGGTGACTGGGCCGCCCATAACGCCGCCGACCTGGATCTCGGCTCACAGGGCCCGGCGGTGGTCGACAACAAGTGGATCTTCATCGCCGGCAAGTCCGGTGACGGGTATGTGCTGCGGGCCGGCCACCTGGGCGGCATCGGTGGCCAGCACAGCCAGGCCGAGGTCTGCCGGTCCTTCGGCGGCACCGCGGTGGCCGGCAGCACCGTGTACGTGCCGTGCGCTGACGGCCTGCGGGCGATCCGGATCGACGGCCAGGGCCGGATCGCGCGGGGCTGGCACGCCGACGAGTCGATCACCGGCTCACCGGTGCTGGGCGGTGGACGGCTGTACTCGGTGAGCCCGGAAGCCGGCGTGCTCAACGCCCTGGACCCGGCCACCGGCAAGGTCCGTGAGCGAGTTTCGGTAGGAAGCACAAGCAGATTCGCCACTCCGGCGATCAGCGGGGCGCGGCTGTTCGTCCCCACGCTGACCGGCGTCACGATCGTCGACACCGCCGCACGCTGATTCGAGATCACTGCTCTTCGTGTGAGCAGCGTGAACGCTTCGAGCTGCTGAGTTGCCGGGTTTCGCGTGATACGCAACGGTGGGGTCGGAAAACCCCCTCCCCGTCCTCAACAGAGTGGTTGACGCATGAAGAATCGTATTGTCGTATTCCTGCTCGGGCTGTTCGCCTCGGTGACCACGCTGGTCGCGGTCAGCGCGCCGGCGCACGCCGTCACCAAGCTCACCCAGTCCCAGGCCGCCTCGCAACTGTCGTCCGCGGGCATCACCTGGAGTTCCAGCGGCGGCTGCACCGACCGCTACAACTCCACCTGCACCTCCTTCGAGCAGATCAACCAGAGCACCGTGTCGGGCGTGATCACCCTGCACCGTTCCAGCGGCTGCTCGATCAACATCACCGGCGGCACCGAGACCGGCCACGCCAGCGGCACCTACAGCCACTGGAACGGCTACAAGGTCGACATCACCCACCGCACCTGCATCGACGGCTACATCCACAACGCCTTCACCCGGATCGGCAACAGGGGTGACGGCTACCCGCAGTGGCAGGCCGCCTCGGGCAACATCTACTGCGACGAGGGCAGCCACTGGGACATCACGTACTACACCTGCGGCTGCTGAGGCCGAACGTCCACCCAGAACCCGCGTACCCGCACTCGATAGCCTGCGGGTATGCGGGTTCTCGTCGTTGGCTCCGGTGCTCGTGAGCACGCCCTCTGCCTTGCCCTGGCGGCCGATCCCGCGGTCACCGCGCTGATCTGCGCACCGGGCAACGCCGGCACCGCCACCATTGCAGAGCACCGCCCGCTGGACGTCACCGACCCGAAGGCGGTCGCCGCGCTGGCTTCCGGCGTTCGCGCCGACCTGGTGGTGATCGGCCCGGAGGCGCCGCTGGTGGCCGGCGCCGCCGATGCCGTGCGGGCCACCGGCATCGCCTGCTTCGGGCCGTCCCGGCAGGCAGCCCAGCTGGAGGGCAGCAAGGCCTTCGCCAAGGACGTGATGGCCGCGGCCGGGGTGCCGACCGCCCGGGCCAGGGTGTGCGACACCGCCGCCGAGGTGGACGCCGCGCTGGCCGAGTTCGGGCCGCCGTACGTGGTCAAGGACGACGGCCTGGCCGCCGGCAAGGGCGTGGTGGTGACCGCCGATCGACAGCAGGCCGCTGAGCATGCCGCGACCTGCGGGCGGGTGCTGGTGGAGGAGTACCTCGACGGCCCGGAGGTCTCGCTGTTCTGCCTCACCGACGGGCAGAGCGTGCTGCCGCTGTTGCCGGCCCAGGACTTCAAGCGGATCGGCGACGGCGATACCGGTCCCAACACCGGCGGGATGGGCGCCTACGCCCCGCTGGACTGGTTGCCCGCCGACACGGTGGAGCAGGTGATGCGCCAGGTCGCCCAGCCGACGGTGGACGAGTTGCGCCGGCGTGGGACGCCCTTCACCGGATTGCTCTACGTGGGCCTGGCGATGACGGCCGCGGGGCCCCGGGTGATCGAGTTCAACGCCCGGTTCGGCGACCCGGAGACCCAGGTGGTGCTGGCACTGCTGGAATCACCGCTGGCCGGGCTGCTGCACGCGGCGGCCACCGGGAAGCTGGCCGGCTACCCGCCGCCCCGCTGGCGTGCCGGGGCGGCCGTCACGGTGGTGATCGCCGCCGCGAACTATCCCGGCCGGCCGAGGCTGGACGATCCGATCACCGGTGGCGACCAGCCCGGGGTGATCCACGCCGGCACCCGGCGCGACGGGGACGGGGTACTGCGCTCGGCCGGTGGCCGGGTGCTGTCGGCCACCGCCGTCGGCGCTGACCTGGCCGAGGCACGCGAGGCCGCCTACCGGCTGGTGGCCGGCATCGAGCTGGCCGGCAGCCAGCACCGCACCGACATCGCGGGTGCCGCACCGCCACCTTGCCAAGATTAGAGATAGCGCTAACCATGACCTCGAGCCGAGCCGCTGACCGTAGCTCTTGCTTAGCGCACAACGCTAGCAAGCGCACTGCGTTTGACCTAGCCTGAGTGTTGTGGCTCAAGGCCGGTGCTCTTACCGCTTTGAATACTGAGGAGCTTTTCGTGCCTTTTTTAAGCCATACTTCTTTCGCTCCTTTACGCGAGCGTCGCGAGTCAAAAACCCAGCTTTCTTCAACATAGTTCTGTCTTGTGGCTCCAACATGACCAGACCTCGAGTGATGGCAAGTCGCATTGCCCCAGCTTGGCCCGTGATTCCGCCGCCTTTGAGAGTTGCAATGACGTCATAGCGATCTACCATACCTGCGAGTTCGAGTGGTTCCCGAATAAGTTGCTGATGGCCTTTATTTGGGAAGTAGTTCTCCATACTCCGACCGTTGAGGGTGAATTGACCAGTACCCGGAACGAGTCGCACGCGTACCACTGCCTCCTTGCGACGTCCAACGATCGGTACGTCAATCTTGCCAGTGGGGTTTCGTCTGCCCGGCGAGGGAAGGGTGGGCTCAGGCCCAGGTGGAGGGTCAGGCGCAGGGTCAGGATCGGGGTCGGGCTTCCTCTTGGGCCACCATCGCGCCGACACTTCATCAGGCAGCGGGCTGCCGCCTCTATCGGGGGCCACCTAGACTCCTTGCCATGTACCGGGTAGCACCCGTCCAAGTCTTAGACTGCCACCCAAACCAGGCTCGCCCAAGCCAGAAGCTGAAGGCCGCCCAAAATGATGGCACTGAAGTATAGCTTCCGTATCACACCTAATCGTTCGTTGTTCGCGGCCTGCCATTTATCGAAGTTTAGTGACAGTTCCCGTAGCATCTCGGCCTTGGTGGGAGAAGGAACTTCACGCTCAATCCACGTAGTGACTATGATCTTCGGCTCGACGCGTTTGTACAGGGGGGTACTCCACGGGTTCAACAGCACGGCTACCAAGATAATCACCGCTAGAGCGAGCACCGTTGCAATTGACGCGAGACTGTAGAACCCTAGGTGCCGCGTGGCATCCTTAATGCCCGCCCCGGCAAGAAAAGCGGTCGCCGAGCCGACGAACGCCAAATATTGGACAGCACGGGTTCGTACATTGTTCAATTCTGCGGATTGATCGTCAAGTGTCCGTTTGGCCTCGTCGTACACGATCTCGTATAGATCGACATTATCTTTGATTTGGGAGCGGGTTGGTTCCACCCAGCGGTGCGCCGCAGGCGCGTCACTATCAGGGCGGTTGACGGGTGAGTCGCTCATGCCACCTCCGGATCGTCTGTTGCGGAGTCTATCTACAAAGCTGACAAGTTTTCTATGAACGCCAGATCGCGTGTCACTTACTGCGAGCCCAACTCGCGTAATCGCGCACGCACGCTGCGTGAGCGATCCACCGTACGAGCAAGCTCTACTCGGGTACGAGAACTCGATACGGCACCGGCCCAGCCTCCGGGCCTGGTGCTTTGTAGAAGCCCTCAGTTAGGTGGCCAGCAGTGGTGAGAAAGCTAGTTGCCGGTGATGGTGATCGGCTGGCCGTTCGACACCAGCTTCCAGTCCAGCGAGGCGAACACCGCCGGGTCGATGACCTTGGTCGCGGTCACCCAGTCGATGATCAGCTGCCGGATCTCCACCTGGGCGTTGTAGACGACCGGAGCGGTCTTCACGCCGGGGAAGCCGCCGCCACCGGACTGCCGGTAGTTGTTGATCGCGATCACGAACTGCTGGCCGTCGGTGACCGGCGCGCCGCCGTAGGCGAGGTTCTTGATCCGGGACCCGACGGCCTGGGCGATGTCGATGTCATAGGTCAGCGGGGCGTCCAGCCCACCCATGATGTCGTAGTTGTAGTCCGGGGTGCCGTTCGGAGCGGTCGGGGTGACGGCGTTGGTCAGCTGGTCCGGGGTGAACGGGCCGGTGCCGCTGATCCGCTTGAAGTAGGCCGCCGAGTACTCGAGGTAGGCCTTGACCTGGGCGCCGGTGAACACGATGCCCAGCAGGGTGTTGTCGAAGATGTAGAGCCCAGCGACGTCGCGCACGGTCACGTTGCCGGCCGGGATCGCAGCCGCCGCGTTGAACGGAGCGGCGATCGACAGGATCGGCAGCGAGGCCGACGGTGAGCCGGCCAATGCCTTCTTCACCGCATCGGCCTGGACGTAGTTGATGAAGTCCATCGCGGCGGTGTCCCGGTAGCGGGAGGTCGCCGCCGACATGGCGGCGGTCGAGGTGCCGATCACGCTGTTGACGTAGCTGCGCACCTTCTCGTGCTGCTTGATGACCAGGGACACGACCTTCTCGTCCGCGCTGACGGTGTTGGCGTTGAGCACCGTCGCGCTGGCGGTGCCCACCTGCCAGCGACCCCGCTCCTTGACCAGGTCCAGGTCCATCACGGTCAGCCGCTCGCCCCACTTCAGCGGCTCCGACAGCAGTACCTGCTTGCCGGTGGCGGTGTTGGTCACGAACCGCTGCGGGATCTCCAGGTGGGCGTGCCCGACCAGGATCGCGTCGATGCCCGGCACCTGCTGGGCCAGCAGCGTCGAGGCGTTCTCCGGCCAGGGCAGCGCGTCACCGTAGCTGGAGGAGGTGTCGGCCCCGGAGTGGCAGGACACGATGACGATGTCGGCGCCGGCCGCCTTGACCTTCGGGATCACGACCTTGGCCTGCTCGACGATGCCGTTGAACCTGATCTTGCCGTCGAGGTTCGCCTTGTCCCAGATGGCGCAGCCGGGCGTCACCAGGCCGACGATGCCGACCTTGACGTACTCACCGTTGCCGTCGTCGTGGCGGTGGCCGGCGCTGTGGCCCTGGTGGTTGCCGACCCGGACCTTCCGGATCACGTACTCGGGAAAGGCCGGCTTGCCGGTGTTCCAGTCCAGCGCGTTGGCGCACAGCAGCGGGTGGTGCAGCTGGGACTGGAACTTGCGCAGCGTCTCCACGCCGTAGTTGAACTCGTGATTGCCGATGGCGGCGGCATCGAAGCCGATCGCGTTCATCGCCGCGGCCATCGGATGGATCGGGGCCTTGGCACCGGTGATCGGGTCGATCCGGGCGTAGTAGTACGCCAGCGGGGTGCCCTGGATGGTGTCACCGGCGTCCAGGGTCAGCGTCGCGCACCGGCCCCGCTCGGCGCGCATCGCGCTCACCAGCGTGGAGATCTTGGCCAGGCCGACGTCGTTGTGCTGGAAGTCGTCGTACTCGGCGTCCTTGAAGTAGTCCCAGTTCAGGACGTTGCCATGGGTGTCGGTGGTGCCGAGCACCGTCAGCCGGAAGCTGCCGTTCTTGCTGGCAGCCTGCGCGGGGGCCGCGCTGAAGAAGGCTGCGCCGACCGTGCCCACGGCAGCCGAGGCGAGCAGTTGACGTCGGCTCATCGTTAACTTGTCCACCGGGAGGTTCCGTCCTGTCGAGTAGCAGGTGTGTGACTAACAGTGCACACCGCAGCCTAGGCGATTGCTACGACGTTCTGCCTGGCGTCCCTCCCGGCCTTGGCAGCGCAGGCCCGGGCGGGCGTGCGGAAGAATGGCCGGGGTGACCGCCAAGCCCGCCATTCCGAACGTCCTGGCCCACCGCTATGCCTCACCCGCGATGGCGTCCCTGTTCAGCCCCGAACACAAGGTGGTGCTCGAACGCCAACTCTGGCTCGCGGTACTCACGGCCCAGCAGGACCTCGGAATCAGCACTCCGGATGGCGCGGTCGCGGCCTACCGGAAGGTGGTCGAGGCGGGCACCGACGCGGTCGACCTGGACTCGATCGCCGACCGGGAGCGGGTGACCAGGCACGACGTCAAGGCCCGGATCGAGGAGTTCAACGCGCTGGCCAGCGCTGCCGGCGCTGCCAGCGCAGCGGACGGAGCCGCCGCCACCGACCAGGCCCGCGAGCTGATCCACCGCGGCATGACCAGCCGCGACCTGACCGAGAACGTCGAGCAGCTGCAGGTCCGCTCGGCACTGCGGCTGGTCCGGACCAAGGTGCTGGCGGTGCTGGTCCGGCTGGCCCGGCGGGCCGCGGAGTACGAGTCGCTGCCGCTCGCCGGCCGCTCGCACAACGTCGCCGCCCAGACCACCACCCTCGGCAAGCGATTCGCCACCGTGGCCGACGAGCTGCTGGTGGCCCTGGCCCGGCTGGACGAGCTGCTCGCCCGGTACCCGTTGCGGGGCATCAAGGGCCCGGTCGGCACCGCCCAGGACATGCTCGACCTCCTCGACGGGGACGCCGCAAAGCTGGCCGAGCTGGAACGCCGGGTGGCCGAGCACCTGGGGTTCGAGAAGGTGCTGACCAGTGTGGGCCAGGTCTATCCCCGGTCGCTGGACTTCGACGTGCTCTCCGCGCTCGTCCAGCTGGCCGCCGCCCCGGCCAGCTTCGCCACCACGCTGCGGCTGATGGCCGGTCACGAGCTGGTCACCGAGGGATTCCGGCCCGGCCAGGTCGGTTCGTCGGCGATGCCGCACAAGATGAACACCCGCTCGGCCGAGCGGATCAACGGCTTCGCGGTGATCCTGCGCGGTTACGCCTCGATGGCCGGCGAGCTGGCCGGCGGCCAGTGGAACGAGGGCGACGTCAGCTGCTCGGTGGTCCGCCGGGTGGCGCTGCCCGATGCCTTCTTCGCCCTGGACGGCTTGCTGGAGACCACCCTCACGGTGCTGGACGACTTCGGGGCGTTCCCGGCGGTGATCGCGCGGGAGCTGGACCGCTACCTGCCGTTCCTGGCCACCACCAAGGTGCTGATGGCCGCCGTCCGGGCCGGCGTCGGCCGCGAGCAGGCGCACGAGGCGATCAAGGAGCACGCCGTCCGGGTGGCGCTGGACATGCGCGAGCAGGGCGCCGCCGAGAACGACCTGCTGGCCCGGCTGGCCGCCGATGACCGGCTGGGGCTGGACTCCGGCACCCTGGACGGCCTGCTGTCCGACCCGGTGGCCTTCACCGGCGCCGCCCAGGCCCAGGTACGGGCGGTGGTCGCCGCGGTGGACCGGGTGCTGGAGACGGAGCCCGCCGCCGCCGGCTACGTCCCTGAGCCGATCCTCTGACCGGGGCTTGTCCGGGCCGGCAGCGTTAGGAGTCCGGCAGCGTTAGGAGTCCGGCAGCGCTAGGAGTCCGGCAGCGCTAGAGTCTGGCAGCGCTAGGAGTACTGCCCGGGATAGGGAATCAGGCGTGCACTGCCCTTGAACAACGTGGTGGTGGCGCCGGTGACGAGGTTGAACGAGATCACCGTGCCGGAATCGGGGGCTCCGCAGACCGAGCGCTGCCGGACGGTGATGGCGTCGTTGTCCAAGCCGAACACCGGTGCCGGTGTCACCACGCCGGCAGGCAACCTCAGCCTGCTGATGACACCGTTGCGCACAACATCGAGCTCGCCCGGTCCGCAGCCTGATCCTTCCCTCAGGACCACGCCGCGGCTGTACTTCCAGGCGTAGACGAAGCCGAAGGGATGTGCCTCCGCGCTCCCGCCCGCCAGCTTGCTCGGCCTGCCACCGGCCACCGGCTGGAGGAAGAGTTCCGTGGGATAGCTGTACCGCTGGCCCCGTACTGCGTCGTTGGTGCAACTCACCAGTGCCGTAGCCGAGTCCCACCACGTAAGTGGCATGCAGGACTTCTGCGCCGGCAGGGCGGGCAGGGACCGGATCAGGTGACCGTCGTTTCCGAGCAGCGCTATTCCGTTCGCCCCACCGACCAGCAGCTCGGCGCCGTCAGCGCTGTAGACACTCCTCCGGTTGGTTGCCACCTGCCCCAGTCCGGGCAGCGTGCCGGGATAGGTCAGCTGGTGGCTGCCATCGGTGCCGAGCCTCTGCAACGACGACGTTCTGCCGTCGAAGCGAGACACCAGAATGGCTCGGCCTTGAGGCCTGGTGTAGCTGATGAACGAGGTACGGCCGGCGTGGAAGGTATGCAGCACCCGAGCGGTTGCCAACTCCAGTTCGGTGTAGACGGCATCCGCGTTGTTCTCCCACCGGACGAGCATCGCCCGCTTGCCGTCCGGTGACCATGCGGCGATGCCATCCTCGGCGTCGGGCAGGTGATCAGTGATGAGGTAGCGGCCGCCGATCGGGTTGACCAGGTACAAGGCGCTGGCGGCAGCGGGGTTTGCGCCGTACGCCCGTGCCAGATACCAGCCGTGCCCGACCTGGCTCCACGGAACCTGTGCCCGGCCTTGCTGCGCGCCGTTCTTCAGTAGCACGGGCACCGGGACCACCGCCGACGGTCGTCGTGCCGGCGCAGTGGCGCTGGGCGTCGACGTGCTGGGTGCCGACGTGCTGGGCACTGACGTGCTGACCTGGCCCCCTGGGAGGTTCGGCTTCGGAGCGCTGCCGTTGCTCGACGTCGTGATCGCGGTGACTCCGACGGCCACCGCGGCGCCGGCGGCAATCACGGCCACGGTCAGGACGGGGGCCAGCCGGCGGGCGTGTCGCGTACCAGCGGCCTGGCGGTCCGCCTCCAACGTGTGCAGTTCAGGTGTCACGGTTGTATCCATTCCTGGCCGGTACAACCCGACCACCCCCATTGCGGACTATGTACCCACTGGACACCGGAGAGCTGGCTCACGTTGCGTCTGATCCGGCGGAGACAACATCGTTATTCAGGTGTGACAGGAATACGCCGGGGACCTGCTTGGTAGCCGGACCTGCCTAGTCGCGGGGTGGGGTGCTGCCGAAGCCGTAGGCGTCCAGGACCGATCCGCCGTTCAGCCCGGGCCCGAGCAGCCGGGTCAGCTGGTTGGTTGCCGGGTTGAAGCTGACGAGCGCGGGACTCTGCCCGCAGAGCACCTGGATCATGAAGGTCACTGTGGTGGCGGTCTCCCCGACCGGGTGCATCCCGTAGCCATTGAGGCCGGTTGGTATCGCGCGCACCACCATGTGGCCGGTGCTGTCCAGCTCGCCCAGCACCCTGCCTCCGCAGTAACCTCCCCCGTCGAGGAGCAGCACCCCGGAGTCCAGTCGCCACGCCAGCCTGAACGCCAGCCTGAACGGCTGGTCAGGCGCTGCGGCAGTGACGGGCGGCGCCAGCGGGGTGGCGCTGCCAGCCGTGAGGATC
>NZ_DASVQG010000034.1:0-7166 GCF_036389215.1 Jatrophihabitans sp.
ATCGCCGAGCAGTCCACCCGGGTCGGCATGCCCTATGTCAACCAGCGCTGGCTGGGCGGCATGCTCACCAACTTCTCCACCGTCTACAAGCGGCTGCAGCGCCTGAAGGAACTCGAGGCGATGGAGGAGAACGGCTGGGAGGGCACCGCCACCAAGAAGGAACAGCTCATCCTGACCCGCGAGAAGATCAAGCTCGAGCGCACCCTGGGCGGCATCCGTGAGATGACCAAGACCCCGAGCGCGGTCTGGATCGTCGACACCAAGAAGGAGCACCTGGCAGTCGCCGAGGCCCACAAGCTCAACATCCCGGTCATCGCCATCCTGGACACCAACTGTGACCCGGACGAGGTCGACTACAAGATCCCGGGCAACGACGACGCCATCCGCAGCGCCGGCCTGCTGACCCGGGTGATCGCCGACGCGGTGGCCGAAGGGCTGATGCAGCGCGCCGGCCTGGCTGCCAACGCCGGCCGCGACGAGAAGCCCGAGCCGGGCGTGCTCGCCGCCGACGAGCCGCTGGCCGACTGGGAGACCGAGCTGCTCAAGCCCACCCAGACGCCCGACGTCGCCCCGGCCGAAGCAGCCCCCGCCGAAGCAGCCGAAGCAGCCGCCCCGGCAGAAGCGACCCCTGCAGCCGCCCCGGCAGAAGCGACCCCTGCAGCCGCCCCCGCCGAAGCAGCCGCTCCGGCCGAAGCAGCCACCGAGGCACCCACCGCGGACGCCAGCTCCGACGGCGCGACCGCTTCCTGACAGCGACCGCCTGGGCACAGGCAACCCCGCCGGGGAGGGCGTCCGTCTCGATGAGATCGGACGCCCTCGCCATGCGAGAGCGGGCCACCCACCTGAGATTCGAAAGACGAGAGACGGGACACATCAAAGATGGCAATCACTGCCGCCGACGTGAAGAAGCTCCGCGACGCCACCGGCGCCGGCATGATGGACGCGAAGAAGGCCCTGGAGAGCGCTGACGGGGACTTCGACAAGGCTGTGGAAGAGCTACGGATCAAGGGCGCCGGCAAGGCCGCCAAGCGCGGCGCCGAGCGCGAGACCAGCAACGGCCTGGTCGCCGCCGCCGAGAACGCGATGATCGAACTGGCCTGCGAGACCGACTTCGTCGCCAAGAACGAGCAGTTCCAGTCGCTGGCCGCCGACATCGTCGCCCACTTCGTCGGCTCCTCGGCCACCGATGCGCAGTCACTGCTGAACGAGACGCTGGTCGACGGCAAGACCGTGGCCGAGAACATCGAGGCCCTCAACGCCGTGATCGGCGAGAAGATCGAGCTGCGCCGCGCGGTGAAGCTCGACGGCAAGGTCGCGACCTACCTGCACCGCAAGTCCAGCGACCTGCCGCCGCAGGTGGGCGTCCTGGTCGCCTTCGAGGGCGACGACGTGAGCGCCGCCCGCGGCGCCGCGATGCAGGTCGCGGCGCTGAAGGCGCAGTTCCTCACCCGCGAGGACGTGCCGAGCGAGACGATCGAGAACGAGAAGCGGATCGCCGAGGCCACCGCCCGCGAGGAGGGCAAGCCCGAAGCCGCGCTGGGAAAGATCGTCGAGGGCAGGCTGAACGGCTTCTTCAAGTCCGAGGGTGGCGTGCTGCTGGAGCAGTCCGCCGTCCAGGACAACAAGAAGACCGTCAAGGCGATGATGGACGAGGCCGGTGTGAAGCTGCTCGGCTTCGCACGGTTCGAGGTCGGCTCAGCCTGACAGCCTGCGATCCGTCCGAGCCGTTGTCCGCGTTTCGGGCCGCGATGAGGCAGGATCGTTAGGGAACGCAATGACGAGGAGAGGGGCCGCCATGACCGAGACCGGACAGGCGGCCCTTCTGTCGTCTCCCGATCCGGAGTTCGTGCCGTCCAGCGATGGCAGCCGACCCGAGCGCGCCCCCTACCGGCGGGTGATGCTGAAGCTGTCGGGCCAGGTGTTCGGCGGCGGCGAGGTCGGCGTCGACCCGGACGTGGTGGCCTCGATCGCCCGGCAGATCTCCGAGGTCAACGATGCCGGCACCCAGGTGGCGGTGGTGGTCGGCGGCGGCAACTTCTTCCGCGGCGCCGAACTCAGCCAGCGCGGCATGGACCGTGACCGCGCCGACTACATGGGCATGCTGGGCACCGTGATGAACTGCCTGGCGCTGCAGGACTTCCTGGAGAAGGCGGGCGTGCCGACCAGGGTGCAGACCGCGATCACGATGGGCCAGGTCGCCGAGCCCTACGTGCCCCGCCGCGCCGAACGGCACCTGGAGAAGGGCCGGGTCGTCATCTTCGGAGCCGGTGCCGGCATGCCGTACTTCTCCACCGACACCGCCGCGGCGCAGCGTGCCCTGGAGATCGGCTGCAACGTGCTGCTGATGGGCAAGAACGGCGTCGATGGCGTCTACGACGCGGATCCGCGAACCAGCCCGAACGCCGTCAAGTTCGACACCATCAGTTACGACGAGGTGCTCAGCCGCGGGCTGCAGGTCGCCGATGCCACCGCCTTCAGCCTGTGCCGGGACAACGGGATGCCGATCGTGGTGTTCGATCTTGCCGATGGCAACATCGCACGGGTGATCCGTCGCGAGAAGATCGGCACGCTGGTCGGCCCCGAGGACTGACAGCGCACCGCCCGCATCGCTAGAACCAGGAGACTGACGTGATCGAGGAGACGCTCTTCGAAGCCGAGGAGAAGATGGAGAAGGCGGTCACCGTGCTGCGCGATGACCTGACCAGCCTCCGGACCGGCCGGGCGGCGGCGAGCAGCTTCGCCCGGATCACCGTCGAGTACTACGGTGCCATGACCCCGCTTCCGCAGCTGGCCTCGATCAGCACTCCCGAGGCTCGGATGGCGGTCATCAAGCCCTACGACGCCAGCCAGCTGCAGGCGATCGAGAAGGCCATCCGTAACAGCGATCTCGGCGTGAACCCCAGCAACGACGGCAACCTGATCCGAGTGATCTTTCCCCAGCTCACCGAGGAGCGCCGGCGCGAGCTGGTCAAGGTCGCCAAGAGCAAGGGCGAGGACGCCAAGGTCTCGATCCGGGCGGTGCGCCGGCACGCCAACGACACCTTCGGCAAGTTGGTCAAGGACAAGGAGAGCGGGGTCGGCGAGGACGACGCCCATCGCGCCGAGGCCGAACTGCAGAAGGTGACCGACAAGTACGTGGCGGCCGTGGACGACCTGGTCAGGCACAAAGAAGCCGAGCTTCTCGAGGTTTGATGACCGATCGTGACGAACCGCCGGTCGGCGAACCGCCTGCCTCGGCCGGTCGGCACGGCGGCGATGGTGGTCTGTCCGCGGCGGAGCTGATCGCCCGGTCGCGGGCGGCGTCACCCGGCCTTGCCCAGCGGCCGTCCAGGTCAGCCCGCCATGCGGCGGCCGAGGAGCCTCCGGCCGGATCACCGACTGACTCCGCATCACCGACCGCCTCCGCATCACCGACCGCCTCCGGATCGGCGACCGATGCCGGATCACCGACCGACGCCGGATCACCGACCGACGCCGAGTCGGCGACCGAGGCTGGATCGGCGGCCCGACACCTGCGGATCGTCGAGGCGCTACGGTCCGGTGGTGCCGGCAAGCCGGCCCGAGGTGGACTCGCGCTGGTCAGTTCCCGGCGCCCCGGCCCGGCGCTGGCCACGCCGGTGCTCGACCCGCCGGCCGACCCTCCCGACACCGCGGCACCCGGTGCTTCCCGCGCCACGAACGGCCGGACCGCCGCCGACCCCGGACTCGGCACGGCACCGGCCACCGCACTGACGGCAACGGCACCGGGAACGAGCCCGCCTGAGCTGAGCATCCCGCCGATCGCCCCGCCGCCGCGGAAGTCCCGGGCCGGCCGGAACCTACCCGCCGCGATCGGTGTCGGAGTGGGCCTGGCCGTCCTGATCATCGGCACGCTGGCCCTCTACCGTCCGAGCTTCGTGGTCCTGCTCAGCATCGCGGTCGCCATCGGGGTGTTCGAGATGGCGACGGCGATCGGCACCACCGAGACGCGGCCACCGCTGGTACCGCTGCTGGCGGGCGTGCTCGTCATGGAGGCGGCAGCGTGGTTCCGCGGCCCGGACGGCCTGGTCGGCGCGCTGCTGTTGACCGTGCTGGGTCTGACCGTCTGGCGGCTGGCCGACGGGGCCACCGGTTACCTGCGGGACGTGGCCGCCGGCAACCTGGTCGCGCTCTACGTCCCGTTCCTGGCGGGCTTTGCCGCCTTGATGGCGCATGCCGATGACGGCGCCGCCCGGATCGTGCTCTTCATCCTGACGGTGGTGTGCTCGGACACCGGTGGGTATGCGGTCGGTGTGCTGATCGGCAAGCATCCGATGGCACCCACCGTCTCGCCGAAGAAGTCCTGGGAGGGTTTCGCGGGCTCGCTGCTGGCCGGCGGGGTCGAAGGCGTGCTGATGATGGTGTTCTGCTTCCACCAGCAGTGGTGGCAGGGTGCGCTGTTCGGCGTCGCGGTGGTGGTCACCGCCACCCTCGGTGACCTGGGCGAGTCCATGATCAAGCGGGACCTCGGGATCAAGGACATGGGCAAGCTGCTGCCCGGCCATGGCGGCATCATGGACCGGCTGGACTCCCTGTTGCCGTGTGCCCCGGTGGCCTACCTGCTGCTGGCCGCGTTCCTGCCCGGCTGAGCCGCCCCACGCCCGAGCCGCCCCTAGGCTGAGTCGCCCCACGCCCGAGCCGCCCACACGTTGAGCCGCGCACGCACAGGCCGCTTAGCCGCCCGACGCCGCGAAGGCCCAGCGCCGGTCGATCGTGGCGTTCTCCGGCGGAGGGCCGTGGGACAATGGATGACCTGATGACCTCGCTTCCACTGATCTTCGACGCCCCGCGCAAGGCGACGCCGCCGCGCCATCTTGCCGACCTCTCACCGGCCGAACGCCGCGCCGCGGTGACCGAACTCGGCGAGAAGCCGTTTCGCGCCGACCAGCTGTCCCGGCACTACTTCGGCCGGCTGGCGAACGATCCCGCGGCCATGACGGACCTGCCGGCGGCGGTTCGGGACCGGCTCGGCGCCGCGTTGCTGCCACCGCTGTTGACCGAGGTGCGCCACGTCGAGACCGACCGCGGCACCACCCGCAAGACGCTGTGGCGGCTGCACGACGGCACCCTCGTGGAAAGCGTGCTGATGCGTTACCGCGACCGGCTCACGGTCTGCATCTCCAGCCAGGCCGGCTGCGGCATGGCGTGCCCGTTCTGCGCCACCGGCCAGGGCGGCCTCAACCGCAATCTGTCCACCGCCGAGATCGTCGAGCAGGCGGTCGCCGCTGCCCGGGTGGCGGCAGCTGGAGAACTGCCCGGTGGCCCGGTGCGGCTGTCCAACGTGGTGTTCATGGGCATGGGCGAGCCGCTGGCCAACTACAAGCGGGTGGCCGCGGCGCTGCACCGGCTGATCGATCCGGCCCCGTCCGGCCTGGGCCTGTCCCAGCGCTCGGTCACCGTCTCCACGGTCGGCCTGGTGCCTGCCATCGGCAAGCTCGCCGACGAGGGGCTCAACGTCACGCTGGCGGTGTCACTGCATGCCCCGGACGACGAGTTGCGCGACACCCTGGTGCCGGTGAACACCCGCTGGAAGGTCCGGGAGGTGCTCGAGGCCGCTGACGCCTACGCCGCGCGAACCGGACGCCGGTACTCGATCGAGTACGCGATGATTCGCAACATCAACGACCAGCCGTGGCGCGCGGACCTGCTCGGCACCCTGCTGTCGGGCCGGCTGGCGCATGTGAATCTGATCCCGCTCAACCCCACCCCCGGGTCGAAATGGGACGCTTCCCCCAAGCCGGTCGAGGAGGAGTTCATGGCTCGGTTGGCTGACCACGGTGTGCCGGTGACCGTCCGCGACACCCGCGGCCAGGAGATCGACGGTGCCTGCGGCCAGCTGGCGGCCCTCGGCTGATTGAGCCGGATCAGCCTCGACCAGCCGGTTCAGCGCTGATCACATGGAGCGCCCAGCTCCGGCCGCAGCGTCCGAGGTGCCGCCACACCAGGATTTCACATGCGGTTCACACGTGATTTTGAGGGTGCCGCCAAGAAACACGGGCTTTCCGGCGGATGGCTCGGTACCGTTCGGGCATGGCAGATCCGCACATGCATGTGCACGGCCTCGTGCAACTCGGGATGACCCGCTACGAGGCGAAGGCTTACCTGACCCTTATCCAACGGGAGAGCTACGCCGCTTCCGAACTGGCCAACGAGGCGGGCATTCCCCGGCAACGCATCTACGACGTGCTCAACAGCCTGGTCTCGCGGGGGCTGGCCCGTGATTGGCCGGGGCCGGTGACCAGGTACGCGGCAACGGATCCGGAAGCGGCTGTCGAGCGGCTGCTGGCGGTGCAGCGCCAGTCGCTGGCGGGACTTGAGTCCCACTCCACCAACCTCGCCGCCAGCCTGCGTGACACCTGGTCAGCGGGCCGGCAGGAGACCGCACCGCTGGACTACGTCGAGGTGCTGCGCGACCCCGGCATGGTCGGCGCTCGGTTCCGCGACCTGCAGCGGGAGGCCGAGAAGTCGCTGCTGACCCTGACGAAGCCGCCGTACGCGATGCCGAACAACCCGCTGGGCCTGGAGGCGACCCGCCGGATCGTGGCCAACGGTGGCGACGTCCGCTGCATCTACGAGCCGGGCATCCTCGACAACCCCGAGGTGGTCGCCGAGACGCTGGAGTTCATCAAGGCCGGCGAGGGGGCCCGGGTGGCTGCCGAGGTGCCGATGAAGCTGTGCCTGGCCGACGGTCACCGGGCGCTGTTCTCGCTGACCGACCCGATCGCGGGCGCGCTCACCTCGACCAACATCCTGGTCGAGCACCCGGCGCTGGCCAGCAGTCTGAGCTACGCGTTCGAGGCGATGTGGGCGCTCGGCGAGCCGTTCGAGGATGCCCTGGAGCGCCGGACCAAGTCCTCTGCCTAGCGCCCAGTTCGTCGGCTGGCCGTCGGACACCGCGACCAGGTAACGCACCATGGGTCGTCGGCAGCCGGGTTCGTCGGCGGCCGGGTTCGTCGGCGGCCGGGTTCGTCGGGCGGGTTGGTCAGTGCGCGATCTCCCAGATGTGTCCGGCCGGATCGGAGAAGCTCGCGGTGCGAATCCCCCACGGCCTGTCCATCGGTCCGTTCAGCAACCGGACGCCACGGCCGGTCAGCTGCTCGCACATGGCGTCCACGTCCTCGACCTCGATGGTGAACACTGTCCGCGGT
>NZ_DASVQG010000035.1:0-4367 GCF_036389215.1 Jatrophihabitans sp.
CCCGGTGCTGGACGTTCCGGAGCCCACGGCCGGCCGGATGCAGCGGCTGCGGGCCCGGCTGTCCCGATCCCAGAACGTCTTCGGCCGCGGCCTGCTGGCCGTGCTGGCCCGCGACCGGCTCGACGACGAGGCCTGGGAAGAGGTGGAGGACGCGCTGCTCGGCGCCGACGTCGGGGTGCGTCCCACCACCGAGATCGTGGAGCGGTTGCGCACCCGGACCCAGGTGCTGGGCACCCGCGACCCGGCCCAGCTGCGGGCGCTGCTGGCCGAGGAGCTGGTCACGGCGCTGCAGCCGGACCTGGACCGGACCCTGCACACCATCAGCACCGGCGACGGTCCCGCCGTGGTGCTGGTGGTCGGGGTGAACGGCACCGGCAAGACCACCACCTGCGGCAAGCTGGCCCGGGTGCTCGTGGCCGACGGCCGGAGCGTGCTGCTGGGCGCCGCCGACACCTTTCGCGCCGCTGCCGCCGACCAGTTGCAGACCTGGGGCTCCCGGGTCGGTGCCGAGACGGTCCGCGGGCCCGAGGGCGGCGACCCGGCCAGTGTGGCCTTCGAGGCCGTCCGGGCCGGCAAGGCCGCCGGGGTGGACACCGTCGTGATCGACACCGCCGGGCGGTTGCACACCAAGGTCGGGCTGATGGACGAGCTGGGCAAGCTCAAGCGGGTGGTGGAGAAGCACGGCCCCATCAACGAGACGCTGCTGGTGCTCGATGCCACCACCGGGCAGAACGGCCTCATCCAGGCCCGGGTGTTCACCGAGGTCGCCGACGTCACCGGCGTGGTGCTGACCAAGCTCGACGGCACCGCCAAGGGCGGCATCGTGATCAGCGTGCAGCGCGAGCTCGGCGTGCCGGTCAAGCTGATCGGCCTGGGCGAGGGCGCCGACGACCTGGCGCCGTTCGAGCCGGTGGAGTTCGTCGACGCGCTGCTGGGCTGACGCCCGCGCCGGCCCGAACCCGTGCCGGCCTGAACTCGCCCGGGTCTCGATCGAAGGCAGCCGGGGATGGCTCGCTCCGTGCCGGCATCTGGCAAGCTCCCGCAGGAGAGTCACAACAATACGGTTCTCAACGGCGCGGAGGAGCTCTGCGGTGAAGGCGTTGTTCAAGGCGGCAGCCCAGCCTGGATTCGAGTTCGTCGAGCGGCCCGAGCCGGAGCCGTCGGCGGCCGAGGTGAAGGTGCGGGTGTTGCGAACCGGGCTGTGCGGCACCGACCTGCACATCGAGTCCTGGGACGCCTGGGCGCAGAGCGAGATCAGGGTCCCGCTGATTCCGGGCCACGAGTTCTACGGCGAGGTGGTCGAGGTCGGCGCCGCGGTCCGGGACGTCCGGGTCGGTGACCGGGTCTCCGGCGAGGGCCACATCGTCTGCGGCACCTGCCGGAACTGCCGGGCCGGCCGCCGGCACCTGTGCATCCGGACCCTGAGCGTCGGGGTCCACCGCGACGGCGCGTTCGCGGAGTACGTGGTCATCCCGGAGAGCAACATCTGGGTCCACCACGAGGACATCGAGCCGGACCTGGGGGCGGTCTTCGACCCGTTGGGCAACGCGGTGCACACCGCACTGAGCTTTCCGCTGGCCGGTGAGGACGTGCTGATCACCGGCGCCGGGCCGATCGGCCTGATGGCAGCCGCGGTCGCCCGTCATGTCGGGGCCCGCTTCGTGGTGATCACCGACGTCAGCGAGCCCCGGCTGGAGCTGGCCCGCAAGCTCGGCGCCGATCTGGCGCTGAACGTCGGCACGGCGTCCATCAGCGAGGCCCAGCAGGCCCTGGGCATGCGGGAGGGCTTCGACATCGGCCTGGAGATGTCGGGCCACCCCGGCGCGCTGCCCGAGATGATCCTGAACATGAACCACGGTGGCCGGATCGCGATGCTCGGCCTGCCCAGCCAGCCGATCTCGGTGGACTGGGCCAAGGTGGTCACTCACATGATCACCGTCAAGGGCATCTACGGCCGGGAGATGTTCGAGACCTGGTATGCGATGAGCGCGATGCTGCAGTCAGGCGCGGAGCTGAAGCGGGCGGTCACCGCGGTGGTGACCGACCGCTACCCCGCCGCGGACTGGGCGGAAGGGTTCGCGCGGGCACGTTCGGGCACTGGTGGCAAAGTGGTTCTCGACTGGTCCTGAAGCCAACCCGGTTCACAGAGGAGCTGACGTCGCGTGTACGGCACCATGCAAGATCGGATCAATTCGGAGCTGGCCGAGATCACCTCGGCGGGCCTGCTCAAGCGGGAGCGCCAGATCGCCTCGGCGCAGTCGGCCACGATCCTGACTGCCGGCCGGCCGGTGCTGAACTTCTGCGCGAACAACTACCTCGGCCTGGCCGACCATCCCGAGGTGTTGGCCGCGGCACGGCAGGCACTGACCGACTGGGGTTTCGGGCTGGCCAGCGTCCGGTTCATCTGCGGCACCCAGACGCTGCACGTGGAGCTGGAGGAGCGGATGTCGCAGTTCCTCGCCACCGACGCCACGATCCTGTACTCCTCCTGCTTCGACGCCAACGGCGGCGTGTTCGAGACGCTGTTCGGGGCCGAGGACGCGATCATCTCCGACGAGCTCAACCACGCCTCACTGATCGACGGCATCCGGCTGTGCAAGGCCCGCCGGCTGCGCTACCGCAACCGTGACATGGCCGACCTGCAAGCCCAGCTGGAGGCGGCCTCGGATGCCCGGCAGCGGGTCATCGTCACCGACGGGGTGTTCTCGATGGACGGCTACCTCGCGCCGCTGGCCGACATCTGCGACCTGGCCGAGCGCTACGACGCCCTGGTGATGGTCGATGACTCCCACGCCGTCGGCTTCCTCGGCGAGGGCGGTCGCGGCACCCCGGAACTGGCCGGCGTGCTGGACCGGGTGGACATCCTCACCGGCACCTTCGGCAAGGCACTGGGCGGCGGCTCCGGCGGCTATGTCAGCGGCCACGCCGAGATCGTGGCGTTGCTGCGCCAACGCTCGCGGCCCTACCTGTTCTCCAACAGCGTCGCCCCGCCGATGGTCGCCGGCGCGCTGGCCGCCCTGGACGTGCTGCAGGCCGACACCGCACCGCGCGAGGTGCTGCGCGGCAACGCCGAGCTGTTCCGGCGCCGGATGACCGAGGAGGGCTTCGACCTGCTGCCCGGCGAGCACCCGATCATCCCGGTGATGTTCGGCGACGCGGCGCTGGCGGCGAAGATCGCCGACGCGATGCTGGACGAGGGCGTGTACGTGATCGCCTTCAGCTACCCGGTGGTGCCGGTGGGCAAGGCGCGGATCCGGGTCCAGCTGTCGGCGGCGCACTCGGCCGAGGACATCGAGGCCTGCGTGCGGGCCTTCGTCACCGGGCGGGCCGCGGTGGAGAAGCAGGCCGGCTGAGGGCCGTCGGAAAGCTGCTCCCTCCCCAGCTGTGAGGTGAGTCTGGCCGGCATGGCCGGTGCAGGGCGTCGAGTTGCGACCCCATGCCCATGGGCTTACGGTCTGGTCCTCTTCACCCCCATTCGAACGCGGGCCGCCTGAGAGCCGCCTCCCGTACCCGGTCGTGGTGGCCCGTCCAGACCGAGCGAGTGATCCATGACCACTGTCAACGCCTCCTCCGACGTCGCGCACACGTCCAGCAAGGCGGTCGCCGTCCCCGGCACCGGCCGGTTGGCCACCGTCACGCTGAGCGAACCCGACCCGGACGTCGATCCGATCAATGTGGACATCGATGTGGATGTGGACGTGGACATTGACATTGACATCGACGTGGATGTGGACATCGACGTCGATGTCGATGTGGAGACCGACGTGGTCGCCATCATGGTGACCGACGGCGGCCTCGACATGGACCTCGACATGGACCTCGACGCGGACATCGAGATGGACCTCGACATCGAGCCCGCCGTGGACATCCACATCGAGGGGCAGCCGCCGCGATGCGGTACCTGACGTCATGACAGCGCTGCGCAGCACCCGAGGCACCCAGCCGCTGCTGCGCGAGGTGCCCCGGCAGGGCTTTCCGACCCGGCAGCAGCACACCGAGCGATGGCTGGAGCTCGCCGCCGAGATCGCCGCCGAGGAGGCGGCGATCGGTGATGAGCCCGGCACGCCGGTGCCGCCGGAGTCGGCCGGCCAGCTCACTGTCATCGGGTCCGGGATCGAGGCGGTCGGCTTCAGCGTGGCCGACGAGCTGGTGATCGACACCGCCGACAAGGTGTTCTTCTGCGTGGCCGACCCGGCCACGGCGGTGTGGCTGAAGCAGCGGCGGCCGGACGCCTACGACCTCTACGTCCTCTACGACGACGCCAAGCTGCGCCATGTCACCTACATGCAGATGACCGAGGCGATGCTGCACTTCGTCCGGCGCGGGATGCGGGTGGTCGCCATCTTCTACGGGCACCCCGGCGTGTT
>NZ_DASVQG010000036.1:0-2318 GCF_036389215.1 Jatrophihabitans sp.
CCCGATGAGGACATGCCGGACTTGGTGCTGCGGCTGGACAAGGGCTTGCTGATCTTCGAAGCCCGCGACGACGTCGCCGAACACACCGTCGAACCGGGCCGGGTCATCATCAACATCGAGGTCGGCGATATGGACACCCTCGCGGCGCATCTGCAGAACGTGGATGGCCTGGAATGGATCCGCCCGGTCGAGACCATCCCGGTGGGCCGCATCGCCACCCTCAAGGACGCCGATGGCAACTTCGTGAATGTCATTCAGCTGAACGCGTAATCCAGTCGAACGGCTAGTCCGATCACAGCGCTGGTGCTGCCCGCATCAGCGCGTCCGGGCGATCCGGTTCACCGCGCTCATCACCGCACGCAGTGAGGCGCCGACGATGGATTCGCTGATCCCGACGCCCCACAGCACCTCGTCACCCACCTCGATCTCCAGGTAGGCGGCCGCCTCGGCGTCACCACCGGAGGTGAGCGCGTGCTCGGAGTAGTCCAGCACCCGGACGCCGATGCCCCCCAGGCCCATGTCCGGCTCGGAGATCGCGCTGCAGAAGGCAGCGATCGGGCCGTTGCCGAGCCCGGAGACGTCCCAGTCGCGCCCGAAGGCGTTGACCACGGCCCGCACCCGGTTCACGCCGTCCTCCGAGGAGGCGGCGAAGGACTTCAGCACGAACGGCGCATTCTCCCGGAACAGGTATTCCGACTCGAAGATCGCCCACATCGTCGCCGCATCGACCTCGCCGCCCTCACCGTCGGCCACCCGCTGGATGACCTGGCTGAACTCGATCTGCAGCCTGCGCGGCAGGTCCAGCTTGTGCTCGCTCCTCATGATGTAGGCAACTCCGCCCTTGCCGGACTGGCTGTTGACGCGGATCACCGCCTCGTAGGAGCGCCCGACGTCCTTCGGGTCGATCGGCAGGTACGGAATGGCCCAGGGCATCTCGCGCACCGGCTTGCCGGCCGCGGCCGCCGCCTTCTCCAGGGCGTCGAAGCCCTTCTTGATCGCGTCCTGGTGCGAGCCGGAGAACGAGGTGTAGACCAGGTCGCCGGCGTAGGGATGCCGCTCGTGCACCCCGATCCGGTTGCAGTACTCCGCCGTCCGGCGGATCTCGTCGATGTCTGAGAAATCGATCTCGGGGTCGATGCCCTGGCTGTAGAGGTTCAGTCCGAGGGTCACCAGGTCGACGTTTCCGGAGCGTTCGCCATTGCCGAACAGGCATCCCTCGATCCGGTCGGCACCGGCCAGCATCGCCAGCTCCGCATCGGCCACCGCGGTGCCGCGGTCGTTGTGGGTGTGCACCGAGAGCGCGACGTTCTCCCGGTGCGGCAGGTTCCGGCTCATCCATTCGATCTGGTCGGCGTAGACGTTGGGGGTGGAACGCTCCACCGTGCACGGCAGGTTCAGCACGATCTCGCGGCCGGCTTCGGGCTGCCAGACGTCCATCACCGCGGTGCAGATCTCCAGCGCGTAGTCCAGCTCGGTGTCCATGAAGATCTCGGGGGAGTACTCGTAGCCGAACTCGGTGGAGCCGGGCATCAGGTAATGCTCGGCGTACTTCAGCACCGCCCGGGTGCCGTCGACCGCGACCGCCGTGCACTGCTCGCGGCCGTCGCCCGGAAAGCCGAAGACCACGTCGCGGAACACCGGCGCCGCGGCGTTGTACATATGCACCGTCGCCCGGTGCGCGCCGACCAGTGACTGCACGGTGCGCTCGATGAGCTCCTCACGGGCCTGGGTCAGCACCGAGATGGTGACGTCGTCCGGAACCCGGCCGGAGTCGATGAGCTCGCGGACGAAGTCGAAGTCGGTCTGGCTCGCGGCCGGAAAGCCGACCTCGATCTCCTTGTAACCCAGCCGTACCAGCAGGTCGAACATGGCCCGCTTGCGGGCGGCGTTCATCGGGTCGATCAGGGCCTGGTTGCCGTCGCGCAGGTCGGTCGAGAGCCACCGGGGGGCCCGGGTGAGGGTGCGGGAGGGCCACTGCCGGTCCGGCAGGTCGACGGCCGGGAAGGGCCGGTACCGGTGTGACGGCATGGTGGTGGGTTGCTGGGCGCTGCGACGGGCGGCGGCGGGAACGGAGGGATGCATGACGAGAACTCCAAGAGGCGCGGGAAGCGTGGTGCCGGACGATGGTCGAGAAGTCGGCACAGCACTTCGCCCCGCGACGAGGGGGCCGACCCGGACGTGGCCCGCAGCCTCAGCTGCGCCGGCCTAACGTCCCAGTGCCTCGTCGCGGCCGCGAAGGAGGAGCAGCGCGCGCATGGTGAGCCCAGGCTACCTGGTCGCGCTGATATTCTGCAGGGGCGTGGGCACCGTGATTGTGG
>NZ_DASVQG010000037.1:0-1900 GCF_036389215.1 Jatrophihabitans sp.
CACATCTTCGTCACCACCAGCACCGGCGCGGTGGCCCAACGCTACGGCGGCGGCAGCAGCTGGGCCTGGGACAGCATCGACGGCACCATCCTGGTCGGCTCCCCAGCGGTCAACTACTACCCCGACACCAACGAATACGACGTCTACGCCACCGGCTCCAACGGCGGCCTCTACGTCAAGCAATACCGCAACGGCGCCTGGGGCTGCTGCTGGACCCTGATCAACGGCCCCGCCCTCCGCTCCGGCGTCTCAGCCATGATCGACAAGTACGGCCACCAGCACGTCTTCGCCTCCGGAACCAACGGCGCCGTCTACAACATCCGCAACGCCACCGCCGGCGCCGACGGCAAGAACGGCAGCTGGGTCTTCGACAACATCGGCGGAACGGTGCTCACCCACACCCCCGCGGTGAACTACTACGCGGCGGACAACATCTACAACGTCTACGCCACCGCGACGAACGGGCACCTCTACGTCAAGGAGTACGACGGCAGCGGCTGGGACAGCAGCTGGACCGACCTCGGCGACCACAATGTCACCCGCGGCGCCGCCGCGATGGTCGACAAGTACAACCACCAGCACGTCTTCGCCGTCAACGACAGCGGCGCGATCATCACTCTCCGAAACCTCAACACCGGCCCGGACGGTGACCACGGCAGTTTCAGCTCCGCCAACATCGGCGGCACCGTCCTGACCGGCACGCCCAAGCTGCAGTACCTGCCGTCCTCCAACACCTACCACGTCTGGGCGGCCGGCACCGACGGCACCCTGTGGCACAAGGAGTACGCCAACGGCGCCTGGTGGACGTCCTACCACGACTTCAGCGGCACCACTTCCATCAACGCGACCGGCTGACCGGGCTGGCCGGGCTGGCCGGGCTGGTCGGTGCTTCAGCCAGCCAGCTCGTCAGCCACTTCCGGCCAGCTCCGTCAGCCGGCCAGCTCCGTCAGCCGGCCAGCTCGGTCGGCAGTGGCTCGGTGTGCACGACGGCCAGCCGGGACACCGCCCTGGTCCAGCAGACGTAGAGCCGGCGCAGCCCGGCCAGCCGGGTGGGCTCGGCGGCCACGATCTCGGCGGGCTCCAGCAGCACCACCGAGTCGAACTCCAGGCCCTTGGCCGCCGCCGCCGGCACCACCGTGACCCGCTCGGCAGGCTCGCGATCCAGGCCGGCCGCGGCGACACCGGCCTCGGTGAGCTCGGCGAGCACGTCGGGCGCGCGGAGGTCGGGCACGATCACCGCGATCGAGCCCTCGGCGGCCAGGCAGCGCCGCAGCGCTTCCAGCAGGTCCGTGCCGTAGGTCAACGCCTGCTCACCGGACCGGATCGAGGACGCGGGCGGGACGCCGGCCGCGATGTGCGGCAACAGCCGGTTCGCGACCTGGAGCACCTCGCCGGGCACCCGGTAGCCGACGGTCAGGGGCCTGATCTGGGCCGCCGGCTGGCCGAGGTGGGTCAGCGCCAGTTGCCAGGAACCGGCCGCCCAGGGTGCCGTGGCCTGGGCCTGGTCGCCCAGCACGGTCAGCGAGCCGAGCGGGCACCGGCGGGCCACCGCCCGGCATTGCATCGGCGACAGGTCCTGCGCCTCGTCCACCCCCACGTGGACGAAGCCGTCGACGCCGGTGATCAGGCCGGCCAGCTCGGCGAGCAGCACCAGGTCGGCGGCGGAGAACGCGGCCTGCTTGGCCGGCACCGGGCGGAACGGGGGCGTCCGGCGGAGCAGCTGGAGCTCCTCCTCGCTCAGCCGGCCGCCGGCACAGCGGCGAGCGAAGTCCACATCGGTGTACAGCCTGAGCAGCACCGCGCGCGGCTCCAGGGCGGGCCACACCGAGTCGATGTACTCCCGGACCTGGGCCGAACGTGCCACCTTGGCGGTCTCGGCATCAGACGGAGCGCCGCCGGC
>NZ_DASVQG010000038.1:0-3011 GCF_036389215.1 Jatrophihabitans sp.
GACAAGTACAGATCGCGGATGGACGGAAAGCGCCGCTCTGGATCGGTCAGCTGACCCGAACCACTGAGCTGCCACCTGGTACGGCAGTGCGCAGCCGGGCCGCCAGCAGCAACGCGAACACCGCCGAGGCGAGGGCGCAGCCGACCGGCAGCGAGAACGCGAACCGGGCCCCGTGCCGGTCGGCAATGCCACCCACCACCGCCGCGCCCAGGCCGTAGCCGACCGACAGGCCGGTGCCGATCCAGGTCAGCCCCTCGGTGAGCGAGTTGGCCGGCACGATCTGGTCGACCAGGCCGAACGCGCCGATCAGGGTGGGCGCGATGCCCAGCCCGATCACGCCGGCGCACAGCGCCAGGACCGGAATGCTGGTGGCCGCGAAGTACAGGAACGGCATCACGCCGAACAGCACGGCGCTGACCACGAACCGGCGCAGCAGCGATGAGTGCCAGTGCCGGCCGCCGTAGAACAGCGCCGACACCGCGCTGCCGCCGGCGAAGCTCGCCACCACCCAGCCGGCGCTGGCCCGGTGGCCGTGCTGGCCGCAGAAGGCCACCATGGTGACCTCGGCGCTGCCGAACACCGCACCCATGAACACCATCGACCAGGTGATCAGCGGCATCCCCCGGTACCGCAGCGCGAAGTCGTGCCGCTCACCCGCTGCCCGGGGGCGGACCGGCGGCTCGGTGGACCGCAGCGCCGCCAGCCACACGGTGCCCGCGCTGATCACCAACAGCGCCAGTCCCAGGGTGACCAGCGGGTGGGTGTGCAGGGCCAGCACGGTGGCGACCAGCGGCCCGAGAACGAAGACCACCTCGTCCAGGGTGGATTCGACCGAGTAGCCGGTCGAGCGCTCGGGCCCGTCGCCCGGCCAGATGTAGGACCACCGGGCCCGGATCAGCGCACCGACGTTGAGCATGGTGACGCCCATCAGCACCGCGGGCGGCAGCAGGGTCCACAGCGGCGCGTGCACGGTGATCAGCGCACCGAACGTTCCGGTCGAGAGCAGGTGGGCGATCAGGAACCACGGCAGCACCCGGTGCTGCCCCAACTTGTCGACCAGCACCGCCGCGCCCGGATTGCCGAACGCGCCGCCCACCACGTAGCTGCCGCTGACGACGCCGGCGTAGCCGTAGGAATGGGTACGCCCGGAGATGATCAGGACGATCGCGATCGGGTAGATCGCCAGCGTGATCCGGGCCAGGAACCCGGCGGCGGAGAACTCCAGCGCACCCGGTGAGGAGAACGCGGCTCGATAGCGGTTCAGCACGTCTAGAAACCGAGCCGGTCGAGCTTCTTGGGGTCGCGCTGCCACTCGCCCATCACAGCGACGTGCAGGTTCAGATTCACCCGCCGGCCCAGCAACTCCTCAATGCCGCGGCGGGCGTCGATGCCGATCCGCTTCAGCCGGCTGCCGCCGCTACCCAGGATGATCGGCTTCTGGCTGGAGCGTTCCAGGTGCAGGGTCGCGAAGATGTCGATCAGCGGCGGGCGGCCGTCGGCCGAGCCGCCCTCCCGGGGATTCATCTCCTCCACGGTGACCGCGATCGAGTGCGGCAGCTCGTCACGGACGTCGGCCAGCGCCGCCTCGCGGATCAGCTCGGCTATCCGGCTCTGCTCGCTCTCATCGGAGGTGACGGTATCGGGATAGAGCTGCGGGCCGGCGGGCAGCCGCGAGATCAGCAGGTCGGCCAGCAGCTGGACCTGGTCACCGGCGCGGGCGGACACCGGCACCACCTCGACGAACTCACCGAGCCGGCTGACCGCCAGCAACTGCTCCGCGACCCGCTGCCTGCCGACGGTGTCTGTCTTGGTGACGATCGCGAACGCCGGGGCCTTCAGGGCCTGCAGTTGGGTGGCGATGAATCGGTCACCGGGGCCGATCTTCTCGTTCGCCGGCACGCAGAAACCCACCACGTCCACCTCGGCCAGCGTCTCGTGCACCACGTCGTTGAGCCGCTGGCCCAGCAGCGTGCGGGGCCGGTGCAGGCCCGGGGTGTCGACGATCACGAGCTGGCCGTCCGGCCGGCTGAGCACTCCCCGAACGGCCCGGCGGGTGGTCTGCGGCTTGTCGCTGGTAATCACGATCTTGGAGCCGACCAGCGCGTTGGTCAGGGTGGACTTGCCGGCATTGGGCCGCCCGACGAACGCGCAGAAGCCAGAGCGGTAGCTGGCGTTCGATTCGATCACACCGGTATTCTCCCAGCCCGGCCGGGTGCTGGCAGCCACGGGTGGGCAGACCGCCCTCGCAGCCGGGAGCCGGTGCACCCCGTACACCCAGAGGAGATCCGCCGTGCCCGCGGTTCGGGGTCAAAGCGCTGCCTGCCCTACGCTCGACCAGGCACTCGACCAGGCAGCCGAGCTCGGCCCACGGCAAATGACGCTGCCTTGGGAACATTCCAAATAACGATTTCAGATCGGTGTTTGGAATATGCTGATCCGGTGTGGATCACGGTGCTTGAAGAAAACGGCGTCGCGGTGCTGCCCATCGACAGGGAGCACGTACGACTGACCGACGACGACCACTCGGAGATCTTCTTCGTCCTGACCATTCCACGTGTGGCTCGGACCCGCGACATCAAACCTGCGCCCGAGCGCGACGCCCTTCTAGTCGCCCACAGCATCACGGTCGAAGCGCTTGAACGCGCCTGGGCAGCCGGCTGGTCTGTGGTGACCGACGAAGGAACCGGCAAGCTTCGACTCGCGCAGCGAACATTGCGATTGGGCTCGGCCGGCCCGGCGCAGGCGCCGAGGCGGTCCCCGGGCCGGCCGGGCCGGGGCGTGTTCTCCGTTGTGCGCGTCCTGTTCGCCCTCGAGGGCCGAGCCAGACAGGACGAGATCGCCGAGTTTGCCCGCGTCGGTCAGGCGGCGGTCTCAAAGGCGCTCAACCGGCTCGTCGACCGAGGCTTGGTGGTGCGGGGCGAACATGGTTGGGAGGTGGCTGATCGCGCCGGTGCGATCTCTTGGTGGCTTGGGCACTATCCGGGACCTGGTGGAATCGAGACTCACTGGTT
>NZ_DASVQG010000039.1:0-2816 GCF_036389215.1 Jatrophihabitans sp.
CCGCGGTGGTCGACGGCCCTCAGCTGTGCCGGCCTGACGCTCGACGGCCGGCGCTTCCGCGGGTGGGCTGCGCGACGACGTCCAGCAGCAGGCGCTCGCGGGCTGGGTGCGACCCTGCCCGGCCGGTGACGCCTCGCGGACTGATCAGTGTTCGCGGGCGACGAAGACCGCGACGGTCCGGCCGGGCACGGTGAACGTCCCGGTGGCCCTGTCGAAGCCGGCGGTTCGCACGATCGGATCGGAGCCGCGGGCCTGGAGGGGATCCAGGACGTAGCGCCGGCCCGCCAGCCCGGCCACCGTCTGGGTGGTGGCGTTCGGGGTGGCGTTGAACACCACGACCAGCCCGGCGAGGTGGTGATCGACGTTCTTGCCGACGGTGTCATCGATGCGCATGGTGATCACGCCCGGCGTCGAACTCGGCCCGCTGTTCGGGAAGCTCAGCTTCTGCTCGATCAACGCCGCGGTGCCGAGGTGGAACAGCGGAGTGCTCCTGCGCAGCTTCAGCAGCGTTTCCGATTGACCCAACGCCGAAAGGATGTCCGGCCTGGCGGGCTTGAGCGCCGGGTCGGCCAGCAGCGGCTTCTCGTAGGGCCACATGCCGGAGTTCGAGGCGGCCGGCGGCAGCCCACGACCGAATCCATTGGTGTTGTAGGACAGATCGAGGACGTTGAACCAGTCACCGGAGTTGTAGCTGTTGCTGTCGAAGGACTTGCTCCGCAGGTTCTCGGTGCCGGCCTGCCAGAACGAGACCCCCTGGGACAGCGCGGTGGTGGCCAGCGACAGGGTCTGCATCCGGATCCGGTCGGCCATCGTGGTGGATTGCGGCAGCTTCAACGCCAGCGCGTCGTAGAGGGTCTGGCCGTCGTGGGCGTCGACGTAGGTGATGGCCTCCTGTGGATCGGCGGTGTACCCCGCCGGCTGGCCGTTGTAGTCGACGGCCGAACCCTTGACCCGACTGCCGGCGGCGTTGATCAGGGTGTAGTCCGCGAGGTTGCCGGTGAGGCCGACCTTGATCAGGTCCTCGTCGTGCAGCAGGGTCGCCCTCTGGGCAGCGGCGTCGCCGTTGACCGGGTCGCCGTTGGGGTCGGTGTACTGCCCGCTCCCGAATCCCTGGATCCGGGGATTGGTGTCGAACGGGCCACCGCCGCGGACGGCGTCTCGCAACCGGTCGTTGAAGGTGCCGATGCCGGTGCCGGCCATGTTCACCTGGGTGGCATTGACGAACAGCGCGTTGCCGGCCACCTCCCCGAAGTCCCAGCCTTCGCCGTAGACGTAGATCTTGCGGCCGTTGACGCCGTCCTTGGCCGGCGTCAGCCGGTTCAGCGCCGCGCGCACGTCGAGGAGATTCTGCTTGGGGTGATGGCCCATCAGGTCGAAGCGGAACCCGTCGACCTTGTACTCCTTGGCCCAGGTGACCACCGAGTCGACGACCAGCTTGCCCATCATGGTGTGCTCGGTCGCGGTGTTGGGGCAGCAGGTGGAGGTGTAGACGTGGCCGGACTGGTCCAGGCGGTGGTAGTAGCCCGGCACGATCCGGTCGAGGTCGTTGGCGCCGGCCTGCCCGGCGTCAGCGGTGTGGTTGTAGACGACATCCATCACGACCCTGAGGTGATGGCGGTTCAGCGCGGCGACCATGGTGCGGAATTGCAGGGTGCGCGCGGCGCCGTTCGGGTCGGTGGCGTAGGAGCCTTCGGGAGTCGTGTAATGCATCGGGTCGTAACCCCAGTTGTAGCCGTCGGTGTCCGCGACCGACGTGGTGCAGGCCTGCTGCTGGTCGCTGTCAGGCGGGTAGGACGCCAGGTCGCACGGCGGGCTCTGCCACGTGGACTTGTCCTCGTTGACCGAACGGCTGGCGAAGTCGAACGATGGCAGCAGGTGCACGGTCGTCAGGCCCGCCCTCGCCAGCGCGGTGAGGTGCCGGACGGCGTTGCTGGAGGTGTCGCTGAACGCCTGGAAGGTACCCCGGTGCGCCGCCGGGACGGTCGGGTCGCTGACCGAGAAGTCGCGGACGTGCAGCTCGGTGATCGACTGGTTCTCAGGCTTGGGCAGCGGCGGCTTGGCAAGGCGTGACCAGCCGGCCGGCTTCAGGCCACGGTCGTTGAGGTTGACCAGCAGGCTGCGGGTCGAGTTGGCGGACAGGCCGACGCTGTAGGGGTCGGTGACCAGGTTGTGCTCGACCTTGCCGGTCTCCGGAACGTAGACGGTGACGTCGTAGAGGTAGTAGTCGCCCTTCCAGGCACGCGGACCGGTCACGCTCCACACCCCGTCACGGCTGCGGAACAGCGCTATCCGCGCGATGGGTGAGGCGCTGGTGGCATCGGAGTACACGTTGACGGTGACGTGCTGCGCGGTCGGGGCCCACAGGCTCAGCACCGGCCGGCCGGTGCGCTTCCAGCTGATGCCGAGGGTGCGCTTGGCGGCACCGGCGTACAGGTCGTCGAGAACGCCGGGAATCTGCAGGCCGGCGCCGTCGACCAGGACGCCGCTGGCATCGAAGGCGGCCACCGCCACCTGTCCGGTGAGAATGGCCGGCAGCAGCCCGAGGTACTGGTCCGGGATCCGCAGGGCGCCAAGCGCGGCCTGGGCCGGGAACTTCTGCTTGACGGTGGCCGGCAGTCCGTTCGGGTTGTACGCCAACGGGAGGTAGTTGCCGCCGGTGACGCCCGTCTCGTCGACGCCCAGCCCGCCGTTGGGTGCGTAGTACAGCCGGTAGCTGCGCTGGGCGGCCGACGCGCCGAGCGCCCAGCCGATGTCGCGCCGGGACAGCCAGTAGGCGGTCGGGGTGGTGATGTCGACGGTCGCTGCCGCGCCGGTCA
>NZ_DASVQG010000040.1:0-8494 GCF_036389215.1 Jatrophihabitans sp.
ACCGCTGCCGCAGTGCTGGCTGTCAGCTCAACGGTTGCCGTCGGAGCCGGGACGGCCGGCGCCGCCGGGCCCGGATACCGGACCCAGTCACTGCACTTCTCGGTGACCACCGGCCCGGCCGGCGACCAGCGCCGGTGTGACATCGCCGGCGATCTCTACACCCCGGACGGCGCCTCGGCGCAGCAGCCGGTGCCGGCCATCCTCACCACCAACGGCTTCGGCGGCTCGGCCGCCGACCAGACCCCGTTCGCCCAGCAGTACGCGGCCCTCGGCTACGCGGTGCTCTCCTACTCCGGGCTGGGCTTCGGCGGCTCCGGGTGCAAGATCACCCTGGACGACCCGGACTACGACGGCGTGGCCGGCAGCCAGCTGGTGAGCTTCCTCGGCGGCGCGCCCGGAATCGCCTTCACCGACGCCGCGCACACCGATCCGGTCCCGGCGCCGGACTACGTGCTGCACGACGCGGTGGACCACCACGGCATCGCCCGGCAGTACGACCCGCGGGTGGGGATGTGGGGCGGCTCCTACGGCGGGCAGATCCAGTTCGCGGTCGCCTCGGTCGACGCCCGGGTCGACGTCCTCAACCCGCAGATCACCTGGAACGACCTGAGCTACTCCCTCGGGCCGAACCACGCCGGGGCCGACACTCCCGGTACCAGCACGCCCGGCGCCACCAAGCTGTCCTGGGCCGGCGCCTTCTCTGCGATCGGCATCTTCGACGGCGCCGAGTACGCCCTGCAGGACCCGCAGCGCATGGTCGGCTGTCCCAACTTCGCCGAGTTCGTCTGCCCGGCGCTGGTCACCGCAGGCAGCACCGGTTACCTGCAACCGGGCGATGCCGCCACCCTCCGGCACGCCTCGGTCGCCAGCTACCTGCCCCGGATCACCGTTCCGGTGCTGCTGGACCAGGGCGAGGTGGACACCCTGTTCACCCTCAACGAGTCGATCGCCACCTACCAGGCGCTGCGCCGCCAGCACACGCCGGTGGCGCTGATGTGGCGCTACAACGGCCACTCCGGCGGCACTCCCTCGGCAGCCGGCGCAGCCTATGAGTCGGCCCGGATCCAGGCCTGGTTCGATCACTACCTCAAGGGCAGCGACGTCAGCACCGGCCCCGGCTTCGCCTACTACCAGGACTGGTCGGGCACGGTGGCAACCGCCTCCAGCTACCCGGTGGGCAAGCCGCGACGGCTCTACCTGTCCGGCGCCGACCTCGTCAGCGACGGGGTGCGGCCGGGGTCGCAGTCGTTCACCACGCCGGCGGCCGGGGCCCCGAGCACCCTGGGCAACCTCGACGTCGTCGGCTCCCGGGTCGACGTGCCGCTGGACAATCCGGACGTGAACCTGCCCGGGACGTTCGCGTCCTGGACCGGCGCGCCGCTGAGCACGCCGGTCACCGTGGTGGGCACGCCCACCCTGGACGTCCAGCTCTCGGCCCCGACGGCCGAACTCAGCCAGGCCAGCGGCCCCGGCGGCCAGCTCGTCCTGTTCGCCAAGCTCTACGACATCGGCCCGGACGGGACGGCACGGCTGATCAACGGCCTGGTGGCCCCTACCCGGATCTCCGACGTCACCAGGAGCGTGCACATCACCCTGCCGGGCATCGCGCACCGCTTCGACGCCGGCCACCGGATCGCCCTCTACCTCGCCGGTGGCGACACCAACTACCGCGGTGGCCAGCTGGCGACTCCGGTGACGGTCAGCACCGGCTCGACCAGCCAGGTGCTCACCCTGCCGGTACGTTGACCCTCCGCGCGCTTCCCGGTCTCGATCCAGTACCACCACAGGGAGACCATCGAGCAGATACGACGAGGACGACGCCGGGATGACCCCTTTGCCAGCTGGTGGATAGAAGTGTTACACCATAGGTAAAAACGGTGTTACATTCCTATCATGCGTACCGGGTTGCTTCCCCCTACCTTCACTACTGCGGCGGCCTTGTCCCGTGGGGTGCATCCTCGGAATCTGTATGCCTGGCGCGATGACGGTCAGGTCATCGAGCTATCCCGTGGGGTGTTCCGGCGTGCGGACGCACCTCCAGCAAGCTATCCGGATCTGCTGGCGGTGGCCTACCGATCCCCGGCAGCAATCGTGTGTTTGCCGTTCGGCCGCGGCACTTCATGACCTGAGTGATGAGATCTCCGCGGCGGTGCAGATCGCGGTGCCATCACAGCACCGCCCACCCCGGATTGCCTATCCACCGACAGAGGTGTTCCGCTTCGATGCCGCGACGTTCGAGCTTGGTATGTCGCGTGTCGAGGCAGCACCTGAGGAATGGGTTCGAATCTACGACGCGACGCGAACAGTGGTCGACCTGATGCGTCTTCGCGGTCGGTTGGGTGATGACCTGGCCTACAGCGCACTGCAGCGATACCTGCGTCGTCATGATGCCCGTCCGACAGAGTTGCTGAGGCTGGCATCCGTATTGGCCGTGCGTGGGCCCATGCAGCGAGCACTCGACGTCGCCATGGCGCAATGAGCCGACCGCCGAGAGGAACGGCAGCCGGGCGTGCCTACCTCGACCTGCAAAGTCGGGCCCGAGCCGAGGGCCGCGGCACGCAGGAGCTACTGACGCTGTACGTCGTCGAGCGGTGGCTGGCTCGGCTGAGCGCCTCGCCGTACCGCGATCAGTTCGTCCTCAAAGGCGGGATGCTGCTGGCAGCGTTCGACGCGCGTCGGCCGACGGCAGACGTGGACGTACAGGCTCGTGACTTCGCCATGAAGCGACGACCGTTTCCCGAGTCACGGCCGTGGCTGGTCACCCCGTGCCCGATGACGGTGTCGAGTTCGATCTGGGGACCGTGACCTGTCGAGTGATACGAGGCGAGGACCTCTACTCCGGCCTACGCATCGCAATGAACTGCGCTATCGCATCGGCGACGGTCAAACTCCGTCTGGACGTGAACTTCGGTGATCCGATCGTCCCGGCACCGCAGACCATTGGGTTGCCCGCACTGCGGCCAGGCGGGCCGGCGATCAGCATCCTGGGCTACCCGATCGAGACCGTCCTGGCCGAGAAGATCGCTACTGCCATCACCCTGGGCGCGGCGAACACCCGGGTACGGGACTACGCAGACGTCTACACGTTGACGGGTAATCGAGATCTCACGCACGGCGCGGTTCGTAAGGCATTGCTCGCCACGATGAACCATCGACGAGCCGACCTCGTTGCGCTGTCAACCGTCACAGGCGGCATCGTCAATTTGCGGAGCAGAACGTACGCCGCCTACCGCACCGGGCTGGGGCCGGACCGTATGAGCCTCCCGGAGGACTTCTCAACTGTGGTGAACGCAGCCGTCGCCTTCGCCGACAGGCTCGCTGAGGGGGCATCACCGACGACGAGTTGGGACAGTGCGAGGCGCTCGTGGATCGACTAGCTCGGTGCGCGTGCCTCGGCGCTGGTCAGGGCGGCGCGCCGAGAGCCAGCTGTCAGCCCTGCCGGCGCCTGCCCAGCTCCTCGAGCAGCCGTAGCCAGACCTCGCTGACCGTCGGGTAGGAGGGCACCACGTGCCGCAGCACCGGCACCGGGATCTGGGCCACCACCGCCATGGTCGCGGAATGGGTCAGCTCCGCGACGCCGGTACCGACGAAGGTGGCGCCGACCACCACATCGCGCTGCCGGTCGATCACCAGTTTGGCCCGGCCGACGTAGTTCTCCCGCAGCAGGTACGTGCCGGCCAGCGCCGCCAGATCGTGCTCGACCGTCTCGATGTCCAGGCCCCGGTCGCGGGCCTGCTGCTCGCTCAGGCCGACCGAACCGATCTCGGGATCGGTGAAGGTCACCTGCGGCACCTGGTCGTGATCGGCGACATCGGCATGCCGGCCGAACGGGTCGGTGTCCAGCGGCTGCCCGGCGGCCCGGGCAGCGATCACCTCACCGGCGATCCGGGCCTGGTACTTGCCCATGTGGGTCAGCAGCGCCCGGCCGCACAGGTCTCCGATCGCGTACAGCCAGTTTCCCTCGACCCCTTCGACGCACAACTGGTCATCGACGCTCAGGTAGCCACCGGACTTCAGGCCCACCGTCTCCAGGCCGATGTCGTCGCTGTGCGGGCGGCGCCCGGCCGCCACCAGCACCTCGTCGGCGGTGATCTGCTCGCCGGTGTCGAGGGTGACGCTCACCTCGCCGCCGTGCTGATGCCCCACCGGGGCGTCGTTGACCTCGGCCCGCTGCGCCGAGGTGACCTTGGTACCGGTCCGGACCGTGATGCCGGCCGCCCGGAACTGCTCGGCGATGATCTCGCCGGCGAACGGCTCGTTGCGGGCCAGCAGCCTGGGCGCGTCCTCGATCACGGTGATCTCCTCGACACCCAGCCCGTGCAGCCAGGTCACCGACTCGCAGGCCACCACGCCGCCACCGACCACCACCATCCGGCGGGGCACCTCATGCATGTTGGTCACATCGCGCGAGGTCCACGGCCGGGCCTCGGCCAGCCCCGGCACCGGCGGGATCGCCGCGGAGCTGCCGGTGTCCAGCACCACGGCGTGCCGGGCGGTCAGCACCCGCTCGGCGCCGTCCGGACCGGTTACCGTCACCTCGCGCTCGCCTGACAACCTGCCGTAGCCGCGCACGACGTCGATGCCCGCCCCGATCGCCCAGTCGACCTGGGAACCGTCGTCGAGCCGGTTGACCACCGCGTCCCGACGGGCCAGCACCGCGGCCACGTCGAGCCGCCGCTCACCGACGATCTCCCGCACCCCGGGCAGGTTGCGCCCGGTCGAGAGCACCTCCACCGGGCGCAGCAGCGCCTTGCTCGGCATGCACGCCCAGTAGGAGCACTCACCCCCGAGCAGCTCGGACTCGACGATCACCGCCCGCAGGCCGGAGAACTGGGTCGCGTACTGCGCGACGTTCTCACCGGGCGGCCCACCCCCGACCACGATGACGTCCCATTCCTGGCGATCCGGATCGACTGCCGCGTCCACACCGACCTGCCTTCCTGGGCCTGTGGCCCCTCACGTCGTGCACAACCGCCGCGCGCCTCGCCATCGTCTCAGCGCCGGGCGAACGCACTGCGCCGGTCGGCCTGCTCGGTGAGCGTATTAGCTGCCGCCCGGCCGGCGATACGCCTCTGCCCGGGCAAGGCACGAATCGAACTAGCATCGGAAGTACCCACGGGGAAGGGCGGCACGGCTATGACCAGAAGCGACACGAAGAGCATGATCGGTACCGATCCGGCAGCGCTGGCCGAGCAGGTCGCCGAGATCGCGCACAGCCTGACGCTGGAGCAACAGGTGCGCCTGCTCACCGGGGCGGACATGTGGAGCACCCACGCCGAACCGGCCGCGGGCCTTCGGTCCATGGTGCTCTCCGACGGCCCGTCCGGCGTCCGCGGCCAGATCTGGGACGAGCGGGACCCCTCGCTCAACCTGCCGTCGGCAACCGCGCTCAGCGCGGCCTGGGATCCGGAACTGGCTTATCGCTACGGCCAGATCGCCGCCGCCGAGGCGATCCGCAAGGGCGTCGACGTCGTCCTCGGCCCGACCATCAACCTGCACCGCAGCCCGCTCGGCGGCCGGCACTTCGAGGCGTACTCCGAGGATCCGCTGCTCACTGCCGAGATCGGCACCGCCTTCGTCCGGGGAGTGCAGTCGGCCGGCATCGCTGCCTGCCCGAAGCATTACATCGCCAACGATTTCGAGACCGAGCGGTTCACCGCCTCGGTGGAGGTCAGTGACCAGGCGCTGCACGAGGTGTACCTGGCACCCTTCGAGCGGGCGGTCCGCGACGGCGGCGCCTGGACGGTGATGTCGTCCTACAACGCCGTCCGGGGCGTCACCATGTCGGAGAACGACCTGCTGCGCAGCCCGCTGTGCCAGGAGTGGGGCTTTGACGGGGTGGTCATCTCGGACTGGACCGCGGTCCGGTCACTGGCGGCGGCCAAGGCCCGGCAGGACCTGGCGATGCCCGGCCCGAACGGGCCCTGGGGCGAGGCCCTGGTGGCCGCCGTCCGGGCCGGTGAGGTGCCGGCCGAGGCGATCGAGGAGAAGGTGCGCCGGCTGCTGCTGCTGGCCGTCCGGGTCGGCGCGCTGGACGCTGAACCCGACGACCGGCCCAGGCCCATCATCGATGCCGGCTTCGCCCGGGAGGTGGAGGCCCGGGGCATCGTGCTGGTACGCAACGCCGGTGGCCTGCTGCCGTTGCGGGCGCCGGCCAGCATCGCCGTCAGCGGCCAGAATGCCGAGTTGCCCCGCACCCAGGGCGGCGGCAGCGCGACGGTGGTCCCGAGCGAGGTCATCTCCCCGCTGACCGGGCTGCGCCAGGCGCTGCCGGCCACCGTGGTGAGCTATCACCTCGGTGCCGTCGTCCAGTCGGGCATCGCGGAGCTGCCGCTGGACTGCCTCACCGATCCCGAGACCGGCTCGGCCGGGCTGCGGGTGCGCTTCCGCGACACCGCCGGCAACGTGGTGCTCGACGAGGTCAGGTTCGCCAGCGCGCTGGTGTGGCTGGGCAACGCGCCCGAGGGTGACCTGGACACCCTGGAGATCACCACCGACTACCGCCCTCCGGTCAGCGGGCCGGTCGAGCTGGGCTTCGCCGTGGTCGGGCTGACCGTGCTGTCGATCGACGGCACCAACGTGCTGGCGGCCGAGAACGACGTCGCGGGCCACGACCCGGCCACCGCGGTGCTCTCACCGCCGGCCAGCACCACCGTGGTCGACCTGCAGGCCGGCCGCAGCTACCGGCTGCGGCTGGAACACTCGCTGAGCGGCAGGTCCCGGCTGCCCGGCACCCTCGGCATCACGCTCGGGTCCCGCCCCGCGGTGGCATCGGAGGACGCCCTGATCGCCGAAGCCGCCGAGGCGGCCCGCGAGGCCGAGGTGGCGGTCGTGGTGGTCGGCACCAACTCCGAGGTGGAGTCGGAGGGATTCGACCGCACCTCGCTGGCGCTGCCGGGCCGGCAGGACGACCTGGTCCGGGCGGTGGCGGCGGCCAATCCACGCACCGTGGTCGTGGTGAACTCCGGCTCGCCGGTCGCCATGCCCTGGCGCTCGGAGGTGCAGGCGGTGCTGCTCACCTGGTTCGGCGGCCAGGAGTTCGGCCGGGCGCTGGCGGACGTGCTCAGCGGCGCGGTCGAGCCGGGCGGCCGGTTGCCGACCACCTGGCCGGGCGAGGAGGCCGACGTGCCGGTGATCGACGTGCAACCGGTCGACGGCGTGCTGCGCTACGACGAGGGCATCCACATCGGCTACCGGGCCTGGCTGCGCGCGGGCACCGAGCCTGCCTACCCGTTCGGGTTCGGGCTCGGTTACACCAGCTTCGAGTACGAGTCGCTGGCGGTGGCCCGCCCGGGCGCCGGGGACCCGGACTGCGCCGCCGAGGTGTCGGTCCGGCTGCGCAACACCGGTCAGCGGGCCGGCCGCGAGGTGGTGCAGGTCTACCTGTCCCGGCCGGAGTCCGCCCATGACCGCCCGGTGCGCTGGCTGGCCGGCTTCGCCGGCGTCGAGGTCCCTGCCGGTGAGACGGTGACGGTCAGCATCGCGCTGCCCCGGCGCGCCTTCGAGCACTGGCAGCAGGACGGCTGGGCGCTGGAGCCGGGCGGCTTCACCGTCGAGGCCGGGCCGCACGTGGCTAGCCTGCCGCTGCGTGCCGAGCTTGCGCTGTGAGCAGGTCCTTGCCGAGGTGGATCGCCAGCGGCCTGTCGGCGTAGTGGCCGAACGGCGGGACCGGCTGGTAGCCGCAGGACTGGTACAGCGCGACCGCCTCGGGCTGGCGGCTGCCGGTCTCCAGCAGCAGCCAGCGGGCACCGGCCTCACGGGCGGTGTCCTCCAGGCGGGCCAGCATCGCCCGGGCGTAGCCGCGCCCGCGTTCGCCGGCCGTCACGTACATCCGCTTCACCTCGGCCACCGGTGCCGCCCAGGACGTCTGCGGGTGCCCGTCGTCATGCCTGCGCCAGCCGCCCATCGCGACCGGTTCGCGGCCGAGGTAGCCGACCAGGAAGAGTCCCTGCGGCGGCCGGAACTCCAGCGGATCCATGGGGGACGCGTCCGGGCCGCCGTAGCGCTGGACGTACTCCTCCTGCACCTCGGCGATCAGCCGCTGGGCGTCGGGATGGTCGTAGCCGACCGCGGAAATGGACAGGCGGGTGGAAGAAGCGCTCACCCCTGCATTATCGAATGCCGCCCGACGGCGGCGCGGGCCGGTGCGGTCCGCCCGGCGAGCAGGTCCGAGGCGGCCTGGACATCCAGCGGCCGGGACAGCAGGTAGCCCTGCGCCCGGGCGCAGCCCAGCGCCCGGACCTGCTGCAGCTGGTGCTCGTCCTCGATGCCCTCGATGGTGGTCTCCAGCGACAGCGCCTCGGCTACCTGCAATACCGCCCGCAGCAGCGCCGCCCCGCTGAGCTCGCCGTTGAGCCGGTCCACGAAGGACTTGTCGACCTTGACGATGTCCAGCGGAAAGTTGACCAGCTGCCCGAGCGAGGAGTAACCCACCCCGAAGTCGTCCAGGGCCAGCGCGACGCCGAGGTCCTTGAGCTGGGTCAGCACCGTCACC
>NZ_DASVQG010000041.1:0-15863 GCF_036389215.1 Jatrophihabitans sp.
TACCGCTGCTCGTTCAGGCGGACCAGATAGGGCGCGAACAGCGGGCCGGTGGCCAGGTCGAACGGGGTGGCGGTCTCGCGCGCCATCCACCGGCGGGCGGCCTCCTCGACATCGGCTCCCGGGTCTTCGTACACCGGCAGCGGCAGCTCGGACGGGGCTGCGACGACCCGCTTCAGCACGCCGTCGATGTCGTGGAAGGTCGAGCGAAGGCCGTCGTGGCGGGTGGCGACCGCGCTCAGCGCCGCCCGCAACGCCGCGATGTCGAGGTCGCCCTCCAGCGCCACGACCAGGGACTCGGTGTAGTTGGGGCGACCGGGGAACGCCTGGTCGGCGTACCACATCTGCTGCTCGGTCGGGCTGGCGTCCCGGACGTCGAGCTGGTCGCCGTTGGACCGGTCGGCGGTGGCCCGGCCGTCGCTGAACCGGGAACGCAGCCGGTCGATGTGGGGCAGCGCGGCGGTGACCCGCGCGGGCGCGACCCCGAAGTCGATGAAGCAAGCCACCTCGTCCACGCCGAGAGCGGCCAGCCTGCGCGTGATCTGCTCGGCGTCGTCCGGGGTGCCGATCAGGGCGCGGTCGGCGCAGTAGCGCTGGTACGCCTTGGAGAGCAGGTACTCCAGGTCCTCGGGGTCGGTGTTCTCCATGTCGATGGAGAAGCCGAGGCTGTTGGTCACCTGCCCGAACAGCGACAGCGACGAGCGCAGGTAGTCGCAGAACGGGCCGAACGCCTCCGCGCGGGTGTGCTCGGTGTCCTCGCCGAGGTAGGTGTGCAGCAGCAACACGACCCGCCCACCGGCCGGGTCCAGGCCGGCTTCGGCCCGGGTGCGCCGGTAGAGGGCGATGTTCTCCCCCAGCTGGTCCACGCTCTGCACCATGAGGTTGGTGATGACGCCGAACCCGCTGCGCGCGGCCTGCCGGTAACTCTCGGGATTGCCGACGATCGCGGTGTAGAAGTCCGGTTCCGTCTGGACCGGCGTCGGGTACAGCTTGACCTCGACCTGCTCGCCGTTGCCTGCCGTCCTGGTCACCGGCTCGCCGCGCCACAGCGCGCGGATCGTCTCCACGCCCTCGTACATCGCCTCCCGGTGCTTGCCGTACACCTGCGGTGCCAGCACGAAGTCCCGTGCGTGCCAGCCGCTGGCCACGCCGATCGACACCCGCCCACCGGAGAGGTTGTCCACCACCGACCACTCCTCGGCGACCCGGATCGGGTCGTGCAGCGGCAGCACCACGCTGCCCGAGTGCAGCCGGACCCGGCTGGTCTGGGCGGCGATCGCGGCGGCGAGCACCGACGGGTTGGGGAACACCCCGCCGAAGGAGTCGAAGTGGCGTTCGGGCAGCCACACCGCGTGCAGCCCACTGCGGTCGGCGAACCGGGCGGCGGACAGGATGGCCGCGTACTTGTCACCACCGTGCTGGTCGCCCTCCGGGCCCTGCGGGTAGTCGCCGAAGAAGTACAGGCTGAAGTCCGGGGTCGTCGGGCCGACGTCGGTCGAGGTCGCCTCCACCACCGCTGTCCTGGCTGTCTTGGCCACGACGGCGGGGATTCTCGGCAGCGTGCGCCGGGGCCTTCGCGCCACGCCGGGCTGGCCGGACAGGAACCCGCCGCGGCGCAGGTCGTCCACCGAGTTGCGGACGGCGTCGGCGATGAAGTCGACGTCGGCGTCGGTGTGGGCGGTGGACAGGAAGAAGTTGCGCCACTCCCAGACGTGCACGCCTTCCATCACCAGGTGGTGGAACAGCAGCTCCAGGTTGCCGCGATGAGCGAACCGGAACAGCGACCCGAACCGCTCCATCGACAGCGGCAGTTCCTCGGCCGCGAAGAAGTCGTTGAGCGTCGTCGCCAGCCGCTCGGTGCGGGCGGTCACGCCACGTTGCAGGCCCGGCCCCTGATCGCGCAGGTGCCTCAGCACGGCCTTGGCCGCGACCATGGCCAGCGGGTGCTGGATGTAGGTGCCGCCGAAGAAGGTCGTCTCGCCCTGGGGGACGCTGTCGTCGCCGTACTGCCAGTGGCCGCCGTCGATCCAGTCCATGATCTCGGCGCGGCCGGCGATGGCGCCGATCGGGTAGCCGCCGCCGATCAGCTTGCCGTAGGTGGCCAGGTCGGCCCGGACCCCGAAGATCCCCTGGGCGCCCTGCGGGTGCGGGCGGAACCCGGTGAGCATCTCGTCGAACATCAGCACGATGCCGGTCTCGTCGCACAGCCGCCGCAGCTCACGCACGAACTCGACCGGCTGCCGGTTCGGGTAGCGGCTGGGCACGGCTTCCAGCACGACGGCTGCGATCTCACCCGCGTGCCTGCGGATCACCTCCAGGCTGGCCTCGTCGCCGTAGCCGAGCACCATCGACTCCGCGACCGCCGACTGCGGCACGCCCGCCGACACCGGTACGGTCCGCGGCCCGTCGCTGCCCGACACCGGCCTGCCGAGCACCGGGTCGAAGTGCCCGTGGTACGAGCCGTCGAAGGTGACGATCTTGGTCCGGCCGGTGTGCGCGCGGGCCAGCCGGAAGGCCGCCGAGTTGGCCTCGGTGCCGGAGGTGGCGAAGGCGACCCGGTCCAGGCCGGTCAGCCCGGCGAGTAGCTCGGCGGCCTCGCCCGCCTCCGGGCCGCGCGGGCCCAGGCGCATGCCATCGGCCTGGTAGGCGGCCACCGCCTCGGTGACGAAGTCTGGCTCGTGTCCGAACATCAGCGCACCGAAGCCCATGGTGATGTCGACGTAGGTGTTGCCGTCGACGTCCTCCAGGTACGCGCCCCGGGCCCGGCGCGCGGCCAGCGGGTAGAGCAGTTCCTTGGTGACGCTGCGGAAGCCGACCACGGCCCGGCTGTCAGCCAGCGGCCGCCGGTAACGCTGGGCGAGCTGCTTGGAGGTCCTGGTGCGCGCGGTGTAGCGGGCGATGAGGTCGTCGAGGTGGGCGCGCTGGGTCTCGTCCAACCTGCCGCCGGTCATGCCGGCGGTCTTGGAGGCGGTCGGCCGGGGACCGAACTGGGTGCCTTCCGCGGACTGCGGCACTGCTTGGGACTGCGGCACTGCTTGGGATTGCGGCACTGCTTGGGGCTGCGGCACTGCTCGGGGGGCCGCGGCCTGGGGTGCGGCGGGCTTGCCGGCGAGCACGGCCAGCTGCTCGGACATGATGTCGGAGAACCGGCCCATCAGGGCCAACTGCTCGCGAACCACGGCCTCGTACCCGCCGCTCGGCGCCGCCGCCGGCTGCGGCTCGACGGCCCTGACGGGGAGCGGCGCCGCAACCGGTTGGACGGCCGGTGCGGCAGACAGCGGCTGGGATGGCGGCGTGAGCTGGGGTGCCGGCGTGAGCTGCGATGCCGGCATCGCGGGCACCGGCTGGGGCGCGGGGACCAGTTCGGCGCGCTTGGCAGCGGACATCCGCTCGGTGACCACGGCGCTGAGCCGGGCCGGCGTGTCCACCTCCTCGAACAGCTCCCGCATGGCCACCCGCACGCCGAAGGCGACCTCCAGCTCGCGAACCATGTTGATCATCAGCAACGAGTCCGCGCCGAGGTCGAAGAACGGTACGTGCGGGGTGACGCGGTCCAGCTTGTCGCCCAGGTGGTGCGCGGTCAGCTCGCGCACCCGGGTGAGCACCAGCTCGGTCAGGTCATCGGTCTGCTCGGCTGGCATGTCCACTGCACTCTCTTGGGTCACGGGGACGGGAACCACGGCGGGCACTGGAGCCACGGGAGCCACGGCGGGCACTGGGGCCACGGAAGCCACGGCGGGCACTGGGGCCACGGGAGCCACGGCGGGCACGGCGACCGAGGCAACGGGAGCCACGGCGGGCACGGGGACCGAGGCGACGGGAGCCACGGCGGGCACGGGGACCGAGGCGACGGGAGCCACGGGGTCGATCCAGTGCCGGGTCGGCTGGAACGGGTAGGTGGGCAGCGGGACACGCCGGCCACCGGGGGCGAGCACGGCCCAGTCGAGCTCGATGCCGTGGCAGAACAGAGCGGCAAGTCCCTGGGTCACGGTGTCGGCACCGCGGCGGCGCAGTGGCAGCCAGGTCGTGCCTGTCCACTGCCTGCCCAGCGCCGTCAGCACGCCGGACGGCCCCAGCTCGACGAAGGTGGTGTGGCCTTCGGCGACCAGTTCGTCCACGCAGCCGTGGAAGTCGGCAGTGGAGCGGGTGTGCGTGCGGACGTGGTCGGCGCCCGGCACGGTGCCCTCGCTCAGCACGGCGCCGGTCCCGGAGTAGACGGGCAGTGTCAGGGGCTTCCAGTCCAGCGCGGCGGCCTGGCCGGCCAGGGCCTCGAGGACGGGGTCGACCATCGGAGTGTGGAAGGCGCGGTCGGCGGCGAGCCGCCTGCATTCCACGCCTTGTGCGGCGAGCTGCCGCTCCGCCTCGGCCACCGCCTCGGGCGGGCCGCCGAAAACGGTGTGCCCGGGCCCGTTGCGCACCGCCACCGAGAGCCCGGGCAGCTGGGAGATGTCGGCGAACACGGCCAGCAGGGCACCCTCGGGCACGGTCTGCATCAAGGCTCCCCGCACCGCGGCCAGGTGCATGGCGTCCTCGTCGGACAGCGCTCCGGCGCAGGCCAGTGCCGCGTACTCCCCCGCGCTGTGCCCGACCACGGCATCCGGCCGCACGCCGAGTTCGGCGAGCAGCGCCACCTGCGCCAGCTGCACGGCCAGCAGGGCCGGTTGCAGGGTCTGGGTGGTCCACTGGTGCGGTTCGCCGAGCAGTGGCGGCAGCAGGTCCACGCCCCAGTCACGGCGGTGCTGCTCGAGCAGCCGCTGCAGCACGGCGGCCGAAGCCGGGTGGGCGAGCAGTGAGGTTCCGGCGCCGGCGCAGTCCACACCTTGGCCCGCGAAGGCGAACACGAGCGGGCCGCTGCGTCGCGCCACTGCGCTGACCGAGCCGCCCGCGCGCAGTTCGCGTGCGGTTCCGTCGGCGTCCTCGCCCCAGGCCACCAGCCGGTGCGACAGCCGCCTGCGGCCGGCGCCGAGCGTGGTGAGGACGTCGGCCGGGTTGACCCCGGACAGGGCGTCGGCGGTGGACTCGGCGAGTTGGGCCAGGGCCTGCGGCCCGCGGGCGGACAGCGGCACGATCCAGGGTGCCGACACCGCCGACGATTCCTGCTCGGGGGCCTGTTCCAGGACCAGGTGCGCGTTCGTGCCGCCCACGCCCAGCGCGGTCACACCGGCCCGGCGAACCCCCGGCACCGGCCACGGCGTGGCCACCCTCGGCACGGTGATGCAGTCTTCGCCCAGCCGCAGCTCGGGGTTGGGCGAGTCGAAGTGGGCTTGTGGCGGCACGATCCCGGTGCGCAGGGCGAGGACCGCCTTGAGCAGTCCGGCCATGCCCGCCGCGGTGTCGAGGTGCCCGATGTTGGATTTCACCGACCCCACCAGCAACGGATCGGAGCGGTTGCCGAAGGTCTCGCGGAGCGCCGCGATCTCGATCGGGTCGCCGAGGGCGGTGCCGGTGCCGTGGGCCTCGACATAGCCGACGGATCCCGGTTCGATCCCGGCGGCGGCGAGCGCGCCTCGCACCACCGCGACCTGGCCCGGGACACCGGGCCAGGTGAAGCCCTGCTTCGCCGAGCCGTCGTTGTTGATCGCGGACCCGAGGATGACCGCGTGCACGGTGTCGCCGTCGGCGAGGGCTGCCTCCAGCGGCTTGAGCAGCACGGCCGCGACGCCGTTGCCACCGACAGTGCCGTCGGCGGCCGCGTCGAACGCGCGGCAGGCCCCGGTACTGGACAGGATCGAGCCCTGCTCGTACCGGTAACCCGCGACCCGGGGCACGTGCAGTGCGGCGGCGCCTGCCAGCGCCATGTCGGCGTCGCCGGCCAGCAGCGCGTTGATGGCGGTGTGCACGGCGACCAGCGCGGTGGAGCAGGCCGTACGGACGGTGACCGCGGGTCCGGTGAGGCCGAGCCGGTAGGCGACGCGGGTGGCGAGGAAGTCCGGGTCGTTGCCGATCGCGGCGTGCAGTGCGGCCAGCTGGTCGCCCGCGTCGATGCCGCCCAGGTTCTCGCGAAGGTAGGTGCGCAGGGAGTACAGCGCCATGCCGGAGCCCGCGTAGACGCCCGTTCTGCCGGCTGCCCCGGCATACCCGGCGTGTTCCAGGGCCTGCTGGCAGATCTGCAGGAACAGTCGCTGCTGCGGGTCGGTGACGGCGGCTTCGGCGGGGCTGATGCCGAACAGGTCGGCGTCGAAGGCCGCGATGTCCTCGAGCGCGCCGCTGACCGGGACGTAGGCGGGATCGTCCACGAGGGACTCGGGCAGGCCCGCGGCGAGCAGCTCCTCGCGGCTGAACCGGGTCGTGCTGACGACGCCCGCGAGCAGGTTGTCCCAGTACTGCTCCAGGGTCGGAGCACCCGGGAGCAGGGCGGCCATCCCGATGATGGCGATCCGGCGGTCGCGCACCTCGCTCCGGCGGGTCTGGGTGGGGCGTTGGCCGGTCAGCTCGCCCAGGTGGGCGCTCAGCTCGACCTCGGTCGGGTGGGAGAACAGCGCCGTCAGCGGGAACTCGCGGCCGAGGGCGGACTGGAGCGCGGTGTGCAGCCGCACCATGCCCAACGACCCGAGGCCTGCCTGGTAGAACGGGGTGTGCGGGTCGATGCCGCCGGGCACGATCCGGCGCAGTTCGTCCCGGACCAGCCTGCGCAGCGAGCCAGCAAGCGCCGATCCGGCAACCACCGATCCAGCAAGCGCCGACCCAGCAGCCGGCTTGGGCTCGGTGCCGGCCGGCGCGGACGTCGGGGCCGGCGCGGACGTCGGGGCCGGCGCGATCGGGATGTCGACACCGAACGCGTCCCGGCAGGCCGTCGCGGCGCCTTCCAGTGGCTGCGGGGGCAGCATCCGGCGGGCGGCCGGGTTGGCGCGGTCGACGCCGAGCAGCACCGGGCCCGGTGGCAGGCGCAGGGCTGCGGAGAACATGGCCGCGCCCTCGGCGGGAGTGAAGCTGAGCATCTTGCCCCGGACGGCCGCCTCGCGGTACTCGTGGCCGGCGTTCATGCCGGTCGAGCGCCACAGGCCCCAGATCAGGGTGTGCACCGGGTGATCGGCGCCGAGCTGCTCCGCCAGAGCTTCGAGGTAGCGGTTGCCCGCGGCGTACCCACCCGCGCCGACGCCGGGGAACCAGGTCAGCAGGGTGGAGAAGGCCACCAACCTGCTCCCCGGACGCCGGCGCACTACCTCGGCCACGGCCTTGGACCCGGCCACCTTGGCGCGGGTGTGCGCCCGCCACAGCTCGGCGGTGGTGGCGACAAGCTGCGTCGAGTCATAGACCCCGGCCAGGTGCAGCACCCCGGCCAGCGGCTCACCCCAGGCCGCCTCCGCCTCCGCGACGGCAGCTTCGAGGGCGCCCGCATCGGCCACGTCCACCCGGGCGTACCGGGCGTCGGGCCCCAGCTCGGCCAGGTCCCGGGCCGGACCACGCCCGACCACCAGCATCCGGATGCCGAGCCCGGGCAGCACCGCCCGGCCGACTCCGCCCAGGCCACCGGTCACCAGCCAGCAACTTCCCGGCTCGACGGCCGGCCCGGCGCCGGGCACGGACGCCGAGCGCTCGCGCGAAGAGCCAGGCGCACGGCCGGCAGGCTCCAGGCTGCGGACCACCCAGCGGTCCTGCCAGGCGATCACCGGCTCGCGGTGGAGGAAGGTCAGCGCCTCGGCGATCCGGGCTGCGTTCTTTCCGGCGCTGGCGTCGGGCAACTCCAGGTGCCAGCTGCGCAGCTCGGGCAGTTCCACGCTCGCGGTGGCGGCGATGGCCGCGGTGAGGGCGGTCGTGGGATCGCCGTGCCCGACGGTGACCAGCTCGCCGGTCCAGCCTGCCGCGGCCAGCCCCGCCACCAGCTCCAGGACCGGGATCGAGGCCTGCTCCTCCTCGGCCGCCGGTGCCACGACGATCAGGTCAGCGCAGAGGTCGCCGGGCTCCAGGGCCTGCGCGCCGTGAAGCGCGGCGGCAAGCGCGGCGGCCAGGGTGGGGTCGCCGAAGACCCGGACCCGACCAGGATCGCGGGTCGCGGGAAAGGACCGGGGTGTCCACACCGGACGGTGCAGGGCGTCGGGGAGGGTGGTGGGCGCGGACTCGGCCAGCTCGACCGCGCGCAGGCCGTCGTCCAGCTCGCCGCGCAGCAGCCTGGCGCGCATGGCGGTGCGCTGGATCTTGCCGCTGGTGGTCTTGTCGAAGCCGTCCCGATCCACCGCCGCCAGCAGCACCGAGGCCAACCCGAACCGTTCGGCCAGCCGCCGCCGGACCGCGCCGACGACCGCGCCGGTCAGCCCCTCGACGGTCAGCCCCCCGACGGTCAGCCCCTCGACGGGCACGAACACCACGGCCAGCCGCTCGTTCCCGTCCGCGGTGGGCACGCCGAAGGCCGCTGCGAAGCTGGTCAGCACCCCGGGCAGCGCGCCGACCACGTCCTCGATCTCGTGGCAGAAGTGGTGGACGCCGTTGATGATGATGATCTCCTTGACCCGGCCGGTGATGGTCACCCGCCCGTCGGCCACGAACGCCAGGTCACCGGTGTCGAACCAGTCGCCGTCCGGGAACGCCTCGGCGTTGGCGTCCGGGTTGTTCAGGTAGCCCGGGGTCACCCGCTCCGACCGGCCCTGCAACCGGCCGATCCGCAGCTCCGGCAGCACCGTCCTGCCATCGGAGGCCGCGATCCGGAACTCCGAGCCGGGGCTGGGCGCGCCCATGCTGAGGAAGGTGGAGCTGCCCTCGACGGGCTCGGCCAGCAGCTCCACCCCACCGTCAGGAGCCGGCCGGGCGTGCTGCACCGCCTCGGGTCCGTAGGCCTGGTAGGTGATGGCCGTGCACGTCTCGGCCATCCCCCAGGCCAGCAGCACGGTGTCCGGACGGACGCCGAACCGGGCGGTGGCCTCGACGAACCGGCGCATCACCGGCTCGGTGCACTGCTCCCCCGCGTTGACCAGGGCGCCCAGCGGCGTGAGGTCCCAGGTACGGGCCGGGTCGGCGGTGGCGAGCGCGTCGGCGACCAGGCCGAAGCCGAAGTTGGGCGACCAGCTGTGCTGGGCCCGGTAGGAGTGCAGCAGGTCCAGCCAGCGCAGCGGGTCGGCGAGCACGTCGGCGGTGGGGACCTGGACGTTGTCACAGCCCAGGACCACCGGTCCGAGGTGGTACATCACCAGCCCGGCGACATGGTCGAGCGGCAACCAGTTGACGAACACGTCCCCGGTTCCCATCCGGCTGACCTGGCGGGCGGCCTGGGTGTAGCGGATCAAGCCGTGGTGGGTGATCTGGATGACCTTGGACTTGCCGGTGCTGCCCGAGGACAGCTGCAGCATCGCCACCGCGCCCGGCTCAGGCTGGTGGAGGTCGGTGCCGTCGGTGGCGCTGCCGTCGGTGGCGCTGCCTCCGGCGGCGCACTCGGCGAGGTCGAGCACCCGCATGGACGTCAGCCCCGACCGCTGGGCGTGCCCGCGCAGGCCGGCGACGGTCGCGCCGCCGGAGAGCACCGCCGGTTCGCCGAGGTCGCGCCAGGCGTTCTCCAGCTTGGCCAGCACGGGCGTGCGCTCGGCGTAGCTGGCCGACTGGGCCACTGCCACGGGGCGGATGCCGCCGAGCAGGCAGGCCCACAGCCCGATGACGTGCTCGGCCAGCGAGGGCGTGTGCAGCACCGCCGGGTCGCCCACGCCGAGGCCGGCGGCGCGCAGGCCGGCGAGGGTGCGGGTGGCCTGCTCGAGCAGCTCGGGGTAGGTCAGGACCCGGGTGGTGCCCTGCTCCACGACGTGCACCCCCTGGTCCGGGTGCCGCTCGGCGGCGGCCAGCAGCGCCTCGACCAGGGTCTTCGGGTCCTCGGCTGCGATCTGTGGGCCGCTGGCGCCGGTGAGCGAGGACGGCCCGGTGAGGTCGGCGCCCGGCTCGACCAGGGCCGGCGGTCCGGCGACCGATCCGGTGACCCACGGGGTCGGCAGGTCGACGAACTCGCCGAGGTGCCGCCGACCGGTCTCCGGGACGGGCAGCGCGACCGGCGCGGTCACCGAGGCCGGGACCGGCAGTTGCCGCAGCGCGCGCTCGTCGGGCTCGCCGTCGCGGTCGCGCGGGATGGCCGAGACCACCGAGACCAGCAGCGGTTCGCCGCCGACCGCGCCGAGCGCGGCCACCATCCGGCGCACCCGTGCGGGGGCCGTGCCCGGGGTGGGCACCACATGCGCGACCTGGACGGAGCGGCCCTCGGCGGTGGTCGCGGCAAGCAGGGCGGCGTCGGCCACCAGCGGGTGGCTCAGCAGGGTGGCGAGCAGCGTCCGCGGCACGGTGGTCTCCTGTCAGCTCGACGTCGTCGCCCGGTCGCCCGGCTTGCGGATGGTCTGGATCACGTACCCGAGGGCCAGCACGATGACCACGCCGTGCAGCAGCGCGGCCACCGCCAGCGGCGTCCACACCTCCAGCAGGCCCGCGGCGAACAGCAGCCCGATCCCCAGGCCGGCGTTCTCGGCCATCGCGGTCCGGCCGAAGAACATGCCGCGCGCCGGGTCCGGCTCGGCCTGCACCCTGGTGGTGTAGGTGATCTCGGTGAACCCGTCGGCGAGGCCGGCGACCAGGGCCACGAGCAGCACCCAGGGTTGGGTGAGTCCGGAGAACGCGGCGATGAAGGCCATCGACATCACGGCGGTGCCGATCACGAACGCGCGCTCGTCGTGCCGGGGTCCGCTCTTGTAGATCCGGCTCACCAGCTGGTGGGCGGCCAACAGGCCGACCGCCCACGCGGCCCAGAAGTTGCCGACGAACCCCGCCGGATTACCCGGTTGCAGCTGGGTGGCGTAGATCGGGATGCCCACCTGGTGCGAGGCCGAGCCGAAGGCGTCCACGGATCGCACGACCACGATCGCCAGCACGGAGGGGGCGGCGGCCAGGGCGGCCAGCACGAGCTTGCTCCGCGCCCCGCGAACCGGCTTGCCCTGTTGCCGGACCCGCACGTGGCGCGGGAAGCGCAGCCCGACGGTGGCCAGCACCAGCGCGGAGATGCAGAAGGTGCCGGCATCGACCAGGAAGGCCGCCGTGTAGCCGACCCAGGACACCAGCAGGCCGCCGGTTGCGAAGCCCAGCGCCATCGCCACCGCACGCCCGGTCACGAGCCACCCGTTGGCCCGCATCCGGTGCTCGGCACCGACGAAGTCCGGGACGGTGGCGCGCAGCAGCACTTGGCTGGTGGTGCTCAGCGTTCCGATCGAGACCGCGAGCACCGGCAGCAGCGCTTCCCGGATGCCGTTCGGGGACAGGGCGAACACCAGCAGCACGGACGCCTGCACGAGGTCGCAGCTGATCATCACCGCGCGTCGCGGCAGCCGGGCGGCGACGGTCCCGCCGGCCATGCCCGCGACGAACCCGGCGGCCATCCGCAACACCATGAACAGGCCGGTGGCCACCGCGCTGCCGGTCGTCTGGTAGACGAACAGCTGCAGCGCCACCATGTTCAGGAAGCTGCCGAAGGAGGACGCCCCGCTGCCGCCGACCAGCAGCCGGAACCGGCGCCAGTCGGCGCGGTCCAGCTCGGGTGCGGCCACGGTGGCCGGGCTGAGTTCGGTCACCGCGTCAGTACCCCGCCGCCCGGTGCGTGTCGAGGGCCCGGGTGGGGACGAGGAAGCTGCGGTCGAAGCTGAGCACGACCTCCCCGCTCGACTTGCGACCGATGGTGCGGCAGTGCGCGATCCCCTCCCCGGGCCTGCTCTTGGACAGCCGCTTGCCGGTGATCTCGCTCTCCGCGTAGAGGGTGTCGCCGATGAACACCGGGGCGGGCAACTCGATCCGCTCCCAGCCCAGGTTCGCGATCGCCCTGCCGCTGGTGCTGCGCGCGGCCATCCCGCCGACGATGCTCAGCGTGACCAGGCTGGACACCAGCGGCTTGCCCCAGGTGCCCTGCGCGCTGAACGCCGCGTCGATGTGCAGCGGGGAGTCGTTCATGCTGAGCATGGACATCAGCACGTTGTCCATCTCGGTGATGGTGCGGCCGGGGCGGTGCTCGATCACCACCCCCACCTGCAGGTCCTCGTAGCAGAACCCGACGACCTCGCGGAACCTGTTCTCTCCGACTTGCATGTAGCCGCTGGGCTGCTGCGGTTCCACTGGGTGTTCTCCGATCGTGGGGTGGTGGCGCGCTCAGGCGCCGGGCAACTCGGGGACGTGGCCGACGAACTCGGTGATCAGCCCGGCCGGCATGTCTGCCAGACCGGGTCGGCGTTGGCGTAGCGTTCGACCGCGGTGGCGGGCGTGCACAGGGTGGTACGGCAATACCGGCTGAGCATTCCTCAGACCACCTCACGCACGTCGAGGAGGACCTTTCCGATGGTCCTGCGGGCGGCGAACTCCTCGTGTGCCGCCGCGACCTGCGACAGCGGCCAGATCCTGTCGATCCGCGCGGTGAGCCGGCCGGTGCGAGCCAGGTCGAACAACTCCTCGGCGATGCCGGTGAGCAGCGCCCGGTCATCGACCAGGTGCCGCATCCAGAAGCCGGCCACCCCGATCGAGGAGCCGACCAGCTCCTCGGTGCTGACCTCGATCCACCCGCACCCGGCGCCTCCGCCGCGCCAGCCGTAGCTCACCAACCGGCCGAACGGAGCGAGGCCTGTCAGCGCCGCGTTCGCCTGCGCGCCACCGCTGCCGTCCACGACGAGGTCGACGCCACGGCCGCCGGTGACCGCGCGCAGCTCGCCGATCTCCTCCGGAGCCAGCGCGACGTCGGCGCCGAGCTCGACCACAGCGGCCCGTTTCGCCGCGGTGGAGGCGATGCCGATGACCGGCTTGGCCTGCAGGGCGGCTGCCAGCTGCACGGCCAGGTGCCCCACACCGCCCGCGGCGGAGGTGACCACCACCGACTCACCCGGCCGGACCCGCCCGGCGAGTTTCAGGGCGCCGTAGGCGGTGATTCCCTGCTCGAACAGGGCAATGGCCTGGGTGTCCTCGATGTCGTCGGGCACCTGCACCGAATGCGCGTCGACCGCGGCGGCGACCTGGGAGTACCCGCCGCCGCGGCGCATCAGTGCCACCACCCGCCGGCCGTCGCGCCGCCGCCGCCCGACGACGTCGACGCCCAGCACCGCGGGCAGCTGGACGCCGGGCTCGGCTCCCCTGCGGTGCTCGAGGTCGTCGAAGTTCAATCCGGCGAAGGAGACGTCGACCAGGCTGGCGCCCGCACCGCACACCGGCTCCTCGACCTGCTCCACGCGCAGTACGCTCGGGGCGCCGAACTCCCGGAGCACGGCCGCCGCCACCCCAGCACTCACGGACGTCGCTCAGGTGACACGAAAGCTCCAGCTACACCGAAAATTGGCAATGACAAACGACCTGCGGCGGGGCACAAACCTACTGAAACCCCCGTTCAATTTAGCCTAAACGTGTGTGTTTGGGAACGGCCCGAGCACGGTGCCCGACGCTTGGATTACGTGGCCTGCAACGGCTCTGCCACCCGTATCTCGGGCAGGTCGCAGCACGCCCCGGCGCCTCGCCGCGCGGCTGCCCGCAAAGCCTTCAAGCGATTCTGCTTCGCTCCAATTAACTCAAGGTATACGGCGCAACATCCGCCCTTTCTGATTTTGCTTTGCTACAGTTAGTTCCCGGCATACAAAGCAACTTTGAGAGGACGGCTGTCGTGGCAGTCGGTCGTCCGTCGCGGTCAGCGATCTACCAGCGACTCGACGAGGCGATCACTGACCTCAACGACCGACTCGGCGGGCTGCCATCACCCGCTGAAGCCGAGGACATCTGGGCCGATCTGTGGCATCAGGAGGCCCACCACTCGACCGCCCTGGAGGGGAACACGCTCATCCTCTCGGAGGTGCGGAGACTTCTCGACGAAGGCCGTGCCGTCGGCGACAAGGAACTGCGGGAGTACCTGGAGGTTCTCGGCTATGGAGCCGCGGCCAAGTGGGTCTACGGACAGGCGCTCGAGCCAGGTGGCTGGTCAGCTGATGGTCTGCTGACGTTGCAGGAAGTCCGCTCCGTGCACTTCCAAGCGATGACCCCGGTGTGGGACGTAGCACCGCACCCGCACGCGAGCCCTGAAGAGTCTCCCGGCAACTGGCGCCGCCACGAGATCGCGCCATTCCCGGACGGGATGACACCGCCGCCGTCGACCGAGATCGATCCGCTGATCGCGGACTGGGTCCACGACGTCAACCAGCTACTCAGCCCCAGCGGCACGCCGCTGCCCGAACGGCTCGCTCAGGTGCACAACGCCTTCGAGCGCATCCACCCGTTTCTCGACGGCAACGGCAGAACCGGACGGCTGCTGCTGAACCTCATCCTCGTGCGAATGGGCTACCCGCCCGCGATCGTCTTCAAGAACGAGCGCTCGCGCTACCTCGACGCCATGCGCAAGGCCGACGCCGGCGATTTCGGCCGGCTGGGCGAACTCCTCGCGCGGGCAATGACCGACAACCTCTACAAGTTCGTCGTGCCGGCCGTCGCCGGCCCGGCCAGACTCGTCCCGTTGGCCAGCCTGGCGAACAAGCAGAACGGGTTCTCCGTGGTCGCGCTACGCAACGCGGCGAACCGTGGACGGCTCAAAGCCCAGAAATCCCCGAATGGCGCCTGGCTGAGCTCCAAGAACTGGGTCGATGAGTACCGCGACCTGAAATTCAAGCGCCACTAGCGCACTCGCAGCGAGGGATGGTCATGGATTACGACATCATCGAGCATTTGCTGGGCAGCCCGCCGGATGCACCCCTGTGGCAGGTTGCCGCAACGGCGAATCGCAAGAAGGTGCTGGCCAGTTGGCTGTCGACGGTGGTGGCCCGAGACATCCCCATCTCGGCCGGGGCGCGGGAGTACCTCGAGCGGGTGCGGCGTCGGGTTGCGACGTTGCACGAGGTCGGCGCGCAGGTCCGCGATCGCACCGGTGTGACGGTCATCAAGGGTGAGCGGATCGCTCGCCACATGCCGCCCTGGCTGCTGCGGCACTCCGGCGACGCCGACCTGATCGCCGATGACGAGCAGATGCTGTGGCGGGCGGTGACAGACGTGCGCGACACCTACGATGCGATACCGCAGAGCGTCGGCGTGCTACGAACCACGACCGAACAGCACTTCGTCATCTCGATGAAGTGGCCCGCGGAAGAACCGTTGCTCGACAAGCCACTCGGCGCCGACATCGCGACCTGCGCGTTCTGCGGCGATGTCCCGGCCGGTGCTCCGACCCGCACGACGCTGTCGCACGACGAGGACATCCGCGAACTGCACACCGTCGCCGAGGAGCGGTTCCAGCGGAAGTTCTCGGTCAAGGACCTGCTGGACTTCCTTGTGCTCAGCCGTCGGCTGGACCAGCGGCTCGATCAGACGCTCGCCCAGCAGATCGTCGCCGAGACCGTGGAGCTTAGGCGAACGCCGGAACTGCTGAATCTGATTGCCAAAACACGATCATGGGTAGATCTCGGCGCGCACTGGGACGGTATCGAGCAGGCGCTGGCGAGCGCAGCCTCCGCCGAGAAGGCCAGGCGTGCGGAGCGAGCGGAGGAGCTGCCGACCGTCTACTACGGCTACCCGCTGGATAGCACGCGCCATCCGGGAGTGGTCGCTGAGTTCCACCGGATCGACGATCTTGATTTCGCCACCACGCCGATCGGGACCTGTCTGCTGCTGTCTGGCGAGGAACTGACCCTGGCCGAGTTGGAGCGCGCACACCAGGTAGCCGCATCGCTCGCCAGGCCGTGAAGGCGCCGGGCCGTGCAGGCGCAGAGGCGAGAAGGGGCGCCGGGCCGTGCAGGCGCAGCGGTGAGCCCGGGCGCGAGGCCCGAGCTCACCGACCTGTTCAGCCGGACTTCGTGGTGGGACGACGAACCTTGAACGTTGCGTTCACGCTGTGGCTGGGCGCGGTGGGGATCATGAGAACCTCCCTCCGATGGGATAGCCAAGCGGGCGGACGACCCACATGGCGC
>NZ_DASVQG010000042.1:0-8095 GCF_036389215.1 Jatrophihabitans sp.
TGACCCGGCGCACCAGTTCAGCCGTCCCGATAATCTGCGGTGGTCACGAAAAGCCCGCCGCGACCGAAGGATCCGACGACGATGTCCGAGCATGTACTGATCTTCGGCAACGGCTACTACATACCCGACCGGCTCAGGACCTGGGCCGCGAGCACCGGCCAGACGGTCAGCACCAGCGTGCTCTGCCAACCCGAGCAGCTGGCCAAGATCGACGAGCCCGAGAAGCACGCCCGGATCATCGCGTTGCCTCCCGAAGCTCCGCTCGAGGAGTGGATCGCCTATGCCCGGGTGCTTCATGAGATCCAGCCGGTGACCAGGATCGGCGCCTTCAGCGACCAGTGCCAGGACATCGCCGCCGAGGTCGGGCTGGTGCTGGGCATCCCTACCCACTCACCGGAGACCGTCCGGCTGGTGCACGACAAGTACGCCATGCGGCAACGGCTGGCCGAGGCCGGTGTGGAGTCGACACCGTCGGCCGTCGTCACCGCCGTGGCGCAGTTGCGGGAGTTCGCTGCGACCCACGGCTATCCGTGCGTGGTGAAGCCACTGAGCGGGATGGCCAGCTCAGGTGTGTCGGTGATCTCCGAGGCGGCCGAGGCGGCGGCGGCCTTCGCCCGCGCACGGGCAAGTGACCCCCGTGCCCACGGAACCGACACCACCGCCCAGGCGACCGGCAACCCACCGCGGGTCGTGGTCGAGACGTTCCTGCCGGGCGTCCAGTACAGCGTGGAGAGCTTTTCCGAGCACGGCGAGCACCAGGTCGTCATCATCACCCGCAAGTACTCCGACGCCGCCAGCCTGGTGGAACTCGGGCATGTGATGCCCGCTCTGCTGGATCCCGGGCAACGGAACGCGATCGAGGCGCACGTGTGCCGGGTGCTCGAGGCGTTGGGGGTGCGGTTCGGCCCGACGCACACCGAGATCATCCTCACCGAGGCCGGGCCGCGCGTCATCGAGACCCACCTGCGTTTCGGTGGCGACCAGCTCTGGAACCTGGTCACCGACGCCACCGGGGTCGACCTGGTCAGGTGCCAGTGGCGACAGGTGATCGGCGAGACGGTGTTGCCGGGCATCCGGGAGCTGCTCGACGATCCGTCGCGGGCGCCGCGGTGCGAGGCGATCTGGTTCGCCGGAGCGCCGTCCGCCGGCATCCTGGTCGAGGTCCAGGGCGCCGACGGGCCGCAGCCCGACGGTGTCACCGTGGACCTGCTCGCATCGCCGGGCAGCGAGCTCAACGGCCTGCAGAACTCGCACTCCCGGCTGGCCCAGGCCCGTGCTCATGCCGGCACCGCGGCGGACGCGCTGGCCCTGGCGCAGCAGGCCATCGAGCGGCTGGAGTTCCTGGTCCGGGTTCCCAACCCGCAGTCCGAGCTGCTGTGACCCGAGGCGGAGCCAACCGCCGAGGTGGAGCCAGCCGCCGAGGCGGAGCCAACCGCCGAGGTGCAGCCAGCCGCCGAGGTGGAGCCAACCGCCGAGGTGGAGCCAACCCCACCAGCTACAGTTAGCCCGCCTAGCGGCCACAGCTGGAGGAAGCCGGTGCGATCCCGGCGCGGTCCCGCCACTGTGACTCCGAGCCCGGACACCGTGACACGGACAACCGTGACACGGGCACTCCAGACCCGGACGAGCCAGACACTCCAACGGCCGCTACCTACACGCCAGGGGCGCGGACCCCGGGGAGGACCACTGTGATCCTGCTGCTCTCGACCTCGGACACCGACCTGCTCAGCGCCCGAGCCAGCGGCGCGGACTACCGGCTCGCCAATCCGGCTCGTACCGAGGTCGAGGACCTGCCGGCGCTGCTGGCCGGCGTGGACCTGGCGGTGGTGCGCATCCTGGGCGGCTACCGGATGTGGGAGGCGGGCATCGACGCGCTGCTTGCCAGCGGCCGGCCGGTCGTGGTGCTGGGCGGCGAGCAGCAACCGGATGCCGAGCTGATGAAGCTGTCGACGGTGCCCTACGGGGTGTCAGCCGAGGCACACGCCTACCTGGCCGAGGGCGGCCCGCGCAATCTGGGTCAGGTGCACCGGTTCCTGTGCGACACCGTCCTGCTGACCGGTTACGGCTTCGAACCGCCGGCCAGCACTCCGCTGTGGGGAATCCTGGAGCGGACACCGGCCAGCGCTCCGGGAGCCGCCTCCACCCCTGCCGGAGCCCCCTCGGTCTACCCGACGGTCTCCCCGACGGTCGCCGTCCTCTACTACCGCGCCCACCACGTCGCCGGGAACACCGCCTTCGTCGAGGCGCTGTGCCAGGCCATCGAGGGCAAGGGCGGCCGGCCGCTGCCGGTCTTCTGTGCCTCGCTGCGCGCCGCTGAGCCCGAACTGCTGGCCACCCTGGCCGGGGCCGACGCGCTGGTGGTGACGGTGCTGGCCGCCGGTGGAACCAAGCCCGCCACCGCCGCGGCCGGGGGCGACGACGAGGCCTGGGACGTCGGTGCCCTGGCGGCGCTGGACGTTCCGATCCTGCAAGGGCTCTGCCTGACCAGCTCCCGGGACAGCTGGCTGGCCAACAGCGACGGACTGTCACCGCTGGATGCCGCCACCCAGGTCGCGATCCCGGAGTTCGACGGCCGGTTGATCACCGTGCCGTTCTCGTTCAAGGAGGTCGACGCCGACGGCCTGACGGTCTACGTCGCCGATCCCGAGCGGGCGGACCGGGTGGCCGGCATCGCGGTCCGGCATGCCGGGCTGCGGCATCTCCGGCCCGCCGAGCGCAAGATCGCCATCATGCTTTCGGCTTATCCCACCAAGCATTCCCGGATCGGCAATGCGGTCGGGTTGGACACCCCGGCCAGCGTCGTGCGGCTGCTGGCGGCGATGCGCGAGCAGGGCTATGACGTCGGGCCGGTGGGCGGGGAGGACGCGCTGCCCGGCGTGAGCGCGCTGGACGGCGACGCGCTGATCCACGCGCTGATCGCGGCCGGTGGCCAGGACCAGGACTGGCTGACCGCCGAGCAGCTGTCCGGCAACCCGGTACGGATCGCCGCCGCGGACTACCGGCGCTGGTACGACACCCTGCCCGCTGACCTCAAGGACGGGATCGAGCGGCACTGGGGAGCCGCGCCCGGCAACCTGTTCGTCGATTTCAGCCAGCACCAGCAAGGGGAAATCGTGCTGGCCGGGCTGCGGGCCGGCAACGTGGTGGTGATGGTGCAGCCGCCCCGCGGCTTCGGGGAGAACCCGGTCGCGATCTACCACGACCCGGACCTGCCGCCGAGCCACCACTACTTCGCCGCGTACCGGTGGCTGGCCGAGGACTTCGGCGCGCACGCGATCGTGCACGTCGGCAAGCACGGCAACCTGGAATGGCTGCCCGGCAAGAGCGCCGGCATGTCTGCCTCCTGCGCCACCGACGCCGCGCTCGGCGAGCTGCCGCTGATCTACCCGTTCCTGGTGAACGATCCCGGGGAGGGCACCCAGGCCAAGCGCCGGGCGCATGCCACCCTGGTCGATCACCTGATTCCGCCGATGGCACGGGCCGAGAGCTACGGTGACATCACCCGGCTGGAACAGCTGCTCGACGAGCACGCCAGCATCGCCGCGATGGACCCGGCGAAGTTGCCCGCCATCCGTGCCCAGATCTGGACCCTGATCCAGGCAGCCAAGCTCGATCACGACCTCGGCCTGGCCGACCGCCCGCACGATGCCGAGTTCGACGAGTTCATCCTGCACGTCGACGGCTGGCTGTGCGAGATCAAGGACGTCCAGATCCGCGACGGCCTGCACGTCCTCGGCCAGGCGCCGCATGGCGAAGCCCGGGTCAACCTGGTGCTGGCCATGCTGCGGGCCAAGCAGGTCTGGGGCGGCCAGGCGGCGGCACTGCCGGGCCTGCGCGAGGCACTCGGCCTTTCCGAACAAGGCGATGCCGGGCGCATCGAGGTGGACGAGGCCGAGGATCTCGCGCACCGGCTGGTGTCGGCGATGGAGGCGCGGGACTGGCGGATCGATGCCGCCTGCGAGGTAGTCGCCGAGATCCTCGGTGCCGACGACAGCCGGGCGGCGCTGGTCGGCGAGGTGCTGGTCTTCGCGGCGTCCGAGGTGGTGCCCCGGCTGGCCCGCACCACCGATGAGTTGACCAACGTGCTGCATGCCCTGGATGGCGGCTACGTGCCGGCCGGCCCGAGCGGTTCTCCCTTGCGCGGGTTGATCAATGTGCTGCCGACCGGGCGGAACTTCTACTCGGTGGACCCCAAGGCGATCCCGAGCCGGCTGGCCTGGGAGACCGGCCAGGCGATGGCCGACTCGTTGCTGGCCCGCTACCGCACCGACACCGGGAACTGGCCGCGGTCGGTGGGCCTGTCGGCCTGGGGCACCTCGGCCATGCGCACCGCCGGCGACGACGTGGCCGAGATCCTGGCGCTGCTCGGCGTCCGGCCGGTCTGGGACGAGGCGTCCAGGCGGGTCACCGGCGTGGAACTGATCCCGCTGGCCGAACTGGGCCGGCCCAGGATCGACGTCACCGTCCGGATCTCCGGCTTCTTCCGCGACGCCTTCCCGCATGTGGTGGCCCTGCTCGACGACGCGGTCCGGCTGGTCGCGGCCCAGGACGAGCCGGCTGACCAGAACTACGTCCGCGCCCACGCGCAGGCAGATCTCGCCGCTCACGGAGATCACCGCCGGGCCACCCTGCGGGTGTTCGGTTCCAAGCCCGGCGCCTACGGGGCGGGCTTGTTGCCCTTGTTCGACAGCGGGAACTGGCGTGACGACGCGGACCTCGCCGAGGTCTACGCGGCCTGGGGCGGTTTCGCCTACGGCCGCGGGGTGGACGGCATCCAGGCCCGGCCGGACATGGAGAACGCCTACCGCCGGATCAACGTGGCGGCCAAGAACGTCGACAGCCGCGAGCACGACATCGCCGATTCCGACGACTACTTCCAGTACCACGGTGGCATGGTGGCCACGGTGCGAGCGCTGACCGGCACGGCTCCGGCTGCCTACATCGGTGACAGCACCAACCCGGACGCGGTCCGCACCAGGACGCTGTCGGAGGAGACGAGCCGGATCTTCCGGGCCCGGGTGGTCAACCCGCGCTGGCTGGAGGCGATGCAGCGGCACGGCTACAAGGGCGCGTTCGAGCTTGCAGCGACAGTGGATTACCTGTTCGGCTACGACGCCACCGCCGGGGTGGTGGCCGACTGGATGTATGAGAAGCTCGCCCAGACCTACGTGCTGGACCCGCAACTTCGGAAGTTCTTCGCCGAGTCCAACCCGTGGGCGCTGCACGGCATCGCCGAGCGGTTGCTGGAGGCAGCCCAGCGTAAGCTGTGGGAGCACCCCGACCCGGACACCCTGGCGGCGTTGCGGCAGGCCTTCCTCGACACCGAGGGAGATCTGGAAGACGGCTGATCGTCCGACATACAGACGATACTTGACATTCGGCACACATGCCTTCAGGCTCTTGGCGGTCTCGGGGAACCCGTGATCACTCCTATCCGAAGGCCCACGATGACTCAGCCGTTCGACTCCACCCCTGCTCCGCAACAACATCCGCCCAACGATGATGGCCTTTCCGCGCCGGTCGGTTCGGGCACTCCGTCAGCGCTGGCGCGATACGGCAACACCCCGGCAGCGATCGCCCGACCGCGCCGCGTAGGTGTGAGGCGAAGCGCATGGGGTGTCTGGTGGCTGTCAGCACTTACCTTCGGTATTTATTACCTGGTCTGGTATTACAAGATCAACGCCGAGTTGCGCGCCTTCGCTCCGGAGGCTGTCGAGGTAAGCCCGGGCAAGGCCGTCCTCGCCCAGCTGTTGCCCATCTTCGCCTGGGTGAGCCTTGCCAATACCAGCACCCGGCTCAACGACGCCCACCGAGTGATTCAGTCCCCGGTTCGGGTCTCTGGCGGTATGGCGATTCTCGGGACCTTCTGGTTCAACTCCCAAACCCGATACCTTCAGCGTCGTCTCAACAGCTTGTGGGATGCCCAGGACACCGTGAGCGCGAACCCTGCCCGCTGAGGCGGCGGCTGCTACCGCACGGTGACGAGCAGGTTCGGGCTGACCCCGTCGGCACCTCGGCTGTCGCCGGTGACCCGCATCCGGTAGGTGGACGCGCCGGCCGCGCCGGCCGTCAGCGAGAACCGGGCGATGCCGGTCGCCGAGCTGACGGCCGAACCTAGCGGGCTCCAGCCGCTGCCGTTCCAGGCGTCCAGGGTCACGGTGGCAGAACGTGGCGCACTCACCGTCCCGGTCAGCGTGAACAGCAGGCCGGTGCCGACATAGGCCGGCCCGCTGGCGATCACCCGGGTGGTGACCGCGATCGGCACCGGGGCCGACGCCGCGTCGGTGTAGCCGGGCGCCACCAGCCGGGCCACCAGGCTGCCGTTCTCGGCCGGTGCCGCGGTCAGCGTGAAGCTGCCGCTCGCGGTGGTACCGGCCGTTCCGAGCAGGACGGCGGCTCCGGTGGTGGTCTGCAGGTAGATCCGGACCGGCACGCCGGCTGCCGCGGTGGTGACACCGGCATAGCTGCGGCTGACCGTGCCGGAGAGCCGGTTGCCCGCCCCGGCGAGCTGCTGGCCGGCCTGCGCCGTCAGCGTCACCGCCGGCGTCCAGGTACCGACGGTCAGCGAGCCGGCGGTCGCCCCTGCGGCCGGCTGGCCCGCGGTCCCGGCGAACCAGGCCGACAGCACGCCGGAGACCCGAGGGGTCACGGTGGCCTTCCAGCTGCCGTTGCTGGCCACCGTCGCGCTGCCGAGCACCGTGACGGCGCCGGTCGCCGAGGTGCTCCGGACGCTCACCATGGCTCCGGTCACCGGGCTCAGCACGCCGTCGGCATCGCGCAGCAGCGTTCCGGACACCACCACCGGGGCGGCGTAGCCGACATCGGTGGCGTCGGCGGCGGCCCTGAGCGCGGTGCTGGGCAGGCTGACGGCCACGGTGCCGGCCGCCGCACCGGCAGCCGTCCACGACGGGGTGGCCGCCAGCGTGACCGCGAGTGACCCCGACACGGTGGGCCGGACCGCCATCCGGTAGCTGCCGTCGGCCGCGGAGGTGACCCGGCCCAGCGCCAGCACCCGGCCGGCGGCCGTCTCGGTGATCTGCAGCGACGCCCCGGCCAGCGCGACGTCGCCGCCGGGCGAGGTGTGGGTGAGCAGGCCGCTGACCGTGACCGGGTCGCCGTAGTACGTGGCGCTCCGGTCGGCGCTGGCCGTGAGGGCCGCGGTGCAGACGCCGGCGGTGACCGCGATCGCGCCACCGGCATAGGCGTTGAACATCCCGACCGCGGTGGTCGCCGCCGTCAGGGTCAGTGCGGAGGAGGTGAGCAACGAGCTGCGGGCGATGCCGCCGGTGTCGGTGGTGCCTCTGGCCAGCGCCACCGGCAGGGCGGTTCCGCTCTGCCTGCTGAAGCCGACGCTCACCCCGCGCACCGGCGCGCCGGTGAGGGCATCGGTCACCAGGGCCTGCAGTGGCGTGTTCGCCGAGCTGCAGGCGGACTGCGGGCTGCCGCTCTGCCCGGCGATCCCGAACGACACGGCCAGGTTCCGCTTGGCGCCCGAGGTGGCGAAGACCAGCGGCACGGTCACCGCCTTCGTCGATCCGGCGGTGTCGGTCACGGTGGCGGTGACCGTGGTGGTACCGGTCGCGGTGGCCGGGCAGCTGATCGAGGTCTGGGCCAGCGTGGGGGTGCTGAAGGCGCAGTCCGCCCGGGCTGACTTCCAGGCGATCGAGCTGACCGCGTCACCCGGTGGCAGCAGCGCGGTCACCGAGGCGGCGGTGCTCAGGCCCGGCACGACGGGGCTGTTCACCGCGACGCTCGCCCCGAGCCTGGTGGGCGGCCCCACCACACCGGTCGCGCTGAACGCCGCGGCGCCGTCGGGCGTGCCGAGGCCGGTCGGGCCGTCCCAGCCGGCCCGGGACGTGCACAGCGCCGTCGCGCCACAGCTGCCGTTCGTCCCGGTCGTGACGTCGTTGAGGCTCTCGCTGTGCTGGTAGGGATAGGTGTTCGGGTAGTCCGAGCCGCCCGGCGCGCCGGCCAGGGCGTAGACCGCGCCGACGATCGGCGCGGACGCGCTGGTGCCGCCGTAGACCCCCCAGCCGCCGGCGTGGTAGACCGCGACTCCGGTGCCGGGGTCGGCGACCGCGGAGACGTCGGCGAC
>NZ_DASVQG010000043.1:0-21671 GCF_036389215.1 Jatrophihabitans sp.
TTGGATCATCAGCCGGCCGAGCGCGGCCGGTACCGGGCGCTGACCGAGCGGCGGCCTCCGGCTGGTGCGGGTGGTGCGGCTGGCCGGCCGGGCTCGGCCAGCCGGTCCGGAGCCGCCGGTGCGGGCACGACCAGGACCCGACGCCTTCTTCGAGGCTGGCTGTCGGGCCTTGGTTCCGGGGGTCGCTGCCACCCGGCAACGGTAACGCTCAACCGCAAGTTGAGGACGGACCGACACCGAACCCGGTGGCTAGGCCTGCCGGCGGCCCACGGTGCCAGGCCCGGACGGCCGGGCTGAGGCGGCCGCTGTCAGCTGGCTAGGCCAGGCCGGCGTCGGCGAGATCCTGGCGCAGGTGGCTCAGCTCGTGTTCGGTGGCCTCCACCATGGGCAGCCGGACCGACCCGACCGGCCGGCCCCGCAGTGCCAGACCAGCCTTCACCAGGATCACGCCCTGGGTCCGGAAGATGCCGGTGTAGATCGGCAGCAGCTGCCGGTAGATCCGCAGCGCCTCGGCGGCGTCGCCACGCTCGTGGGCATCCAGCAGCTGCTTGGTGGCGGCACCGGAGAAGTGGGTGGACGTGCCGACCAGGCCGGTCGCGCCGACCGAGAGCAGCGGCAGCACCATCGCGTCGTCCCCGGCGTAGTAGGCCAGGTCCGTCTCGGCCAACACCCGAGCCGAGGCCGCCAGGTCACCACGGGCGTCCTTGACCGCCACGACCTGCTCGTGCCCGGCCAGCTCGATCAGCGTCTCCGACTCCAGCCGCACACCGGTCCGGCCCGGGATGTCATAGACCATCACCGGCAGCGAGCTGGCGTCGGCGATCACCCGGAAATGGCGCAGCATGCCGGCCTGCGGCGGCCGCGAGTAGTACGGGGTGACCACCAGCAGGCCGTCGGCGCCGGCCTTGGCGGCCTGCTCGGCGAGCTGGACCGAATGCACGGTGTCGAACGTCCCGACGCCGGCCACGATGCTGGCCCGGTCGCCGACCGCGTCCACCACGGCGGCCAGCAGCTCGGCCTTCTCGCCGTCGGAGGTGGTCGGTGCCTCCCCGGTGGTGCCGCTGATGACCAGGCCGTCGTTGTGCTGCTCGTCGACCAGGTAGGCGGCGAGTTCCCGGGCGGCGGGTATGTCCACCTCACCGGCGACGGTGAACGGCGTGACCATGGCGGTGAGCAACCGGCCGAACGGGCGGCCGCGGTCCGTACTCGACATGACCTCCACGCTACCGCCGTCGGCCCGCGGTGTCGGTATTCGCACGCCAGCGGGCCGTTCGTGGCTGAGCGCGAGCGGCTGGGTCGGTCAGTCGGCGCTTGAGCGGAGCGGCTGGGTCGGTCAGCCGGCGCTTGAGCGGAGCGGCTGGGTCGGTCAGTCGGCGGTCCAGCCCAGCACCCGGTCGGCCCGGTGGCGTCCGACGGCAATCACCTCGGCGTTGCGCTCGTCTGCCGTCAGCGCCCAGCTCTCGGCGTCGGCCGGGGTCTTGCCGAAGGCCACGTGCCGGGCGATCAGGGCGTCCAGGCGGGCTGCCGGCGGCGGGTCCAGGTACCAGACCTCGTCCAACAGCGGACGGAGTTCGGGCCAGAGCAGCAGGTAATTGCCCTCGGTGACGACCAGCGGCACCGCCGCCGGCACCGCCACCGCGGCGGCGATCGAGTCCTCCAGCGCACGGTCGAAGGCGGGCGCGTAGACGGTGCCGGCCTCGCGGCGCAGCCGGTGCAGCAGGGCTGCGTACCCGGCGCGGTCGAAGGTGTCCGGGGCACCCTTGCGATCGCGCAGGCCGGTGCGGCGAAGCTCGGCGTCGGAGATGTGGAACCCGTCCATGCCCACCAGGACGGCGAGTTCCGGGCCCAGCTCGCTGACCAGCCGCTGCGCCAGCGTGGACTTGCCCGCTCCCGGCGGCCCGGTGATGCCCAGGATCCGCCGCCTCCCGGCGGTGCTCAGCTCCCTCGCGTCGGCCAGCAGTTCGGTGAAGCCGGTCATCTCCCGCCCTCTCAGCCCGCCGCGCCTTCAGGCGATTGCATCGCTACCTGTTCGCGATTGCATCGCGACAGCTGAGCGTGCCTCTCGCGGGGCCCGGTTCGACGCTACCGCCGGTCGCTGGCACCGGTGCCAGCCGGTGTGACGACCCTTCAGCCCAGCGCGGCCGCCAGCGCCGGTGCCAGGTCACCCGGTCCGGCGACCCGCACGCCGCCGAGCTCCAGCCAACCGGCCAGCTCGGCCAGCTCGGCGGCCAGCTCGGCGGCCACCTCGCCGTGCTCGACGCCGGGCTCGGCCCAGGCCGACTGGACCCGCAGCTCGCCGGCCTGCCGGTCGGCCTTGAGATCGACCCGGCCGACCAGCGTCTCACCGAGCAGGAACGGCAGCACGTAGTAGCCGTGCACCCGCTGCGCCGCCGGGGTGTAGATCTCGATCCGGTAGTGGAAGCCGAACAGCCGCTTGGCCCGGTCCCGGAACCAGATCAGCGGGTCGAATGGGCTGAGCAAGGCCCTGGCCTGCACCCGGCGGGGCCGGCGGGCGTCGGGCAGGAGGTAGCCCGGCGCGTCCCAGCCGGCGACCGTGACCGGCAGCAGCTCGCCGGCCTCGACGAGCTCCGCGACCCGCAGCTTCGAGTCGGTGCGGGGCAGCCGGAAGTAGTCCCCCAGGTCCGGCTCGGTGGCGATGCCGTAGGCCCGGGCGGCGATCCGGACCAGCTCGCGCTGGGCGTCCTCGCGGGCCGGGGTCGGCTGGTTGACGATGTGGGGCGGCAGCACCCGCTCGATCAGGTCGTAGTGCCGCTCGAAGTTCACCCGGCGGGCCGCGCCCACCTCGCCGGCCCAGAACAGGTACTCCAGGGCAATCTTGCCGTCGTGCCAGTTCCACATCTGGCCGGGCTTCTTCGGCTGGCGTGCCACCCCCAGCTCGGTGCTGCGGATCGGCCCCCGCTCGGCGAGCATCCGGCGCACCTCGGCGAGCAGCTGCGGCTGTTCCCGGGCGATCCGCTGCATGCCACCCCAGGCCTCCTCCCGGGCGCGGGCCATCCGCCAGCGCAGCAGCGGATGGGTGGCCAGCGGGATCAGCGACGCCTCGTGCGCCCAGTACTCGACGTACTCGCGCTGCAACCGGCCGGCGGTGTGCCCGGTCAGCCGGTCCAGGACCCCGCGCGGGTAGGGACCGAGCCGGGCGAACACCGGCAGGTAGTGCGAGCGGGACAGCACGTTCACCGAGTCCAGCTGCAACAGCCCCATGGTGTCGACCACCTTGCGGATGTGGCGGGCGGTGACCGGCCCCGCCGGCCGTGGCAGGCCGAAGCCCTGGGCCGCGAGGGCGATCCGGCGAGCCGCTGCTGCGGACAGATCGGCTGAAGGCACGCCACATTGGACCATGCCGGTCCGACAGCGGCTGGCTCAGCCGGCAGAGTCGCCTAGGCTGTCTGGCGTGGCAGATGTGAGTGTCCGGCCGGCGACCGCCGACGATGTGACCGAACTGGCCCGGATCCAGCTCGACACCTGGCGGCTGGCGTACCAGACAGTGCTGCCGGCCCAGATCCTGCAGGGGCTGACGACGGAGGAGATCGCCGCCAGCTGGCATGCCGCGGTCACCGCGCCACCGTCTCCCAGCTACTCCGTCCTGGTCGCGCAGGAGGGCCAGGTCCGGGTCGGCTTCGCCGCCTTCGGCCCGGACGCCGATCGCCAGCCGCAGGATCCCGATCCCCAGCGGACCGCCGCGATCAGCATGCTGCTGGTCGAGCCGCGCTGGGGCCGGCGCGGGCACGGCTCCCGGTTGCTGGCCGCGGTCGCCGACCTCACCCGGCCGGCCGGCGTCAACCGGCTGGTGGCCTGGGTTCCGGTGGCCGACACCGCCTCGCTGCAGTTCTACCGCTCGGCGGGCTGGGAAGCGGACGGCCTGCGGCGGGACCTGGACACCGGCGTCGGCACCGTCACCGAGCTGCGGCTGCACACCGCGATCGACGACTGAGCATGCCAGCAGGAGAGGAGCCACCCCGGTGACGTTCGAGGGCATTTCCTTCGCCGCGCTGGACTTCTACGAGGATCTCGAGGCGGACAACTCCAAGTCGTTCTGGACGGCGCACCGCCATCTCTACGACGAGCACGTCAAGGCCCCGCTGCAGGAGCTGGCCGCGGAACTCAGCCAGGAGTTCGGCACCGCGAAGTTCTTCCGGCCGTTCCGCGACGTCCGGTTCGCCAAGGACAAGACGCCGTACAAGACCCATCAGGGTGTCTACTTCGCCGAGTCCCGGCGCTACCTGCAGGTCTCGGCGGCGGGCCTGTACGCCAGCGGCGGCTTCTACGAGATGGCCTCGGACCAGATCGCCCGCTACCGCCGGGCGGTCGCCGAGGACCTGCCCGGACAGGCGCTGGTGCAGTCGATCGCGCTGGCCGAGAAGTCCCGGCTGGTGATCCGCGGCGAGCAGCTGAGCCGCATCCCGACCGGCTTCGCCAAGGACCATCTGCGCCAGGAGCTGCTGCGGCACAAGTCGATCTGGGCCACCCGCGAGTTCGGCTCGCCGGACTGGCTGCCCACCCCGCGGGCCAAGGCCGAGGTGGTCAAGGCGTGGCGGGCGATGCAGCCGCTGATCGACTGGCTGGACAAGCACGTCGGCCAGTCCGACCTTCCGGTGGCTCGCCGCGGCGAGCGCTAGCGAGGCTGCTTACCCCTCTCGATCGCGGTGCGCAGCGCCGCGCGGGCCCCCTTGCGGTCTCCGGCGAGGTCATAGGCCTGAGCCAGCCGGAACCAGGCACGCCAGTCCTGCGGTGCCTGCCGCACGGCTTGGTGCTGCTGTTCCAACCAGGCGCCGGCAGCCCGGCGATCCTTTCGTCCGGACCGGAGCCTGGGCACGGCCAGCAGCTCGCGGGAACCGCCCGCCTTCCGCCGTGAGTACGCCACCAGCTGGCAGGCCACGTCGAACCTGAGGGCCGCCTGGACCACCAGCAAGCAGATCATGGCCACCACCGCGACGGCGACACCCAGCACCTTCAGCATCGAGCGATCCTCCCTGATCAGGTAGATCCCCCGCCAGGCGATGAAGAAGTTGTAGGACATCGTCGCGACGAACACCACCGCCAGCACCAGCAGCGGGTTCGTCCGCCTCGTCAGATCGAACTCGGGGCCGGTCAGGTCACAGCCCCAGCAACGAGTCCAGGCCCACCGTGAGGCCGGGCCGGTTGCCCACCTCGCGGACGGCGAGCAACACCCCGGGCATGAAGGAGGACCGGTTCAGCGAGTCGTGCCGGATGGTCAGGGTCTCGCCCTCGGTCCCGAACAGCACCTCCTGGTGGGCGACCAGGCCGCTGGCCCGCACCGAGTGCACCCGCACCCCGTCGATGTCGGCCCCACGAGCGCCGGGGACCTCGGTCGTGGTCGCGTCCGGCGCGGCGCTCATGCCGGCCCGCCCCCGTGCCGCCGCGATCAGCCGGGCGGTGCTGGTGGCGGTTCCCGACGGCGCGTCCACCTTCTGCGGATGGTGCAGCTCGATGACCTCGGCCGATTCGAAGTACGGCGCCGCCAGCTGGGCGAACTTCATCGCCAGCACCGCGCCGATGCCGAAGTTCGGCGCGACCAGGACGCCGACCTCCGGCTTGCCGGCCAGCCACTGCGCCACGGTGGCGAGCTTCTCGTCGGTGAAGCCGGTGGTGCCCACCACGGCGTGGATTCCGTTGTCGATCGCGAAGCGCAGGTTGTCCATCACAGCGTCGGGATGGGTGAAGTCGACCAGCACCTCGGCACCGGACTCGGCGGCAGCCGACAGCGGGTCATCGAGGTCGATGGTGGCAACCAGGTCCAGGTCCGCCGCCGCCTCGACGGCGGCGCAGACCTGCTGGCCCATCCGGCCGCGCGCGCCCAGTACCCCGACCGCGATCAGCTCGCTCACCCCAGTAGTCCCTTCTCCAGCGGTGCTGCTCAGACCGCGGCGTCGAAGTCGTGCTCGCCGAACGGGCCGACGACGGTGAGGCAGGTCTGCTGGGCGGCCAGGTCGTCGGCCAGGTCGTTGACCTGCTCCAGCGTCACGGCATTGACCGAGCCGAGCAGGTCGTCCAGGCCCAGCACGTCACCGTAGGTCAGTTCCGCCTTGCCGATCCGGGTCATCCGCGATCCGGAATCCTCCAGGCCCAGCACCATGCCCCCGCACAGCTGGCCCTTGCCGCGCTCGATCTCGTCGGCGGTGAGCCCGCCGGAGGCGACCGACTGCAGCACCGCCTTCATGATCGAGACGACCTCGTCGGCCTTGCCCGGCTGGCAGCCGGCGTACAGGCCGAACAGGCCGTCACCTGCGTAGGAGGAGGTGAAGGAGTAGGTGGAGTAGGCCAGGCCTCGCTGTTCACGGATCTGCTGGAACAGCCGCGAGGACATCCCGCCGCCGATGGCGGTGGTGAGCACGCTGAGGACGAAACGGCGCTCGTCGAACCGGGAGAGCCCCATCGAGCCGAGCACGATGTTGGCCTGCTCGGTGTCATCGGCGATCACGTTGACCGGCCGGGCCGGCACCTTGTGCAGCCGCCGGTCCGGACGGGGCTCGGCGCCGGCGTCGCCGTCGAAGAGCCGTCCGGTGAACGCGGTTCGCACCAGCCGGACGACCTCGGCGTGATCGATGTTGCCGGCCACCGAGACGACCATCTCCGAGGGCCGGTAGCGGCGGGAGTAGTAGCCGTGGATCTGCTTTCGGCTGAGCTGGTTGATCGAATCCTCGCTGCCCAGGATGGACCGGCCCAGTGGCACGTCCCCGAACAGCGCCGCGGCGAACTCGTCGTGCACCAGGTCCGACGGGTCGTCGTCGCGCATCGCGATCTCTTCCAGCACCACGGTCCGCTCGATGTCGACGTCGGCGGCGGTGATGGTGGCATTGAGCACCACGTCGGCGATGATGTCGACCGCGACCGGCAGTTGCTGGTCCAGCACGGTGGCGTAGAAGCAGGTGTGCTCCTTCTCGGTGAAGGCGTTGAACTCGCCGCCGATGGTGTCCATCGTCATCGCGATGTCCAGTGCGGACCGGTTGCGGGTGCCCTTGAACAGCAGGTGTTCCAGGAAGTGGCTGGTGCCGGCGACCGAGGGCGTCTCATCGCGCGAGCCGACTCCCACCCAGATGCCGACACTGGCCGAGCGCACTCCGGGCATCGCCTCGGTGACGATCCGCAGGCCGCCGGGCAGCACGGTCCGCTTGATCACGCCGCCGCCTGAGACGGGCAGGGTCCGGGTCTTCGCGCGAGTGCTCACCCGGACAGCCTAAGCGGTACCGGGCTCCGGCCCGGTGGTAGCGGCCAGGACGTCCCGCGCGAGCGCCAGGGTCTGGGGCTGCCAGAGCACCAGCCGGGCGGTACCGGCCGCGTCGGGCCATGGTGCCGAGCGCAGCTCCGCCAGGGCCAGCTCGATGGCGTTGCGCACCGGCCACCGGTACGCACCGGCCGAGATCAGCGGAAAGGCGATCGACCGGGCGCCGAGTTCGGCTGCCACCCGCAGCGACTCCCGGTAGCAGGACCGCAGGACCTGGCTGCGGTCCTCGCGCTCGGAGTAGACCGGGCCGACGGTGTGGATCACCCAGCCGGCCGGCAGCAACCCGGCCGTGGTCGCCACCGCCTGGCCGGCGGGCAGCCCGTTCGGGTACGCCCCCGCCCGCAACGCCCGGCAGGCCCGCAGGATCTCCGGCCCGCCCCGCCGGTGGATCGCCCCGTCCACCCCGGAGCCGCCGAGCAGGCTGGAGTTCGCGGCGTTGACCACCGCGTCGACGTGTTGCTCGGTGATGTCGCCGAGCACGAGTTCCAGCCGCATCCGCGTTCCTTCGCCGGGTCGATGAGCCAGCCGGGGTCGATGAGCCAGCCGGGTCGATGAGCTACCGGGCCCGCCGCGCCCACGCCTCGGGGTCGTCCACCATCTTGCGCACGTGCGGCGGCAGCTTGCCGGTGAGCAGCTGCTGCAGCGAGGTCTCGTCGAGCACCTTGCGCAGGCTGGCCCGCACCGCGACCCAGAGGCCGGGCAGGTGCTCGGCCAGGCCGGTGTAGTTCATCTCGTCCGGGCGCAGCCCCCGGACCTCGGCCAGCGGCCCGTCGACGGCCCGGATCACCGAACCGATCGAGATGTCGGCGGCCGGCCGGGCCAGGGCGTAGCCACCGTCGGCTCCCCGCATCGAGCGGACGATGCCGGCCCGGCGCAGGTCTCCCAGGATCGCCTCGACGAACTTGCGGGGCAGCTGCTGCTCGCCCACCACGACGTCGATCTTGACCAGGTTCGGAGCCTCGGCCGCCAGCGCCAGCAGCGCCCGCACCGCGTAGTCACTCTTCGCTGAGATCTCCACCGGGCCATTGTCTCAAAACCGGTGGGAAAACCGGGGAAACCGCACCTAGCGCCGCGGCGCTGTTCGGTCCCGGGTCCATGGTGTCTGACGTCGTAGGCTCCGATAGCCAGTGCGAGTAGGCACGGTTCACGGGCCCGGTCAGCCGGCCGCCAGCACGCTGGCATGCTGGGAGGGCCGCAGCCACACCAGGCTGCCGATCCGCAGGTCGAGCGCGTCGGCCTGGCCACGGGTCAGCTGCACGGCGGTGTCGACGTCCTCGCCCCCCGATCCGGTTTCGGAACCGTCGGGCCCGGATCCCTCGAGGGCTAGGCCACCCGCCCCCGTGACCCCGAACTCGGCGCGGACCTGGAAGCCGACCCGGCTCAGCCGCCGCACCCGGGCCGGCACCGCCCCGACGCTGTCGGAGCTCAGCACCTCGATGTCGTGCGGGCGGACCAGGTGCTCGCCCAGCCGGGTCACCGGCCCGAGGAAGCCCATCACGAAATCGTTGGCCGGATGGTCATACAGCTCGTTCGGGCTGCCCACCTGCTCGATCCGGCCGTGGTTGATCACCACGAGCGAGTCGGCGACCTCCAGCGCCTCCTCCTGGTCATGGGTGACGAACACGGTGGTCACGTGCACCTCGTCGTGCAGCCGGCGCAGCCAGTCCCGCAACTCCTTGCGCACCTTGGCATCAAGTGCCCCGAACGGCTCGTCCAGCAGCAGCACCTTGGGCTCGACGGCCAGCGCCCTGGCCAGCGCCATCCGCTGCCGCTGGCCGCCGGACAGCTGGGCCGGCAGCCGGTCGGCGAACTGGTCCAGGTGCACCAGTTCCAGCAGTTCCTGGACCCGCTGCCGGATCTCGGCCTTCCCCCGTTTGCGGATCTCCAGGCCGAAGGCGACGTTGCGATAGACCGACAGGTGCTTGAACGCGGCGTAGTGCTGGAAGACGAACCCGACGTTGCGACGCTGGGCCGGGATGCCGGTGGCCTCCACCCCGTCGATCACCACCGAGCCGCTGTCGGCCTCGTCCAGGCCGCCGATGATCCGCAGCAGGGTGGACTTGCCACCGCCGCTGGGTCCGAGCAGCGCGGTCAGCTGGCCGCTGGGGACGTCGAGGTCGACCTCGTCCAGCGCGACGAAACTGCCGAACCGCTTGGTGATGCCACGGGTCTGAATTCCCATCTCGGGCCTACTTCTTCTCGTGCGGACGGATGATCGAGATGATCACGATGCAGAGTGCCGCCACCGCGATCAGCACCACCGAGAGCTGGTAGGCGCCCGGTTCGAACTGTTCGGCGCGCTCGTCGACCAGCAGCGTCACCGTCTGGGTCTGGCTGCCGATGTTGCCCGAGACCACCCGGACGGCGCCGAACTCGCCGAGCGTCCGGGCGACGCTGAGCACCACGCCGTAGGCCAGCGCCCACCTGATGGTGGGCAGCGTGATCCGCCGGAACCGCTGCACCGCGTTGGCGCCGAGGGACCGGGCGGCCTGGTCCTCGTCCAGGCCGGTCTCGGCCAGCACCGGCAGCACCTCGCGGACCACCAGCGGCAGCGACACGAACGCGGTGGCCAGCACCATGCCCGGCGTGGCGAAGATGACCTGCAGGCCGGCATTGCGCAGCGCCGGGCCGAACCAGCCGGTGGTCCAGCCGAAGGCCAGGATCAGCGCCAGGCCGACGATGATCGGTGACACCGAGATCGGCACGTCGATCAGCAGGTCCAGCAGCCGGCGGCCGCGGAAGCGGTAGCGGGCCAGCAGCAGGGCCGCTCCGACGCCGAAGACGGTATTGATCGCGATCGCCGACCCCGCGACTATCGCGGTCAGCCGGAAGGCGGCGATCGCCTCCGGTCCGGTGATGGCGTCGAGGAAGGCCGCCCCGCCCTGGTCGACGGTGCGCCAGAGCACCAGGCCGAGCGGCAGCGCCACCAGCACGCCCACGTAGGCCAGCGCCACCAGCCGCAGCGCCCACCGGCTGCGGCTGGTCCGCCGCCGCCGGACAGGCCGGGGCCGGTCGGCAGCCGGCGTGGCGGCCGTTGCCGTCCCCGGCCGGCCCGGCGCCCCGGCCAGCACCGTCAGCTCAGCCACGGCTGACCGCCCACTGCCGCAGGCCGTTCAGCGAGGCCAGCACCAGCACGCTGATGGCCAGCAGCACGGTCGCGGTGGCCGCCGCGTCCGGCAGGTAGCCGCTCTCGATCTGCTGGTAGATGTACTGCGAGGCGACCTCGGTCCGGGGCAGCTGGCCGGAGATCAGGACCACCGAGCCGTACTCCCCCATCGCCCGGCCGAAGGCCAGCGAGGCCCCCGAGGCGATGGCGGGCGCGATGGCGGGCAGCACGATCCGCACGAACGTCCGGATCGGGCCGGCGCCCAGCGAGGCGGCCGCCTGCTCGGCCTCGGTCTCCAGAGAGAGCAGTACCGGCTCGACGGTGCGCACCACGAACGGCAGCGTGACGAACAGCAACGCCACCAGCACGCCGGGCCGGCTGGCGTACCAGTTCACCCCGACCGGGCTGTGCGGGCCGTACAGCGTGTTCAGCACCAGCCCGGCCACGATCGTCGGCAGCGCGAACGGGATGTCGATCAGCACCTCGATCACCCGCTTGCCGGCGAAGTCCTCGCGCACCAGCACCCAGGCGATCAGGGTGCCCATCACCGCGTTGACCAGGCTGACCGCCGCCGATGCCAGCACGGTCAACCGGATCGCCGACAGCGCCTGGTGGGTGGTCACCGCCGCCCAGAAGTTGGCGAAGCCCGCACCGGCTCCCTTGGCCACCACCGCCGCGAGCGGCAGCAGCACCAGCAGGCTCAGCCAGAGCACCGCGAGCCCGAGCCCGGTGCCGGAGGCCGGCCCGAGCCGCTGCCGGTCCTCCGCCGGCCGGGTGTGCCGCCGGGCCGGCGCCGTGCCCAGCGCCGAGCCGGCGGCCGGTGGCTCAGCCACCCGTGCCGGCCATGATCTTGGTGACGATGCCGGTTTCCTTGTCGAAGTACTTCTTGTTCACCGCGCTCCAGCCACCGAGGCCGGCGATCGTCTGCAGCTTGGCGACCGTCGGGAACGGGTTGGCCGGGTCATTGGCGCCGGCCACCGACCCCACCGTCACGCCGTCGAGCGCCGGGCGGTAGCCCTTGCTGGCAAAGATCTTCTGGCCGTCCGCGCTCTGCACGTAGGCCAGGAAGTCCCTGGCCGCCTGCGGCGCGGTCCTGGTCACCGCGGCCGGGTTCTCGATCTGGATTGACTCGGCCGGGACCACGTAGTCCAGCGGCTGGCCCTTCTGCCGGGCGGCGATGGCCTCGTTCTCGTAGGACAGCAGCACGTCGCCGGTGCCGTTGAGGAACGTCGAGGTGGCGTTGGCGCCGCTGTTCGGCTTGCTCACGACGTTGCCGAAGAACGACGTGAGGTAGTCCTGGGCCTGCGACTCGGTGCCGCCGCCGGCCAGCACGTGGGAGTAGGCGGCCAGGATGTTCCACTTGGCCGAGCCGGACGAGCCGGGATCCGGGGTCACGATCTTGACGCCCGGCTTGGTGAGGTCGTTCCAGCCGGTGACGTGCAGCGGGTTGCCCTTGCGGACCACGATCACCACGACGGACCTGGAGACCAGGCCCTTGGTCGGGCCGGAGTTCCAGCTCGCATCGACGAACTTCGGCACCAGCTTGGTCAGGTCGGGTTCGAGGGAGAACGCCACGTAGTCGGCCTGCTGCCCGTTGCCGACCGCCTGGCTCTGGGTGCCGCTGGCACCGTAGGACGAGGCCCAGCTGACGCCCTTGCCCTGCGACGTGGCGGCGAAGGCCTTGGTGAGCGCCTCGTAGGCGGGCTTGGGCACCGAGTAGGCCACCAGCGACAGCTTGCTGTTACCCGTCGAGGCGTTCGACGACGAGCAGCCGGTCAGGACCAGCAGCAGGGATACGACGGCGGCAAGCAGGACGGCGGCGCGGCGGCCGGGCGTGGACATCATGTGTTAACTCCAGCTGTTCTGTCTTTCCCATCGGACTACAAGACAATACAGGTGGCCCGCTGGAGAACCAACCGCTGCCCGACCTCAGAGCGGCGCCGCACTTCCTTCGTGGCTGATCACCGCGCCGACCTCGCGACCGGATTCTTTGGGTCCCTGGCAGCCGTCCCCGGCCAGGCCAGGCTGCGCCGAGAGAGCTCGGCGATTCGATCGGGAGGACGGCTACATCCCCCCGATGGGGGCTTCACGCTCAACTGGCGGTGCACGTGGCCGCCGGCGCGACCGCGTTGCCGTTGGCCTGGAACCCGAACGTGGTGCTCGAGCCAGCCGCGATGGCCCCGTTGAAGCCGGCGTCGGTGGCAGTCTGGGTGCTGCCGCTGGTCGTGCTGGTGGCGTTCCACATGTTCGTGACCTGTTGACCGCTCGGCCAGGTCCAGGTGACTCGCCAACTGCGGGTGGCGACCGAGCCGGTGTTGCTCACGGTCCCGTCGGCGGTGAAGCCTCCCGTCCAGGACTGCGTCACCTTCAGGCTGGCTCTGCACGTCGGCGAGCCGCTCGGCGGAGGCGCCGGGGACGTGGTGGTCGGGGTGCTGGTGGTCGGGGTGCTGGTGGGAGTGCTGCCGCCGGTCGTCACGGCGAAGTTGGTGACCGCGAGCCCGGTGCCGCCGGACCAGGGCTCGAAGCCGGCCTGGATGCTGGTCAGGTACCAGGCGCTCGAGGCATAGCCCCGCCTTATCGCGTCGTTGTAGAACGTGCTGACCGAGAAGTTGGCCGATCCGGTGCTTGTCGTGCGGACGTAGGAGACGACGTTCCAGCCGATGTTGCCTTCCCAGACGTCCCACGTGCCGCCGGCCAGGGACACCGTGGCGACCTTGGAGCCGACCGGCTGCGGCGGCCCCGAGTGGTTGAGCCAGACCATGATCTCGGCGCCGGTGTTCTGGCCGTCCCGCCGAGCCGTCGGGTCGAACCAGATGTCGTAGGCCGCATCCCAGTTGCCACCCGCCGGGTAACTCATCGACACGCTGGTGCCGATGCCGGCAAACTGGCTGGAGTTCGCGGCGATCGGGTTGAAGCCCGGGGTGCAATTGCCGTAGTGGCAGCCCCAGTAGACCGATGGGTAGGCGGTCGGGGAACCGTTGGTCGGGTTCACCCCGTCCTGCTGGATGATCTTGAATCCGGTCGCCGACACGCTGATGCACTGGGTGGCGCTGGTGCCCCACCGGTTGTTCTGCACGATGTAAGCGCCGCCCGACACGGTGGTCGAGCCGTACTGGTCACAGATGGTGGTGTCGGCTGCGGCGTTGCCAGCTGTCAGGACGACGGCTCCCGCCGCAGCCACGATCAAAGCAAGGCCGGTGGCCACGCTGAAAGACAAGCCCCTCATGATGCTCCTCGAGGTAGTAGACGGCACGAGATGTGAGAGCGCTCTCATGCGTTCCAAAGTAGGCCTCTACAGCGCATAAAGGAAGGGGCGGATGCCGGACCGCAGTCCGGACACCCGCCCCTTGTCTGGCGTGTTGAGGCGCTTACTCGGTCGCGGCCGATCCGGCCGGAACCGACTCGGCGTCGGCGCCGTCCTCGACCACCGGCACCAGGCTGATCTTGCCGCGCTGGTCGATCTCGACGATCTCGACCTGCAGCTTGTCGCCGACGTTGACCACGTCCTCGACCTTGCCGATCCGCTTGCCGTTGCCCAGCTTGGAGATGTGCACCAGGCCGTCCTTGCCCGGCAGCAGCGAGACGAAGGCACCGAACGCCGCGGTCTTGACCACCGTGCCCAGGAACCGCTCGCCGACCTTGGGCATCTGCGGGTTGGCGATGGCGTTGATCCGGTCCACCGCTGCGGCCGCCGACGCACCGTCGGAGGCTCCGACGTAGATGGTGCCGTCGTCCTCGATGGTGATCTGGGCGCCGGTCTCGTCCTGGATGGCGTTGATCATCTGACCCTTGGGACCGATCACCGCGCCGATCTTGTCGATCGGGATCTTCACCACGGTGACCCGCGGCGCGTACGGGCTCATCTCGTCCGGCCGGTCGATCGCCTCGGCCATCACGTCCAGGATGTGCAGCCGGGCATCGCGGGCCTGCGACAACGCGGCGGCCAGCACCTCGGACGGGATGCCGTCGAGCTTGGTGTCCAGCTGCAACGCCGTCACGAAGTCCTTGGTGCCGGCGACCTTGAAGTCCATGTCACCGAAGGCGTCCTCGGCTCCGAGGATGTCGGTCAGCGCCACGTACTGCACCGAAGACTTGCCGGCTGCATCCACAACCGTGTCGGAGATCAGGCCCATCGCGATGCCCGCGACCGGTGCCTTCAGCGGCACGCCGGCGTTGAGCAGCGCCAGCGTCGAGGCGCACACCGAGCCCATCGAGGTGGAGCCGTTGGAGCCCAGCGCCTCCGACACCTGCCGGATCGCGTACGGGAACTCGTCGCGGCTGGGCAGCACCGGAATCAGGGCGCGCTCGGCCAGGGCGCCGTGGCCGATCTCGCGACGCTTGGGCGAGCCCACCCGGCCGGTCTCACCGGTGGAGTACGGCGGGAAGTTGTAGTTGTGCATGTAGCGCTTGGTGCGGTTCGGGCTGAGGGTGTCGAGCTTCTGCTCCAGGCCCAGCATGTTCAGCGTGGTGACGCCCATGATCTGGGTCTCGCCGCGCTCGAACAGCGCCGAACCGTGCACCCGCGGCAGCACCTCGACCTCGGCCGACAGCGTCCGGATGTCGGTCAGGCCACGGCCGTCGATGCGCACCTTGTCCCGCAGCACCCGCTGGCGGATCAGGCTCTTGTTCAGCGACCGGTAGGCGGCGCTGACCTCCTTCTCGCGGCCACTGAACGGGCTCGACTGCTCGCCCGCTAGTTCTTTCTTCGCCAGCTCCTTGATCCGATCCAGCTCGACCTCGCGGTCCTGCTTGTCGGCGATGGTCAGCGCGGCGGCGGTGGGCTCGCTGTAGCCGGCCGTGACCGCCTCCAGCACGTCGTCCTGGTAGTCCAGGAACACCGGGAACTCCCGGGTCTCCTTCGCGGCCGCGGCGGCGAGCTCGGACTGCGCCCGGCAGAGCTCGGCGATGAACGGCTTGGCCGCCTCGAGCCCGGCCGCGACGATCTCCTCGGTGGGCTTGGTGGCGCCGCCGGCGACCAGCTCGATGGTGTTCTCGGTGGCTTCGGCCTCGACCATCATGATCGCCACCTCATCGGCGTCACCGCCGGAACCCTTCACCACTCGGCCGGCGACGACCATGTCGAAGGTCGCCCGCTCCAGCTCGGTGTGGGTCGGGAAGCCCACCCACTGCCCGTCGATCAGGGCCACCCGGGTGGCGCCGACCGGGCCGTTGAACGGCAGGCCGGAGATCTGGGTGGACGCCGAGGCCGCGTTGATGGCCAGCACGTCATAGGCGTGGTCGGGGTTGAGCGCCATCACCGTGATGACGACCTGGACCTCGTTGCGCAGCCCCTTGATGAACGTCGGGCGCAGCGGCCGGTCGATCAGCCGGCAGGTGAGGATTGCGTCCTCGGACGGACGGCCCTCACGCCGGAAGAACGAGCCGGGGATCCGGCCGGCGGCATACATCCGCTCCTCGACGTCGACCGTGAGCGGGAAGAAGTCGAACTGGTCCTTCGGGGTCTTGCTCGCCGTGGTGGCCGAGAGCAGCATGGTGTCCTCGTCGAGATAGGCCACCACCGAGCCCGCGGCCTGCCTGGCCAGCCGGCCGGTCTCGAATTGGATGGTGCGGGTTCCGAAGGTGCCGTTGTCGATGGTCGCGACGGTTTCGGTAATGCCGGTTACGGCATCGTTTTCGGACATAGCAGTCCGCCTCTCTGTTGACAGCGCGGTAGGCGCTGTTACGAGCCGGGCGGAGCCTCACGCGCACATCGATGAGCCGATTGATCTCGGCGGGTGCGGTGCCGGTCTTCGATCGAAGCGCCTGAGCCTGGTTCAGGACGCCACTACCGAGGACCGACCTCGTGGAGCCGCACTGTCTTCGCCCACCTGAGGTGCGGATGACGCGAGTGCTCGTACTCCGGCGTATGGATTCAATTGTCTGCCGTTCCGCCGGGCCGCCTACGGGTAGGCCCCCCACGCAACGAGATCGGGAGCGCCTCCAAGGTGAGGAGACGCTCCCGTCGGGACTATCGGCGCAGACCGAGCCGCTCGATGATCGCGCGATAACGGTTGACGTCGGTCTTGGTCAGGTAGTTCAGCAGCCGGCGCCGCTGGCCGACCAGCAGCAGCAGGCCACGCCGGCTGTGATGGTCGTGCTTGTGGCTCTTGAGGTGCTCGGTGAGGTCGGCGATCCGGCGGCTGAGCATCGCGATCTGGACCTCGGCCGACCCGGTGTCGGTGTCGGAGGCGCCGTACTCGCTGATGATCTGCTGCTTGACGTCCTTGGTTAGCGGCACGACGCTTCTCCTTCGATCTGGTGCAGGAACGCCCCATCGGTCTGAGTCACGACGGGTGGCTAACGCAGCTGCTGGTACATCCGGGGGATGGCACCCGGCCATCCGAACGGCAAGTCTAGCAGCCCGCCCTGAGGCGCTCCTAACCCAGCAACTGCCGGGTCCGGGCGACGTCGTCGGTCATCTGGGTGATCAGGTCCTCGATGGAGTCGAACCTGATCATGCCCCGCAGCCGGTGGACGAACTCCACGCCCAGGTTCTGCCCGTACAGGTCGCCGTCGAAATCCAGGACGTAGGCCTCGACCGAGCGGTACCGGCCGTCGAAGGTCGGGTTGGTGCCCACCGAGATGGCCGCCGGCAGCGTGGGCAGGCCGGTGAGGGTGTTGCCCCACTCGTCGATCCGCACCACCCGGCCGGCGTAGATGCCGTCGGCGGGCACCGCCGCGAACGAGGCGGTCCGCACGTTGGCCGTCGGAAAGCCCAGGTCCCGGCCGCGCTGGTCACCGCGCACCACCACCCCGTCCAGCCGGTGCGGCCGGCCGAGGGCGTGCGCCGCGGCGGCCATGTCACCGGCCTTCACGCAGGAGCGGATGTAGGTGGAGGAGATCGGCCGGCCGGCCTCGGACAGCAGCGTCACGCCCTCGGCGTCGAAGCCCCAGCGGCTGCCCAGCTCGGCCAGCATCGCCACGTCGCCGGCGGCCTTGTGGCCGAACCGGAAGTTCTCCCCGACCACCACCGCGTCGGCGTGCAACTCCGCGACCACCGCCTGGTGGATGAACTCCTCGGGGGTGAGCTTGGAGAACTCCAGCGTGAAGGGCAGGAACACCACCACGTCGACGCCCAGCTCGGCGGCCAGTTCGGCCTTGCGGGTGTTGGTGGTCAGCTGCGGCGGGTGGCTGCCCGGCCGGACCACCTCGGAGGGATGCGGGTTGAAGGTCACCAGCACCGTCGGCAGGCCGCGCTCGGCCGCCAGTTGCCTGGCCCGGGCGATGATCTGCTGGTGGCCCCGGTGCACGCCGTCGAACACGCCGATGGTGGTCACGCAGCGACCCCACCCGGCCGGAATCTCGTCTAGACCACGCCAGCGTTGCACGCCGGGAGTCTATTGGCTCGGGTTCGGATGGCTGGACGGCCCGCGCCCGGCGGTGGCCGAGGACAGCCAGCTCAGTGCCAGCACGTAGCCCTCGACACCCAGCCCGGCGATGACTCCGGAGGCCACCGCCGAGACGTAGGAGTGCTGCCGGAACTCCTCGCGGGCGTGGATGTTGGAGATGTGCACCTCGACCAGCGGCGCGGTCCGGGCCGTCACGGCGTCGCGCAGCACGATCGAGGTGTGGCTGAGACCCGCCGGGTTCAGCACCACCGGCAGCCCCTCGTCGGCGGCCCGATACAGCCAGCCGATCAGCTCTGCCTCGGCGTCGCTCTGGTGGACCTCGACCGCCAGCCCCAGCTCGGCGCCGGCCCGCACGCACAGCGCGGCAAGCTCGGGATAGGTGGTGCTGCCGTAGATCTCCGGCTCACGGGTGCCCAGCCGGCCGAGGTTGGGGCCGTTGAGCACCAGCACCCGGACCGGGCCGGCAGGGCCGGCTGGCTGTTCGCTCGGACTTTCACTCACCTGCGATCCTCACTCACTCTGTATCTCTGGGACTCACTTGTCTCTGGATCTCTCGGACTTACTTGTCTCTCGGACTCACTTGTCTCTGCGACCCACTGCGTCTCTGGGAGTCACTTTGTCTCTGGGTCTATTACGTCTGGGAGTCACTTAGTCTCTGGGTCTACTCCGTCTCGCCGGCGATCTCGGCGTACGCCGCCGCCAGCAGGGCCGGGTCCGGATCGTCGACCGCCACCGGCCGGGCCAGGCCGTCCAGCAGGACGAACCGTAGCCGATTGCCGCGGGCCTTCTTGTCGATCCGCATGGTCTCCAGCAGCTGCTCGAAGGCCCCGGCCCGGTAGGACACCGGCAGCCCCAGCGAGCTGAGCACGGCCCGGTGCCGGTCGGCGGTCGCGTCGTCGAGGCGGCCCAGCGCCCGGGACAGCTCGGCCGCGTAGACCAGCCCGATCGAGACCGCCGCGCCGTGCCGCCAGCGGTAGCGCTCGGCCTTCTCGATCGCGTGGCCCAGCGTGTGCCCGTAGTTGAGCACCTCGCGGGGGCCCTGCTCGGTGAGGTCGGCGGACACCACCCGGGCCTTGACCGCCACCGACCGCTCGACCAGCTCGCGCTCGCGCTCGTTCCCGGGCACCGTCGCCGCTGCGGGGCCCGCCTCGATCAGCTCCAGGATCGCCGGGTCGGCGATGAAGCCGCACTTGACCACCTCGGCCAGACCGGCGACGTAGTCCGGGACCGGCAGGGTGCTCAGCGCGGCGAGGTCGCACAGCACCCCGACCGGCGGGTGGAACGCCCCGACCAGGTTCTTGCCCCGGTCGGTGTTGATGCCGGTCTTGCCACCGACGGCGGCGTCCACCATCCCGGCCAGCGTGGTCGGTACCTGCACGATCCGCACGCCACGCAACCAGGACGCGGCGACCCAGCCGGCCAGGTCGGTGGTGGCGCCGCCGCCCAGGCCGACGATGGCGTCGCTGCGGGTGAAGCCGAGCCGGCCCAGCACCTCGAAGCAGAACCCCGCGACGGCCAGCGTCTTGGCGTCCTCACCGTCCGGGATCTCGATCCGGTGGCCTTGGAAGCCCTGCGAGGCAAGGTCGTCGCGAAGCGCCTGCGCCCTGGCCAGCAGGGTCGGCGGATGGATCACCGCGACCCGCTGCGCCCCCGGCAACAACCCGGCCAGCTCGGCGAGCACGCCGGTGCCGATGACCACCTCGTACGGCTGGTCGCCGGTGACCTTGATCCGGGTGCTGGGCGCGCTCACGTCGGCTGCCCGGCCAGCTGCTGATGCAGGGCGGCGGCCACCTGGGCCGGGGACCGGCCACCGGTCGCCACGGTCAGCGACGCCACCTCCCGGTAGAGCGGCTCACGCGCCTGGGCCAGCGCGGCGAGCCGGGCGGGGGCATCGCCGGCCAGCAGCGGCCGCGACCGGCCACCGGCCAGCCGGCTCAGCAGCTCGTCCTGCGCCGCCGTCAGCAGCACCACCGGCACGCCGGAGGCGAGCAGGTCCCGGCGCACCGAGTCGGTGGTCACCGCGCCGCCGCCCAGCGCGAGCACCCCGTCGAAGCCGGCCAGCGCCTCGGCGATCATGTCGGCCTCCAGTTGCCGGAACGCCGGCTCACCCTGGTGGGCGAAGATCTCCTCGACCGAGCGCCCGGTCTGCCGGGCGATCAGCTCGTCGGAGTCGGCGTACGCCACCTGCAGCCGGCGGGCCAGCTCAGCGCCGACCGTGGACTTGCCGGTGCCCGGCAGCCCCACCAGCACCACCCGGGGCGGCATCAGAAGCCGGGCCCGGAGACGTCGGGTTGCCACTTCGGCCCGCTCCTGGCTCGTTCCTCGCTGCGATGCTCCCTCAGCTCGGCCGGCCCTGGGCCGGAGTCCAGCTCGCGCTCGCGGAGCCGATCCAGGTAGGACCGCACGTTGCGGCTGGTCTCGCCGATCGAGTCACCACCGAACTTCTCCAGGACCGCCTCGGCCAGCACCAGCGCGACCATCGCCTCGGCCACCACTCCGGCGGCCGGCACCGCGCAGACGTCCGAGCGCTGGTTGATGGCCACCGCCGCCTCGCCGGTGGCGATGTCGACGGTGGCCAGCGCCCGCGGCACCGTCGAGATCGGCTTCATGGCCGCCCGGACCCGCAGCACCGCGCCGGTGCTCATGCCGCCCTCGATGCCCCCGGCCCGGTCCGAGCGGCGCCGCAGCACCCCGTCGACGCCGCGCTCGATCTCGTCGTGGGCCTGGGACCCGGGGATCCTGGCAAGCTCGAAACCGTCGCCGACCTCGACGCCCTTGATCGCCTGGATGCCCATCAGCGCGGCGGCCAGCCGGGAGTCCAGCCGGCGATCCCACTGGATGTGGCTGCCCAGGCCCGGCGGCAGGTGATGCACCACCACCTCCACCACGCCGCCCAGGGTGTCGCCGGCCCGCTTCGTCGCATCGATCAGGGCCACCATCGCAGCACTCGCCTCGGGATCCAGGCAGCGGACCTCGGAGCTGTCGATCCGGGCCCGGTCACCGGGCCGTGGCAGGGTGCCGGGCGCCGCCGACACCGAGCCGATCGCTGCCACGTGGCTGAGCAGCTCGGCGCCGACGCTCTGCCGCAGGAAGCTCTTGGCCAGCACGCCCAGGGCCACCCTGGCCGCGGTCTCGCGGGCGCTGGCCCGTTCCAGGACCGGCCGGGCGTCGTCCAGGTCGTACTTCTGCATGCCCACCAGGTCGGCATGACCGGGCCGAGGGCGGGTCAGCGGCTCGTTGCGGGCCTGCGCGGCGAGCACGTCGGCGGCCACCGGGTCCGCCGCCATCACGCTCTGCCACTTGGGCCATTCGGTGTTGCCGATCCGGACGGCGACCGGGCCGCCCATCGTCCGGCCGTGCCGGACGCCGCCGGTCAGCTCGACCTCGTCCTGCTCGAACTTCATCCGGGCGCCGCGGCCGTAGCCGAGCCGGCGGCGGGCGAGGTCCACGCCGATCTCGGCGGTGGTCACCTCGACCCCGGCCGGCAGCCCCTCCAGGATCGCGACCAGGGCCTGGCCGTGGGACTCACCGGCAGTCATCCAGCGCAGCATCTAACCTCCGCCTCTGCTGGCGAGCACGCCCTCGACCGGAGCTGACAGACAGGTCATGGCTCCATTCTCTCAGGCGCGCACAGCGCAGCCTCGGACGTACCGGCAATGATGGCCTCATGGACGAAGGCGCCGGCTGGGTGCTCGACGAGGACACCCTGAACCCGGTCGTGCTCGACCGCGAGGCGGTGCTCGGCGCGCTGCACGCGGCCGGCCCGGTCGAGCGCCTGTTCTACCTGGGACTGCTCGGCATGGTGGACGACGGGCTGGCCGAAGCCGATCGGTTGCTCGCTGCCCCGCCGGATGACCCGTGGCGGCTGTTGCTGCTCACCGGCGAGCTGCACCGCTTCCGCGCCGAGTTCCAGGAGTGCGAGAACTACCAGGTGCGGGCGTGGAAGCACGCC
>NZ_DASVQG010000044.1:0-29202 GCF_036389215.1 Jatrophihabitans sp.
TGGCCGCCGATGAACAGCTCGCCGACCACGCCCGGCGGCACCGGGTTGAGCTGCGGATCCAGCACGTACATCGTGGTGTTCCCGATCGGGCGCCCGATCGGGACCCGCTGGCGCAGGTCATGCTCGCGCGGCACCTCGTACACCGAGCAGCCGACCACGGTCTCCGTCGGGCCGTACTCGTTGATGATCCGGGACCCGGGCGCCAGCGCCGACCAGGCCCGGACGGTCTCGGCCTTCACCTCGTCAGCACCGACCACGTACGTCCGGACCGAACGGACCGGGGCACCGGGCTCCTCACGCAGGGCGAGGTTGCCGCGCAGCACGTCCAGGTGGGCCGGCGTGATCTTGAGCAGGCTGAAGTCCTGGTCCTGCACCAGCAGGTCGGTGAGCCCGGCCAGGCTGCGGTCCTCCTCGGTCAGCACGCTCACGTCCTTGCCGCCGATCAGCGGCAGCAGGAAGTTCGGTATCGACAGGTCGAACGCGATCGAGCCCAGCATCGGCGCACCGTGCTCACCGGCCAGGCCGTAGCCGTCGATCGACCACCACAGGTAGTTGACCAGGCCCCGGTGGCTGATCAGGACGCCCTTGGGGCGCCCGGTCGAACCCGAGGTGTACATGGCGTAGACCAGGTTTTCCGAGCTGACCGGTGCCGCCGGGCGTTCGGTGCTGCACAACGCCAGCTCGGGACTGTCGACCAGGATCGTGGTGATGCCCTCGGGCAGGCTTGCCGACGCCGAGCGGCTGGCCAGCGCGACCCGGGCGTCGGTGTCCTGCAGGATGTAGTCCAGCCGATCGCGGGGATGCTCCGGATCGAGCGGGACGTAGCCGGCGCCGGCCTTGAGGATGCCCAGCAGGGCCGCGAACATGCCCACGCTGTGCTCGATGCAGAGCCCGACCAGGCTCTCGGTGCGCACCCCCAGTTCCAGAAGCCGGTTGGCGATCTGGTTGGCGCGGCGGTCCAGCTCCCGGTAGCTGACCTGCGTCCCGCCGTGCCGGATCGCCACCGCATCAGGGTGCGCATCGACCTGCCGCTCGAAGAGCTCATGCACGCAGGCACTGTCCGGGTAGTCCATCTCGGTGGCGTTCCAGCCGTCCACCACGCTCCGGCGTTGCTGCTCGGGCATCAGGTCCAGCGACTCGATCGGGCAACCGGGATCATCACAGGCGGCGCCGGTCACTCGCTTGACCTGGTCGAGGATCGCCTGTGCGCTCAACGGGTCGTAGAGGTCGCTGGCGTAGGACAGGTGCAGCTCGATGCCGTCGGGGCCGCGGTCGCTGGTGAACAGGCCGAGGTCGACCTTCGCCTGCCCGGCGTCCAGCTCGACCGCCTCGACCTCCAGCCCGGGCAGCTCGATGTCGGCGTCCAGGCCGCTCTCGTGCTGGAAGAGCACCTGGAACAGCGGGTTCCTGCTGACCTCACGAGGCGGGCGCACCGCTTCGACGACATCGGCGAAGCTCACGTCCTGGTGCGCGATCGCCCCGGTGACGACCTGGTGCTGGCGGCGCAGCAAGGTGGCGAAGTCGGCCGGCTCGCGGAGGTCGACGCCCAGCACCACGGTGGTCGCGAAGAGCCCGACCACCTCGTCGAGTTCGGGGTGGATGCGGCCGGAGACCATCGACCCGACACCGAAGCTGCGCTGGCCGCTGCGCCGGTGCAGCACCACCGCGAAGGCCGACAGCAGCGCGGTCGCCAGGGTGGTGCCGTGCTGGCCGGCGAGTTGGCGCAGCCGAGCGGCCGGCCGGCCCTCGATCCGGGTGCTGACAACGGCCCCGCGGTGGGACTGCTCGGCCGGCCGCGGGCGATCGGCAGGAAGCTCGAGGATCGGCTCGATGTTGCGCAGCGCCTCCCGCCAGTAGTCCAGGCTCGCCGCGGGGTCGCCCCGGCGCGCCTGCCACCGGCAGAAATCGCTGTACTGCAGGGGATCCTCGGCCAGCTTCGGTGCCCGGCCGGAGACGGCGGCCGCGTAGAGCTCGCTCAGCTCCTGGTAGAGCAAGCCCAGCGACAGCCCGTCGGTGACGCTGTGATGCAGGTTCAGCAGCAGCAGGTGCCGGTCGGGCTCGAGCCGGAGCAGCAGCGCCCGCATCAGCGGCCCGGCGCGGAGGTCGAAGGGCTCGGCGATCGCCGCCCGCAGCATGTCCAGGCCGGCCTGCCGGCGTTCGGACTCGGTGCCGCCGGCCACCTCCAGGCAGTCCAGTGGCGCGCGGGTCCCGGCCACGACGACCTGGGACTCGTCAGGAAAGCTCATCCGCAGCGCGTCATGCCGGGCCGCCACCGCCTCGACGGCGCCGCTCAGCGCGGCGACGTCCAGCGGGCCGTGCAGCATGCTGGCCTGGTGAACGCTGTACAGGGCGTTGGATTCCAGATAGTGGTCCTGGATCCAGAGTTCGTGCTGGGCCCGCGACTGGCGCACCGGCCCGTCCCCGCCGCGGGGAATCGCCTCGGGGCCGGAGCCGGCCTGGGTGGCAGCGGCCCTCAGCCGGCGCGCGAAAGCCGCGCGCCGAGCGGCGTCGGTGGACTCGGTCTGTGTCGTCATCAGGACTGGTGATCCTTGCTCTGCGGTGGAGGGTTCTCCAGGGCGACCACCCGTACCGGCGCCGACCGGTAACCCCAGATCAGGTTGGAGCGCAACCTGACCGGCGGGCCGAGCGGTTCCAGGTCGGCGACCCGGTCGAGCATCTCCTCGATCATCACCTGCAGTTCGGCGGTGGCCAGGGCCGCGCCGATGCAGGTGTGCGCGCCGGTGGCGAAGCTGAGGTGCCGGTTGTCCGGACGATCGATCCGGAACACCCCCGGGTCCGCGAAGACCGCCCCGTCCCGGTTGGCGGCGGCGATCCACACCGCCACCGGTTGCCCCTGGCGAATCTGCTGCCCCGCGAGTTCGTAGTCGCAGGTGGCGGTTCGCAGCACGTGCAGGGCCGGGCTCGTCCAGCGCAGCACCTCGGCCACCGCGCCGGGAATGAGGGACCGGTCCTCGCGCAGCCGCCGGAGCTGCGCCGGGTCGCCGTACAGGGCGAGCAGGCCGCCGACGGTCGCATGCCTGGTGGTCTCGTTGCCGCCGGAGATCAGGCCGTCGCAGTTGAGGTAGATCTCGACGTCGTCCAGCGCCGCGCCGTCGACCGAGCCGTTGATCATGGCACTGATGACATCGTCGCCGGTTTCCTTGCGACGCTGGCGTACCAAGCCGGAGTAGTAGACCAGCAACGCGGTGTGCGCCTCGACGGCGTCGAGGGGGTCGCTGCTGCTGCCCTCGTCCACGGCGAAGGCGGCCTGGGTCGCCTGCAGCATGAAGGCCCGGTCCTTCTCCGGCACGCCGAGAAGGTCGCAGATGACTGCCACCGGCAGGGACGAGGCCAGTTCCACCAGGTCCCACTCGCCGCGCTCCAGCGCCTCCTCGATCGCGGCGCGGGCGACCTGGCGCATGCTGGCCTCGATCCGGCGCAGGGTGCGCGGGTTGAAGCCGCTGTTCATGGTCCGGCGGATCGCCCGGTGCCGGGGCGGGTCGGTGACGATCATCATCCGGCCGGCGCTGGCGGCCACCGAGCGGGGGTCGGCATCCAGGCGCATGCCACCTTCGGAGGAGAAATGCTCATGGTCACGCAGCACCTCGCGGGCCAGCTCGTAGCCGGTCACCGCCCAGTAGCCACCCTGCTCGCGGGGGATCCAGGCCAGCGGGGTGTGTGAGCGCAGGCCGTCCCAGGCAGCCTCGGGGTCGCCGTCGGAGTACAGCGAGGGGTCCGAGAGGTCCGTCGTGGCGCTCATGCCGGCCGCACCGCATCCGCCGTCTCCGCCTGGCTGAGCTCGTCCAGCTCGGCCATCACCGCGCGCTCGATCTCCGGCGCCAGCTGCCGCAGCGTCGGATACCGGAAGATCAGTTCCAGCGGGAGTTCCGCGCCGAACATCCGCCGCAGCTGCGACACCAGCCGCAGCGCCAGCAACGAGTCGCCCCCGAGCTGGAAGAAGTCGTCGTCCGGGCCGATGTCGGGGCGAGCGAGCACGCCGGCCCAAGCCTGCCCGAGCACCGCCATCAGTTCCGGCTCCGGATCCTGGTCACCGGGTGGTTCACCGGTGCCGTCGTCGGCCTCGCGGCCGGCCGGCTCGGCGACCGCTGTTGCCACGGTGTCGGCGATGCCGGCCAGCAGCGCGCTCATGCTGGCCTCCGGGTCGGCCGTCGCGGCGCCCAGCAGGCTCATCAGAGCCGCGCCGATCCGCTCCACGCTCGCCCGGTCGAAGAGATCCAGCGCGTACTCGACCTCGACTGCCAGCCGATCGCCGGAGTGCGCCACCGTGAACGTCAGGTCGTACTTGGAGACCGTCACCGGCACGGCTACCTCGATCGTCCGGAGGCCGTCGAACAGGGCTGGATCGACGCCGGGCAGGGCGAACTCCAGCGCCACCTGGAACAGCGGCGTGCGGCTGAGGTCACGGGCCGGTGCCAGCTCGCGGACGATCTCGGCGAACGAGATCCCTTGCCGGACCAGGGCTTCCCGGGACTGGTCGCGTGCCTGCAGCAGCACCTCGGCGAAGCTGGGGTCACCTGCCAGCCGGGCTCGCAGCGGCACCTGCTCGATACCCAGGCCCACCGTGCCCACCGACCCGGCGTCGCGCAGCGCCGAGGAGGTGCCGACGGCGAAGTCGCGCTGGCCCGACTGGTGTGCCATCAGCAGCCAGACGGAGGCGAGCAGCACCGCGAATTCCGTCGTGGCGTGCTGGCGGGCCAGGTCGCTGACCAGCTCCGACGTCGCGGCCGGCAGCCGGAGGCCGACGCTCGCGCCACGGCCTGAGCGCACCTGCGGACGCGGCCGGTCGGTGGCCAGCTCCAGGTCGGGCAGTCCGGCCAGCTCCTGCTTCCAGTACGCCAGGTCACCGGCGCGGGTGGCCTCGTCCGGCTCGGCCGGCACCGGTTCCGCCGGCGCCTCATCGATGCTCGCCGCCGCGCTGCCTGCCGCCGTGCTGCCTGCCGCCGTGCTGCTCGCCGCCGTGCTGGACCGCTCCGCCTCGTACAGCGCCGCAAGGTCTGCCAGCAGGACTTCGGTCGAACGCCCGTCGGTGACGATGTGATGGGTGACCAGGATCAGCACCTGGCGGTCGGCGGCCAGCCAGACCAGCCGGGCACGGACGATCGGCCCTACCGCGAGGTCGATGGGCGTACGGGACTCCTCGGTGATCAAGTCGGCCAGCTGTTGCCGCGCGGCGTCCGGAGTCAGGGCCGTGAGGTCGCTGATCGCCACTGCCATGCCCTGCCCCGGGGGGTCCACGCTGGGCTGCGGGCCGCTGTCGGTGAGGGTGAACCTGGTACGCAGCGCGGGATGCCGGTCGCGCAGCCGCGACAGCGCCCTGCGCAGTGCCGCCCGGTCACAGTCGCCGTGCAGCTCCAGGGCGAGCGGTACCAGGAATTCGAAGCCGGCCGGTTCGAGCTGCTGCAGGAAGTAGATGCCGCGCTGGCCCTGCGACATCTCCGGTGCCGGCCGTCGGCCGGCGGGCATCTCCGGTGCCGGCCGGAGGCCGGCGTCGACCGGTGGCTGGGAGAGTGCCTGTGCCATCAGCTCGATCACCTGGCCGGCCAGCGCCCGCACGGTGGGGGCGTTGAACATCGACCGCAGCAGGCTCTGGGCGGGCAGCCGTGGCCAGGTCCGGCCGACCTCGCGCACCACCGCGGCCGCCAGCATGGAGTGGCCGCCCAGTGCGAAGAAGTCCTCGTCGGTACCCACCTGGTCGAGGTTCAGCGCGGCTGCCCACAGCTGGCAGATCGTGGCCTCCACGGCGTTGACCGGCTCGCTGACCTGGCGGCGCCGACCACCGTGCCGGTTATCGCCGTTGCCGTCATCGCCGTTGCGGTCATCGCCGTTGCGGTCATCGCCGTGCTGGTCATCGCCGTGCCGGTCCTCGCTGTGCCGGTCCTCGCTGTGCCGGTCATCGTCGTGCTGGTCACCGCAGTACAGGTGCTGGTGCGACCGCGGCTCGGGCAACCGGGCCCGGTCGATCTTTCCGCCGCTGGTCATGGGCAGTGACGGCAACTGGTGCAGCACGTCGGGCACCAGCGGCGCGGGCAACGTGGCACGCAGCCGGGTGAGCAACGCCAGAGTGGTCAGTTCACCGGCATCGGCCTCGCCGGTGTAGTAGCTGACCAGTTGCTCCGGCTCCCGGCGCAGCACCGTGACGACATCGGCCACCCCGGCGCAGGCGCGCAACGCGGCGTCGATCTCGCCCAGCTCGACGCGGTGGCCGCGAACCTTCACCTGGTCGTCGGCGCGGCCGATGAAGTGCAGCACGCCGTCGGCGTCCCAGCGCGCGAGGTCCCCGGTGCGGTAGAGCCGGGCGCCGGCCCGGCCGCTGAGATGGTCCGGCACGAACATCCGCGCGGTGAGGCCGGGCCGGCCCAGGTAGCCGCGGCACACCCCACTGCCCCCGACGTAGAGCTCACCGACCACGCCGGGGTGCACCCGGTTGCCGGCCGCGTCCAGCACGTGCAGCTCGGTGTTCTGGATCGGCCGCCCGATCGGCACCATGCCGGCCGGCATCGTGGCGGCGTCGTAGCGCTGGACGGCACAGCCGACCACCGTCTCGGTGGGTCCGTACTCGTTGAAGAACAGTGCCCGTGGAAAGGCTGCCTGCCACGGAGCGACCAGTTCGGCGGGCAGCCCCTCGCCGCCCAGGACGAAGCTGGCCACCTCGGCCGTCCGGGTTGCCGTCGCGGAGCTCGAACTGTCAGCGTCCTGGGGCAGCAGCGCCCGGAAATGCGCCGGGGTCAACTTGAGGAAGCCGAGCGGGCGGTCGGGCTCGGCCAGCCATTCCGCCAGCGCCGGTAGCGGCTGGCGCTCAGCGATGACCGAGATCCGGCCGCCGCGGGTCAGCGGCAGGAACACCGAGGTCACCGTCAGGTCGAAGCTGATCGAGGAGTGCAGCACCGCACCCGGCCCGGTGCCCATCGGGTAGCAGGCCGCGGCGAAGCTGATGTAGTTGAGCAGGCCCCGGTGATCGACGGCGGCGCCCTTGGGCTTGCCGGTCGAGCCGGAGGTGTAGATGACGTAGGCCAGCCCAGCAGGATCCAGCACCCGGCCGGGCGCGGTGGCCGGTGCCGCCGCGATCGCTGACCGGGCGTGGTCGGAGTCCAGGCGCAGCGTCGACACGCCGTCGACCCCTGCCATCAGCTCACCGCTGCTGAGCACCAACTGGGCTCCGGCGTCGGTGACCATGTAGTCCCGGCGCTCCGGGGGATAGTCGGGGTCCAGCGGGAGGTAGCCGGCACCGGCCTTGAGCACGGCGAGGATGGCGACGATCAATTCGGCCCCGCGTTCCAGGCAGAGCCCCACCACGGACTCCTCGCCGATCCCCCGCTCGATGAGGTGGTTCGCCAGCCGGTTGGACCGCTGATCGAGGTCGGCGTAGCTGACGGTCTCCGGCCCGCAGACCAGCGCCGGCTGCTGGGGTGCCCGGGCAGCTGCCGCCTGGACGAGGTCGAGGACGGTCCCGTGCGGCAGCTGCGCCGCGGGTCCGGTGGACCAGGCCTGCAGCAGCTGCCGTTCGGGCTCGTCGATCAGCTCGAACTGTCCCAGCCGGGTCGCCGGATCGGACCCGGCCCGCGCCAGTATCCGGAGCAGGTCGGCATGCAGCCGCTGGATCGTGGCCCGGTCGAACAGGTCGCCGCGGTATTCCCACAGCGCCTCCAGGCCGTCCTCGCCCGGCAGGAAGGAGACGGTCAGCTCGACAGCCGATGTGCCGCTGAAGACCTGCTTGCGCTCAGCCACCACCAGGCCCGGGAACTCCACCTCCGAGGTCGGCGTGTTGTGGACCTGCAGCATCGTCTGGACCAGGGGATGGCGGCCCGGCTCGCGCGGCAGGCCGAGCTCCTCCACCAGCACCTCGATCGGGACGTCCTGGTGCGCCAGCGCCGCCAGCGACCGGTTCCGGGTCCGGTCCAGCAGCTCGTCCAGGGTGGGGTCGCCCGCCAGGTCCAGCCGGATCGGGACGGTGTTGACGAAGAAACCCACCAGTCCGGCGAGTTCCGGGCGGCCGCGGCCGGCCACCGGGGCGCCGACCACCAGGTCGTCCTGGCCGGTGTACCTGTGCAGCATTCCGGCATAGCAGGCCAGCAACACCATGAACAGCGACATCCCGCGCTGCTGGCAGATCTCCTGGGCGGCCGTCAGCAACTCCCGCGGAACCGGCAGCTGCGCGACCTCACCCAGGGCCGCGTCCTCGGCGAGCTGCCGGCGGTGGTAGGGCAGGTCGGTGACCGGCGGGGCGCCGGCCAGCGCCTCGCGCAATTCCTCGAGCTCGGTGGCGAAGCTGCCCGAGGCGAGCCGGTCCCGCTGCCAGCGCGCATAGTCGCCGTACTGGATCGGCAACGGGGGCAGCGCCGCGGTGCTGCCGAGGGCGGCAGCCGCGTACAGCGCGGACAGCTCGGTGTTGAGGACGGCCTCGGACCAGCCGTCCGCGGCGACGTGATGGATCCGGATCAGCAGCACCTGGTCCTCGGCGCCCAACCGCAGCAGCGTCCAGCGGATCGGCTTGTCAGCGGCGAGGTCGAACTCCTCGCGGGCCAGTTCCTCGGCACGTTGCCAGGCAGCCGCCGCCGGGTCCGGACCGCTCGGTTCCTCGACGGCGAGCTCGGCCGCCGCCGGCGCCAGAACGTGCTGGTGCAGGCCGCCGTCAGCCTGGCCGACGACGGTACGCAGCACCTCGTGCCGGGCTTCGAGCTCGGTGATCGCGGCACGCAGCGCCGGCTCGTCGAGCCGGCCCCGCAGCCTGATCCAGAAGGCGAAGTTGCCGGCGCCGGCCTCGGCGGTTCCCAGCGCGAGCTGGTTGACCAGCCAGAACCGCTCCTGGCCGCAGGACAGCGGAACCGGCTGGCCGCCCTCGGCCGGTTCGATCGCGTCCCGAGCCGGGCGGGCCTTCGCCCGGCCGGCCCGCCGGCTCAGCAACCGCTGCTCCGCCGCGGCCCTGGCCGGGTCATGGCCGTGGTCTGGTAACTGCACCGCTGTCCTCCCGGGTAGGTGTTTCTGAAGGGCTGGTCCAGTACCTCAGAGCAGCCCGGTGGCCGAGATCAGGCGGCACCCATCCGGGTGCGGACGCTGAGGGGCCGCAGGTCGGTCCAGACCAGCTCGATACGCGCCAGGCACTCCTCCTCGGTGCCGACGGTGCCCTCGTCGGTCCAGCCCGGCGGGTTCGGCTTGCTCTGTGGCCACAGGGAGTACTGCTCCTCGGCATTCAGCACGACTTTGAACATGGCGGCGCTTGTTCCCTTCGTTCGGCGACTCGGTGGTGGTCAGCGGCTCAACTGGTCGGCCCGGCTCTCGATCACGACCAGCGCGTCGGCGAAACCGGCGACGGTGGGGTTGTCGAACAGCGCCCGCACCGGGATGTCGATGTCGAGTTCGTCGCGCAGCCTGGTGACCAGCAGGGTGGCCAGCAGCGAATGGCCGCCGAGTTGGAAGAAGTTCGACGAGCGCGAGATCTGCTCCCTGGACAGCAGTTCGGCCCACACCGAGGCGATGAACTCCTCCAGTCCCGGCCTGGGCAGGTCCGCGGCGGGGGCCTCCTCCTGCTGGCCGGCCAGCGCCAGCAGTGCGGCCTGGTCGATCTTGCCGTGGGAGTTGAGCGGAAAGGCCGCGTGGGCGTGGATCGAGGTCGGCACCATGAAGCCCGGCAGCCGGGCCTCACACCATGCGCTGAGTTCGGCCGGCTCGACGCCGGAGGCGCAGGCCACGAACGCCAGCAGCCGGCCCGAGCCGGCGGCGTCCTGCTCGCTGACCAGCACCAATGCCTGCTGCACCGCCGGGTGTTCCAGCAACGCCGACTCGACATCGCCCGGCTCGATCCGGTGACCGCGCAGTTTCACCTGGCGATCCAGCCGCCCACCGAACTCCAGGTCGCCGGAGGAGTCCCAGCGCGCCCGATCCCCGCTCAGGTAGACCCGGTCACCGTCCTCACCCCAGGGGTCCGGGCGGAACTTCGCGGCGCTCAGGCGCTGCTGCCCCAGGTAACCCAGGGCCACCGACGGGCCGCCGATGACCAGCTCGCCCCACACCCCGGGAGGCACCAGGTTGCCCATCGGGTCCAGGACGTAGCAGCGAACCCCGGTGACCGGGCGGCCGATCGGCACCGGGCCCTCGCCGCGGTCAGCCCCGTCGACCTCGAAGACGGTGGACCAGATGGTCGCCTCGGTGGGGCCGTAGAGGTTGAAGAAGCGGCGACCGGGCGCCAGCCGTTCGGCCACCGCGCGCGGGCACTGCTCCCCCGCCACGGTCAGGACTCGGACGTTGCGGACCTGGTCGGCGGTGACCCCGACCAGCGCGGACGGCGACACCGTCGCCGCCGTGATCCGGTTCTCCATCAGCGTCCGGCCCAGGTCGGCCCGGTCACTGCCACTGGCCGCGGCATGCAGGCGGGCGCCCGCGCCGAAGGCCATCAGCATCTCGAACACCGAGGCGTCGAAACCCGGCGAGGCATGCTGCAACATGACGTCGTGCGGGCCCAGTTCGAAGAGCCGGCGCTGCTCGGCGACGATGGTCGCCACCCCACGGTGGGAGACCGCGACCGCCTTGGGCACGCCGGTCGAGCCAGAGGTGAAGATCACGTACGCGGTGTCGGCCGGGGTGCTCGACAGCTCCGGCGCGGTGCCGGGCAGGTCAGCCAGTTCGGCCTGGCTCTCGGCTTCGACGATGATCCGGACGCCGGCACCCGGCGATGGGACTGCCGAGCCCGCGTCCGCGATCACGACCGCCGGCGCCGCCGCGGCCAGCACCCTGCTGATGCGCTCCTCGGGGTAGCTCGGGTCGATCGGGACGTACACCGCCCCCGCCTTGAGCACCGCCAGGAAGCTGATGGCCAGGTCCGCCCCGGGTGGCAGGCAGACCGCCACCGGCTGGCCCGGCCCGACGCCGGCGGCCAGCAGCAGCCGGGCCAGCCGGTTGGCTCGCGCGTCGGCCTGACCGTAGCTGAGGTGCTGGTGCTCAGTGCCCAGGGCGGGTGCGTCCGGCTGGCGGGCCGCCTGCTCCTGGAAGTAGGAGTGCGCCAGCGGGCCGGCGGTTGACGGCCCGGAGCCGGTAACCCCGGAGCCGGGGTCGGTAACTCCTGAGCCGCGCAGCAGCGCTGCCTGCTCCGCCTCGCTCAGCATGCTCAGCTCGCTGAGCCGCGCACCGGGCTGGCTGAGCATGCTGTCGAGCAACCGCAGGAAGTGCCGGTGCATGCCCTCCACGACCTGCTCGCTGAGCAGGCCGGCGTCGAAGTCCCACACCGTGGAGAGCGCGTGCCCGACCGCGAAGACGGCCAGCTCCAGATCCACCGGGGCTGCCGGTGACTGGGGCTCGACCAGTTCGATGGCGCAGTCGCCGCCGGTCAGGTCGGCCGGGTTGGACTCGACCACCTGGAACATGACGTCGAAGAACGGTTGCTGCTGGTCCGGGCTGCGCGACGGCTTCAGCTCCTTGACGACGTCATCGAACGGCACGTCCTGGTTGAGCTGGGCGTCCAGCCACGTGGTGCGGGCCCGGCCGATCAGTTCCTCCACGGTCGGGTCGCCGTCGAGGTCGGCCCGGAGGACGACGGTGTTGGTGAAGAAGCCGATCAGGTTCTCGAGTTCGGGCCGGGGGCGGTTGGCCACCAGCGTTCCGATCAGCAGCTGCTGCTGGCCGGCATAGCGGGCCAGCAGAGCCGAGAAGCCCGCGAAGAGCACCCCCGCGAGCGGGCAGTTCTGGCCCTGCGCCCACAACCCGAGGCGCTGGCCGAGGTCGTCGGGAATCGTGCCCAGGTAACTGGAGGACCGGCGCTGGCCACGGCTGGTCCTGGCCGGCAGGGTGATGCGTGGCGGTGGCTCGCTCAGCTCGCGACGCCAGTAGCGCAGCTGGCGCTCGCTGGTCTCACCGGCGATCCACTCCCGGTGCCATTCCCCGTAGTCGGCGTACTGCACCGCCAGCTCGGGCAGGTTCGGGGTCCGGCCGGCGACATGGGCCTGGTACAGCTCGGCGATGTCACGGATGAGGACCGTGCCCGACCACGCGTCGCAGACCATGTGATCCACCACGGCGACCAGCACGTGGACGTCGTGGCCGAGCCGGTAGGTGACGAACCGGATCACCTCACGCCGCAGGTCGAACAGCTCAGCAAGGCTTGCCTGCAGCCGGGCGTCGAGGCTGGCCGCCGGGTCACGCTCGCCGGACAGGTCCACCGGCCCGCGGAGCTCGACCGGCCCGGCGGGATGGATGAGCTGCAGCAGCTGCCCGTCGCGCTGCTCGAAGGTGGTCCGCAGCATCTCGTGGCGCCGGACCAGTTCGGTCACCGCGTGCGCGGCCGCGGCGCGGTCGAAGCGCCCGGTGAACTTCAGCGGGAATGCGACGTTGTACGAGGTCGCCTCGTCGCCGAGTTGCTCCAGCAGCCACATCCGCTGCTGAGCCAGCGAGCACGGTAGCGCGTCCACGTCACCGGCCCGCTCCTCGGACAGCACCTCCGAATGCCGGCCGGTTCCGACTGCCTCACTGGTCATACTTTCCAGACTCCGTCGATAGCGAATGCGATCCACTGAGCCTCGGTAGCCGTCCTATTCACGCAGTATCGTTCCGCAATCATTGCCTCGCCCCTGGCTATCGCGGTCATTTCAAGCACTCGCTTGATATCGGGCAGACCCGGCGGCTACATTCCAAGCGTGTCTTTGGAATCGAGTTCGACAGCATCGACCGGACCGGCCGTCGCCCAGCGCCGGACGGTGCGTGATCCGATCGCCATCCGGGCGCTGGCCCACCCCTTGCGGTTGCAGTTGCGTGACCTGCTCGATGTCCACGGGCCGCTCACCGCCGCCGAGGCGGCCCGCGAACTCGGTACCAGCCAGGGCCTGGCGTCGCATCACCTGCGGCAGCTGGCCAAGTACGGCTTCGTCGAGCCGGCTCCGGCGCGCAACGACCGGGACCGGCCCTGGCAGATCACCGAGACCTCGGTGTCGTGGCTGGGAGCCGAGACCGAGCCCGACGGTGCCGCGGCTGCCGACCTGCTGGAACAGGTGCTCGCCGAGCGCGCGCTGCGCCACCTGCACGCCTGGCAGCGCCGGCGCCACCAGGAACCGCGCTGGCACGACCACAGCGGCCTGTCCCAGCACCTGCTGTACCTCACGGCCGAGGAACTGGCCGGGATCACCGCGGCCATAGAGGCACTGCTCGAGCCCTATGCGCGGCGGCGCCCGGCGGGCGGCGGGGCGACCGGCGGCGGGGCGACCGGCGGCGTTCCGGCCGGTGGCGTTGCGACCGGCGGCGTTGCGGCCGGCGGCGCAGTCGGCTCGCAGCCGGCCGACAGCCCGGAAGGGGCGCTCGTGGTCGACCTGACCGTCATCGGCGTGCCGCTGCCCGGGCCGGCCGGGCGGGGCTGACCCGGTGCGGCTGTTGTGGCGACTGGTCGCCAGTAACCGGGACTACCGGCGGACGGTCCTCGCGGCCCTGGTGTCGCTGTGTGGCGACTGGGCGCTGCGGGTCGGGCTGGCTTACCACGTCTACGTGCTGACCGGTTCGACCGTCGCCTCCGGATTGCTGCTGGCCTCCTCACTGGTACCGCAGCTCGTGCTCGGCTCGATCGCCGGGGTCTTCGTCGACCGGTGGGACCGCCGCCGGACGATGGTCGCGGTCAACCTCGCGCTGGCAGCGGGATTGCTCCCGCTGCTGGCCGTCCGGTCTGCCGGTGACGTGTGGATCATCTACGCCGTCGCCTTCGCCGAGGGCATGCTGGCGCAGTTCTTCGTGCCGGCCGAGGCGGCCATCGTGCCGCTGCTGGTCACCCCCGACACGCTGATCACGGCCAACGCGGTGAACAGCCAGGCCCGGGACGCCTCGCGGCTGGTCGGCTCGGCCGCGGGCGGCATCCTGGCCGGCTCGGCCGGGCTGGTGGGGCTGGTGTGCCTGGACATCGCGACCTACCTGCTGGCCGCGGCGCTGCTGGCAGGGATCGGCTGGCGCCCGGCCGGCGCCCGCGGTGCCGAGACCGGCGAGGCGGCCCGGCCGGCCGGCTCGGTGGTGGTGGCGGTCGCCCGCGAGTGGCGGGAGGGCATGGCCCTGGCAGCACGCTCGGCCGTGCTCAGGGTGCTGCTGCTCTTCACGGCGGTGACCAGCCTGGGCGAGGGTGTGGTGGGGGCTCTGTTCGCGCCCTTCGTCCGCACCACCCTGCACGGCAGCGCCGGGGCGTACGGGGTGATCGTCGCCGCGCAGGCGGCCGGTGGTATCGCAGGCGGTCTGGTGGCCGCAACCATCGCTCACCGGTTCCGGATCGGTCCGCTGTTCGTGGCTGCCGCGGTGTCGTTCGGGGTACTGGACGCCGCGCTGTTCTGCTACCCGCTCCTCAGCCGGACGGTCTGGCCGGGGGTCGTGCTGATGCTGCTGGTGGGGTTGCCCGGCGCCCTGATCGTCGCCGCGCTGATGAGCCTGTTCCAGTCGGCCGTGGCCGACCGCCACCGTGGCCGGATCTTCGGGACGGTCGGCGCGATCGAAGGCGCGGGCATGTTGGTCGGTGCCGTCTGCGCCGGCGGGCTCGCCAGCCGGTTCGGGATCGTGCCGGTCATCTCGTTCCAGGCCGTGGCCTACATCAGTGCCGGGCTCGCGGTGCGCCGGCCACTGCGACGAGCCACCGAGCTGGCGATCCCGGTCTGAGCGGGTTCGGCGGGCCGGCACGGCTCAGCGGGCCGGCGCGGCTCAGCGGGTCAAAGGCTCAGAGGTTGAGCGCGGTGTAGCCCGGCTTGATCTGGCCGTTGATGATCGCCAGCCGGTCGTCGAACGGGATGAAGGCGCTCTTCATGGCATTGATGGTGAGCCACTGCAGGTCGGTCCAGGTGTAGCCGAAGGCCGCGACCAGCAGCGCCATCTCCCGGGTCATCGACGTTCCGCTCATCAACCGGTTGTCGGTGTTGACCGTCACCCGGAAGTGCAGCCGTCGCAGCAGCCCGATCGGGTGCTCCTCGATCGAGGACACCGCGCCGGTCTGCAGGTTCGAGGACGGGCACATCTCCAGCGGGATCCGCTTGTCCCGGACGTACTGCGCCAGCCGGCCCATCTCCACCGAGGCGACCTGGTGTTCCAGGCTCGGCCCGGTGGCCTTGATGTCGTCGATGATCCGGACGCCGTGTCCCAGCCGGTCCGCGCCGCACCACTGGATCGCCTCCCAGATCGAGGGCAGGCCGAAGGCCTCGCCGGCGTGGATGGTGAAGTGGAAGTTCTCCCGCCGCAGGTACTCGAAGGCGTCCAGGTGCCGGGTGGGCGGAAATCCCGCCTCGGCGCCGGCGATGTCGAAGCCGACGACGCCCCGGTCGCGGTAGGCCACCGCCAGCTCGGCGATCTCGCGGGACCGGGCGGCGTGGCGCATCGCGGTCACCAGCGAGCCGATCCGGATGTACTGGCCCTTCTCCGAGGCGGCCTGCATGCCGTGGGCGAAACCCTCCAGGGTCGCCTCCATCACCTCGTCCAGGTTCAGCCCGTCGTTGACGTGCTGTTCCGGCGCCCACCTGATCTCGGCATAGACGACGCCGTCCTCGGCCAGGTCCTGGGCGCACTCGCTGGCCACCCGGTGCAGGCCCTCCCGGGTCTGCATCACCGCCACGGTGTGGTCGAAGGTCTCCAGGTAGCGCACCAGCGAACCGGAGTTGGCCGACTCGATGAACCACTGGCCGAGCTGCCCGGCATCGGTGCTGGGCAGCTTCTGGTAGCCGATCCCCGCGGCGAGGTCGATGATCGTCTGCGGTCGCAGCCCGCCGTCGAGGTGGTCGTGCAGCAGCACCTTGGGGGCGGTCCGGATCGTCGTGGAATTCAGTTCGGTCGGCATGGCCATACGCTAGTCGCACATCGCGGGCGCCGCCCGGCCCCGCACTCTGTCCCCACTTTGACGGCCCTTCTTGCCCCTGTTTGAATTTCGTGTGAGGATGCATATTGACAATCTAATAACGGAGGCCGCTCATGCCTGCTCGGATAGGCCTTTCGTGGATAGCTGTCCCGCTGCTGGTCTGCGTCGCGGCTATCACCCCCCGGCAAGCACAGGCAGCGAACCGCGTCGAGTCGCCGGCGCTGCTTGCCCCCAGATCACCCGCTCTCACAGCGCTGAACGATGCGCCGTCGGTGGCCGGTGCGTTCGGTGTGGTGCCCTCGACGCGGGTGCTGGACACCCGGTCCGGGATCGGCGCGGCCAAGGCGCCCCTGCCAGCCGGCGCGACCCGAGCCGTCAAGGTCACCGGCGTCGGCGGGGTGCCGGCCGCCGGCGTCTCAGCCGTGCTCGTCAACGTGGTCGCCGTGTCGGCGACCAAGCCCGGCTACCTGACCGGCTGGGCCAGCGGAACCACCCGCCCCCGCACCTCGATCATCAACTTCCCGGCCATCCGGGCCATCGCCAACGAAGTCGTGCTCCCCGTCGGGGGCGACGGCAAGATCGCCTTCTACAACGGCGCCCCCGGCGCCGTCCAGGTCGTCGCCGATCTCGCCGGCTACTACCGCTCCGGAACGCCGTCGGCGGCCGGGACATTCGGTGTGCTGCGCTCGGCCCGGGTGCTGGACACCCGGTCCGGCATCGGCGCGGCCAAGGCGCCCCTGCCAGCCGGCGCGACCCGAGCCGTCAAGGTCACCGGCGTCGGCGGGGTGCCGGCCGCCGGCGTCTCAGCCGTGCTCGTCAACGTGGTCGCCGTGTCGGCGGCCAAGCCCGGCTACCTGACCGGCTGGGCCAACGAGAGCGAGCAACCCGGCACCTCGATCATCAACTTCGGTGTCGGCCAGGCCATCGCCAACGAAGTCGTGCTCCGCGTCGGCGTCGACGGCAAGATCGCCCTCTACAACGGCTCCGCCGGCACCGTCCAGGTCGTCGCCGACGTCGCCGGCTACTACCGCTCCGGAGCGCCGTCGGCGGCCGGTGCGTTCGGTTCGTTGCCTTCGACCCGGGTGCTGGACACCCGGTCCGGGACCGGCGCGGCCGAGGCGCCGTTGGCCTCCGGCGCGACGCTGGCCGTCAAGGTCGCCGGCGTCGGCGGGGTGCCGCCCGGCGGCGTCTCAGCCGTGCTCGTCAACATCATCACCGTGTCAGCGACCCAGCCCGGCTACCTGACCGGCTGGGCCAGCGCAACCACCCGCCCCCGCACCTCGATCATCAACTTCGGTGCCGGACAGGCCATCGCCAACGAAGTCGTGCTCCCCGTCGGCGCCGACGGCAGCATCGCCCTCTACAACGGCTCCGCCGGCACCGTCCAGGTCGTCGCCGACCTCACCGCCTACTACCGCTCTGAAGCGCCTCTGCCCTGGACCGAGCAGCAGGTGGCTCACGTGCAGGGTGAACCGGTCGTCTCGTGTGCCGCTGTCAACTTCTGCATGGCCGCCGACCTTTACGGCAACGCCTTCAGCTGGAACGGAAGCACCTGGAGCACCCCGCAACACATAGGAGACGGGGCTGATGTCATCGACTGCCCTACCACCACATTCTGTGTTGCCGTGAATGCGGACGGGCATATCGAAACGTTCCGCTCCGGCAGCTGGGGCCACACACAACTGGAAACGGCCCTCGGCGTGGAGATGTCGCTGTCGTGCGCCTCGCAAACGTTCTGTGTCCTGATGAGGGGTGGTGGGAGCCTCGTAGTGTTCAACGGCGCGTCGTGGACCGAGCAGCTGACCAACCTTTCCTATGCGCTCCAAAGCGTGTCCTGCCCCACGACTACCTTGTGCGTGGCGGTCGGCCCGGACGGGGTCGCGGCCCATTCCGCCGATGGAGCAACCTGGACTCGCTACGGCCAGATCGGCTCGGGAGCAGTTGACCTCCACTCCGTCTCCTGCGTCTCGGCGCAGTTCTGTGTGGCCGGGGCCGGCAATGGGCAGGTGACCACGTTCAACGGCACAACCTGGTCCGATCCCCAGACGATCGTTGAGGCCGGTGCTCCGGATGTCCCTCTGGATCCGATCATCTGCGTCAGTACGGCGTTCTGCCTGGCTTTCGGGGACTCGAGCACGTACGTCTACGACGGGAACTCCTGGAGTGGCCCTTCCGCCTTGGCAGCCGAAGGGGCTGTTGTCGCATCCTGCGGCTCGCCGACCTTCTGCACGGCGTTCGCCGACGACGGCGACAACTACCGGTTCAACGGCACCACCTGGTCAGGGCCGACGCCCGTCCTGCCTTACCAGGGCATCCTGTGGTCGGTTTCCTGCCCGTCCATCAACTTCTGTATGACCGCGGATGGAAGCAACACCTACACCTTCGACGGCAGCGCATGGTCTGCTCCGATGCAAGTGACCCACAACGTAGATCCGTTCTTCGGCCCGGGGCTGGTTTCCTGCACGTCTGCCAGCTTCTGCCTCGCAGTGCCGATCCACGCGAGCGGCAGCTGGACCTGGGACGGTGCCCGGTGGACGGCGCATGCCGATCCGGCACGCAACCATTTCACCGGTCTGAGCTGCGTCTCGCCGTCATTCTGCCTCGGCGTCACCCATGACAACCTCGCGTACACCTTCAACGGCACAGGATGGTCCGCTGGCCGTTCGGTGGCCGGCAGCGACACCCTGACCAGTGTCTCGTGCGCGACGACCTCCTTCTGCGTGGCCACGGACTACAGCAAGGCCTTCGTGTTCAACGGCACGGCATGGTCTGGTGCCACGCGTGTGAGCGACGAGACGCTGTCCACGGTCTCGTGCCCGAGCCCGACCTTCTGCATGGCGCTCGACGGCCTCGAGGTCTCGCATACCTACGACGGCACCGCATGGTCGTCTCGACAGCTGCCCACCTGGGGGTGGGATGTGGTGTCTTGCAGCAGTTCGGCATTCTGTGCCGCGTTTGGCGAGAACGGCGTGACGACCTTCGACGGGACAGCGTGGGGACCTGCCTCCCCCCTGGGAGACCCCTCGGCTCGCGGCGCGATCTCCTGCCCCGCCATAAGAACCTGTGTCGTGGTGGATCAGGAGGGCCGAGCGTTCTCCACGTCGGTGTCATGACGCCTGGATAGCCCCTAGAATCGCGGTCATGACCGCTGCGAACGAGACGTCACCGCACTCGGCAGCCGCTGAACCGGCTTCCGAAACCGCCCCCGGCACGGCGGAGGGCATCACCTCGCACGACCTCCCGTTGCCGGCCGGGCTGGCCAAGGCGATGGCCGAGAACTGGGACCCCGCGCCCGCGATGCCGCACCCGGCCAGCCGGGGCGGGACGCCGTCGACAGGCGCGGCGACGTTCGCCCGCAACCGGGCCGCGGTGTCGGCGGCCTTCGGCGGCCAGCTGGTGGTCATCCCGGCCGGCGTGCTCAAGGTGCGCTCCAACGACACCGACTACGCCTTCCGGGCCTGGTCGGCGTTCACCTGGCTGACCGGTGAGACGGTCGAGGGCGCGGTGCTGGTGCTGGCCCCGTCCGGGACCGGTCCGGACTCCGGCCACACCGCCGCGCTGTACGTGCGCGAGTACGAGGGCCCCGGCACTCCCGGCTACTTCACCAACCGGGTGCACGGCGCGCTCTGGGTGGGCAACGTGCCCAGCGTCGCCGACACCGGGGCGGTGCTGGGTGTCGCGACCCGGCCGCTGTCCGAGCTCGGGCGCGACCTCGAAGCCCATCGCGGCCGGCCGGTGCTGGCCCCGCGCGGCGTCGACCCGGCCGTCGACGCCCTGCTGCCGAGCGCTGAGGCGGGCCGGCTGGAGCAGGTTCTCGACGAGCTCCGGCTGATCAAGGACGACTGGGAGGTCAGCCAGCTGCAGGCTGCCTGTGACGCGACCGCGCGCGGCTTCGCCGATGTCGCCGCCGAACTGCCGACGGTGCTGGCCGGGGGCGGCCGGCGCGGCGAGCGGTGGCTCGAGGGCACCTTCTGGCGGCGGGCCCGGTACGAGGGCAACGAGGTCGGGTACAGCTCGATCGTGGGCGCCGGCCAGCACGCCACCACCCTGCACTGGTGGCGTGACGACGGTGACCTGGCCGACGGGCAGTTGCTGCTGGCCGACATGGGTGTCGAGGTGGACTCGCTGTTCACCGCCGACGTCACCCGCACCCTGCCGGTGAACGGCACCTGGACCGACACCCAGCGCCAGCTCTACGGCGCGGTGCTGGAGTCGCAGGAGGCCGCCATCGCCGAGGTGAAGGCCGGCGCGGACTTCCTCGCCGCACACCGGGCCGCGATGTGGGTGCTGGCCGATCACCTGCACTCCTGGGGTGTGCTGCCGGTGACCGCCGACGTCTCGTGTGCCACCGACGTCGAGGCACCCGGCGCGGGCCTGCACCGCCGCTACACCCTGCACGGGGTCAGCCACATGCTCGGTATCGACGTGCACGACTGCGCGGCCGCCCGGGACGAGACCTATCGCAACGGCCGGCTCGGCGCCGGTTATGTCCTCACCGTCGAGCCCGGCCTGTACTTCCAGCCCAACGACCTCTCGGTGCCACCGGAGTGGCGCGGCATCGGCATCCGGATCGAGGACGACGTCCTGGTCACCGACGGCGCGCCGGTGAACCTGTCCGGCGGGCTGCCCCGCCAGCCGGATGAGATCACCGCCTGGATGCGCGAGGTGCAGTCCCGACCGGTCCGGCCGTGACCCTGCAGGCCGGCTCCCCCGGCGGTCCTGACAGGCGATGACGTCCGGCTTCTCGGGCGATCTCGTGGTGCCGCCCGGCCGTGGACTGCCGAGCGGGTTGACGGTGCCCGGCAGCGAGCTGGTCGAACGGTTCTCCCGCTCCTCCGGACCGGGCGGCCAGGGTGTCAACACCGCCGACAGCCGGGTGGAGCTGCGCTATGACGTGCTGCACTCCAGCGCGCTGACCGAGTTGCAGCGGTCCCGGGCGCTGGACCAGCTGGCACCCAGGCTGGTGGACGGCGTGCTGAGCATCACCGCCTCCGAGCACCGCTCACAGCTGCAGAACCGGCTCGCTGCCCGGGCCCGGCTGGTGAACCACCTGCGCGAGGCGCTGGCGCCCCCGCCGCCACCCCGGCGGGCCACCCGGCCCTCCCGCGGCGCCAGGCAGCGGCGGCTGGACGTCAAGAAGCAGCGCGGGCAGATCAAGGCAGGCCGGGCCCAGGTGCGAACCCAGGACGACTGACCCGGTCCGGAGCATGATCGGCGGATGACCGGCATCGAGATCGTCTTCGAAACGCATTCCTGGAGCACCGACAACGATCTGGGGATAGCCACCGGCTGGCATCCTGGCCAGCTGTCGGACCGGGGCCGCGAGCTGGCCGCCGAACTGGGCCGGCGCCGCCGCGCCGACCGGATCGATGCCGTGTTCACCTCGGACCTGCGGCGGGCGGCGCAGACCGCGGAGATCGCCTTCGCCGGCTCGACGTTGACCGCCCTGCACGACTGGCGGCTGCGGGAGTGCGACTTCGGTGAGCTCAACGGCGCTCCGGCCGAGACCGTGCACCGCGACCGGCGGCGCTTTCTCGACGAGGCCTATCCGGGCGGTGAGTCATGGCGCCAGGCCGTGGACCGGGCCACCCGCTTTCTCGCCGACCTCCCGCTGCGCTGGAACGGAAGGCGGGTACTGTTGATCGGTCACGTCGCGACCCGGTGGGCACTGGATCAGGCCCTCGCCGGGCGGTCCCTGGACACCTTGATCGACAGCGACTTCGGCTGGCAAGAAGGCTGGGAGTACCTGCTCGGCACCAGCTGAGCGGTCACGAGCTGAGCGGTCACGAGCTCAGCGGTCACGAGCTGGGCACTGAACCGTCCCCAGCCTCGTGGCGAAACCGCTCGTCAGGCGGGCCGCTCGGGGCCCGACCGCTTCGACTTCGGCTGGCTCGGCTGGCTCGGCTGCTTCGGCTGGCTCGGCTGCTTCGGCTGGCTCGGCGGTGGCGAAGCGACCGGCTGCCCGGCTGCCTCCGGACCCGCACCCTCATCGGCGCCGTCGGCGTAACCGGGGAACTTCTCCGGCAACCGGCGGATGTGACCGGACATCGAGCGGTACAGCAGGTACGTCGCGATCACCAGCAGCAGCACCACGAACAACCCGATCGGGCTGCCCTTGCCGGTGTCGGATGCCGCGAGCAGCACCGCCGCGGGTGCGCTCATGTCGCGTGCACCTTCTCGCGGACGCCGGCGAACAGGTCGTCCTCAGGAATGTCGGTGTCCACCAGCGAGCGGGCCAGCTCGAACTGCTCCCACGGAAAGACCTCGCGCTGGACGTCCAGCGGCACCTTGAAGAACCAGCCCTGCGGATCGACCTGGGTGGCATGGGCAAGCAGTGCCGCGTCCCGGCGCTCGAAGTGGTCGGCGCAGTAGACGCTGGTGGTCACCTTCGGCATTCGCCGGCCGGCCGCGCGCTCCTCCCAGTTGAGCAGCCATTCCTGGTACGGCGACTCGATGCCGCGCTCGACCAGGGCGTTGTGGAAGGCCTCGACCCGTTGCCGGGTGAACGTCACGTCGTAGTAGAGCTTGAGCGGCTGCCACGGGTCTCCAGTGCCCACGAAGGCCTCCGGGTCACCGGCCGCCTCGAAGGCTGCCACCGAGATCTCGTGGCAGCGGATGTGATCCGGGTGCGGGTAGCCGCCGTCCTCGTTGTAGGTCGTCACCACATGCGGGCGGAACCGGCGGATGACCTCCACCAGGCGCCGGGTCGACTCCGCCAGCGGCACCAGCGCGAAACAGCCCTCGGGCAGCGGCGGCAACGGGTCACCCTCGGGCAACCCCGAGTCGACGTACCCCAGCCAGTGGTGGGAGAACCCGAGCACCCGCTGGGCTTGCTCCATCTCTGCCCGGCGGACCTCCCGGATGTTCTCCTCGATCTCGGGACGGCCCTTGAGCGCCGGATTGAGCACGTCGCCGCGCTCGCCACCGGTGCAGCTGACCACCAGCACCTCGACGCCCTCGTCGACGTAGCGCGCCATCGTGGCGGCGCCCTTGCTGGACTCGTCGTCCGGGTGGGCGTGCACGCACATCAGCCGCAACCGCTCGCTCGCGCCCGCCTGGGCAGCTTCTGCCTGGGCAGCTTCTGCCTGGGCGGCTTCTGCCTGCTGAGCCGGGGAGGGTCCGGGAACTGACGGTTCGGCGATCACAGGACCAGAAGTATCGGGCACCCTGCCATTGTTCCCGATGGGCCGGACGACCCCTACTCGCGGGGGTTTGACGGCCACGGCGAGCCACCGGGTCGGCCCGGCCACGGCCACGGCGAGCCACCGCGGTCGGGCCGGCCCGGCCCCGCCTGCCCGGCCGGGCGGCGGCTGCCCTTTCGGTGAACCCCAGGCACCGGTGTTACGTTTTGAAGTCGAAGTAACCGCCCGCACCCCGACCGGGCGCAGCCTGGCCGGCGCAGCATTGGAGAGAGTCACCGTGAGTACCGAGACCCCGTCGACCAGCTGGCTTACCCAAGAAGCCTATGACCGCCTGTCGAGGGAGCTCCAGGAGCTGATCGCCAACCGGCCCGCGATGGCGCAGGAGATCAACGCCCGCCGCGAAGAGGGCGATCTGAAGGAGAACGGCGGCTACCACGCCGCCCGCGAGGAGCAGGGAAAGCAGGAGGGCCGGATCATGCAGCTCACCAAGCTGCTGCGCGAGGCCAAGGTCGGTGAGGCCCCCACCACCGAGGGAACCGCCGGTCCCGGAATGGTGGTCACCGTCCGGTTCGGCAGTGCCGGCAGCGACGACGATGACGATGTCGAGACGTTCCTGATCGGATCGCGCGAAGAGGTCGGCACCACGGACCTGGACGTGTATTCCTCGGCCTCACCGCTCGGGCGGGCGCTGACCGGCGCCAAGGAGGGCGACGAGGTCTCCTACTCCACGCCGACCGGCAAGACGCTGACGGTGGCCCTGCTGAGCGCCAAGCCCTACCGCGGGTAGCTGCGGCCGCCGGTGCGTCCCGCCCGGGAGAGGACACGCCGGACGTAGCCGAAACGAGGTCGGGGACGTAGCGTCATCCGCGTGACTACAGCACCTGAAATAACTACGCTCGGTGAGCTTCGCGCCTCGGGGCACGTGCACCGGATCGTCAAGGCCGAGATCCGGCAGAACCTCATCGCCCGGTTGGCCGCCGGCCTGCCGAGCCTGCCCGGCATCATCGGCTTCGACGAGACGGTGGTGCCCGAGGTCGAGCGCGCGCTGCTGGCCGGCCACGACATAGTTCTGCTGGGCGAGCGGGGGCAGGGCAAGACCCGGCTGATCAGGACGCTGATCGGGTTGCTGGACGAGTGGACGCCGGTGATCGCCGGGTCGGAGCTCAACGAGCACCCCTACGCCCCGATCACCCCGGCCTCCCACCGGTTGCTGGCCGAGTTCGGCGACGAGCTGCCCGTCAGCTGGAGGCACCGCAGCGAGCGCTACGGCGAGAAACTCGCCACCCCGGACACCTCGGTCGGGGACCTGATCGGTGACATCGACCCGATCAAGGTGGCCGAAGGGCGCTCCCTCGGTGACCCCGAGACGGTGCACTACGGCCTGGTGCCCCGCACCAACCGCGGGATCTTCGCGATCAACGAGCTGCCCGACCTCGCCGAGCGGATCCAGGTCTCGATGCTCAACGTGCTGGAGGAGCGCGACATCCAGGTGCGTGGCTACCAGCTGCGGCTGCCGTTGGACCTGTTGCTGGTGGCCAGCGCCAACCCGGAGGACTACACCAACCGCGGGCGCATCATCACCCCGCTCAAGGACCGCTTCGGCGCCGAGATCCGCACCCACTACCCGATCGACCTCGACGACGAGCTGCGGCTGATCGCCCAGGAAGCCGCCGTGCTGTGGGAGGGCGGCGGCGATGCCGGCGCCGAGGTCACGGCGCACGGCGCCCCGCTGGTTCCCTCGCACCTGCTGGAAGTGGTGGCGCGGTTCGCCCGCAACGTTCGCGATGCCCCGCAGGTCGACCAGCGCTCCGGGGTGTCGGCCCGGTTGGCGATCGCCGCGGTGGAAACGCTGGCCGCCTCCGCCGTCCGGCGGGCGGCGATCAACGGCGAGCCGGTCGCGGTCGCCCGGGTCTCGGACCTGGCGGCCATCGTGCCGGCCTCCCGCGGCAAGGTCGAGTTCGACGACACCGACGAGGGGCGCGAGTTCGAGGTGCTGGAGCACCTGCTGCGGCGTGCGGTTGCCGAGACCGGCCGGGCCAGGCTCGCGGGCCTGGACCTGCGGCCGTTGCAGCAGAAGTTCGACTCGGGGCTGCTGGTGGAATCGGGCGACACCGTGTCGGCGGACCGGCTGCTGGAGCAGCTCGGCACCATCCCGGGACTCGGGACGCTGCTGGAACGGCTGGAGCCCGACAGCGTGCACGAGGGCCCGGCGACCGTCGGAATCGCCGCGGCCGCCGTCGAGTTCGCCCTGGAAGGGCTTTACCTGAACAAGCGGCTGGCCAAGGAATCGGCCGGCAACCGGACGGTGTACGGCGCATGAGGGAGCAGCCGGCCGGAACGGCTCGACCGACGGGCGACGTGGCGGCGTGAGCATCCGTTACGGCGCCTGGCACGGCGGCGCCGACCCGTTGGAACCGCCCTACGACATCCGCCAGGCACTCGACGAGATCGGCGAGGACGTGCTGGCCGGGATGTCACCGCGGTCCGCGCTGAACCGGCTGATGCGCTCGGGGGTGGACGGCCGCAGCGGTTTGGACGCACTGCGCCAGCGGGCGCGCAACCAGGCTCGCAAGCTGCGCAACACCGGCCGGCTGGACGGCACCCTGAACAAGGTGCGCCAGCTGCTGGACCAGGCGCTGGAGAGCGAGCGTGCGGCGCTGTTCCCCGACCCGGACGATTCGGCACGGCTGGCAGAGAGCGAGTTGGACGCCTTGCCCGCCGAGACTGCCCGGGCGGTGCGGGAACTGGCCGATTACCAGTGGCGCTCACCCGAGGCGGCCGCGACCTACCAGCAGATCTCGGACCTGCTGCGTTCGGAAGTGCTCGACGCGCAGTTCGCGGGGCTGCGCGATGCGCTGACCGATCCCGACCCGCGCGCGATGGAACAGATCCGGCAGATGCTGGCCGACCTCAACGACCTTCTCGACGCCGACGCCCGCGGCGAGCACACCGATGCCGACTTCGCCGGATTCATGGACAAGCACGGCCAGTTCTTCCCTGACAACCCGGCCAACCTCGCCGAGCTCATCGACTCCCTCGCCCGGCGCGCCGCGGCCGCCGAGCGCCTGATGAACTCCCTCACCCCCGAACAGCGGGCCGAACTCGGCTCCTTGATGGACCAGGCGCTGAGCCAGGAGGGTCTCGCCGACCAGCTGGGCCGGCTCCAGCAGTCGCTGCGGGCTGCCCGCCCCGATCTGCAGTGGGGCGGCTCGGAACGCATCTCGGGCCAGCAGGATCTGGGTTACGCCGATGGCACCCAGGCCCTGGCCGAACTCGCCGACCTGGACGAGCTCGCCGAACTTGCCGGCCAGGACTACCCGGGTGCCAGCCTGGCCGACATCGACGAGGAACTCATCGAGCGGGCCTTGGGCCAGCAGGCGGTCGAGGATCTGGACCGGTTGCGCCGGATCGAGCGCGAGCTGCAGCGGCAGGGATATCTCGAGCAGGGCGGCCGTGGCCTGGAACTCAGCCCGCGGGCACTGCGCAGGCTCGGCAACACAGCGCTGCGCAAGGTATTCGCCGCGCTCGAGTCCGGCGGTCGGGGCGACCACGACGTCCGTGACGCCGGGGCGGCCGGTGAGATAACCGGCGCCAGCCGGGAATGGCGTTTCGGTGACGAGCAGCCCCTGGATGTGGTGCGCACCGTGCGCAACGCCGTGCTGCGCTCGGGCCCGGGACGGCTGCGACTGAGCGCCGAGGACTTCGAGGTGGTCGAGACCGAGCGCCGTTCCTCGGCAGCGGTGGCCTTGCTGGTCGACATGTCCTACTCGATGGAACTGCGCGGCACCTGGGGCGAGGCGAAGACGACCGCGCTGGCGCTGCACTCGCTGGTCAGCACGAAGTACCCCCAGGATGCCATCGAGATCATCGGTTTCTCCGACTACGCCCGCGTGATGTCCCCCCGGGACCTGGTGAACCACGACTGGGAACGGGTGTATGGCACCAACCTGCAGCACGCGCTGATGCTGGCCCGCCGGCACCTGGACAAGCACCGCGGCGCCGAGCCGGTGATCCTGGTGATCACCGACGGCGAGCCCACCGCTCACCTGTCCCCCGACGGCTACTCCGACTTCTGCTGGCCGCCGTCGAGGGAGACGATCGCGGCAACGCTGGCCGAAGTGCAGCGGTGCACCCGGCGCGGCGCCACCATCAACATCTTCATGCTGGACGACGAGCCCAGGCTGGTCGACTTCATGCAGGAAGTGGGCCGCCGCAACGGCGGACGGGTCTTCCTGCCGAAGTCCGGCGCGCTCGGCGAGTACGTGGTGGCCGACTACCTCAAGGCCCGCAACGGGCGGCGCCGAGCCGGCTGAGACGTGATGGCTCGGCACCGCCGAGCCATCACCGTGTCAGCGACTGTTCTTTGCCGGAGCCTTGCGTGCGGTGGCCTTGGCGCCCGTGGTCTTGGCCGCCGGGGACTTCGTTGCCAGGGTCTTGGCTGCCGCGGTCTTGGCCGGAGCCTTGGCCGTCGGGGACTTCGTTGCCAGGGTCTTGGCTGCCGTGGTCTTGGACGTGCCGCTCTTGGCCGGAGCCTTCGTTGCCAGGGTCTTGGCTGCCGTGGTCTTGGCCGGAGCCTTGGCCGCGGGTGACTTCGTTGCCAGGGTCTTGGCTGCCGTGGTCTTGGACGCGGCCTTGGTGGCCGAACCGTTGGTGGTCTTGGCCGGAGCCGCCGACCTGGTGGCGGTCCTGGCAGGAGCCTTCGCCGCGGCAGCCGTCTTGGTGGCAGCGCCGCGAGCCGGCTTCGCCGGAGTCGCCTTGGCAGCGGTCGACTTGGCTGCCGCACCGGTCTTGGCCGCCACGGACTTGACCACCGGAGCCGCCTTGGTGGCAACCTTCTTGGCCGGAGCCTTGGCGACCTTGCGCCGCCCGGCGATGATCTCCTTGAATTCGGTGCCCGGACGGAAGGCTGGCACCGAGGTCTTCTTGACCCGGACCTTGGCACCGGTCGCCGGGTTGCGCCCGATACGAGCAGCCCGATCGCGCTTCTCGAAAGCGCCGAAACCAGTGAGGATCACCTTCTCACCCTTGACGACGTTGGCGTAGACCTCGTCGGTGATCGCATCCAGGATGGCCGCGGTGGACTTGTGGTCTGCATTCAATCGAGCCGCGACGGCGTCGATGAACTGGGTCTTGTTCAAGCTCGTCCTCCCAATGTGTTGTGATTCCAGCGGAAAGTGTGACACCAATTGATCATTAATGTGAAATCTTGGCCCGATTCGTGTCGCGAGTCTTTTCGGGCGCGTTCTGGCCCAGCCGGCCGCAGGTGAGATTCATCCTTCGAAATAGGCTTATTCGGCCTCACACCGCTAACCTGGGCTGGTGAAAATTTCTTTGTCCGTCCGGCAGATCACAGCTGCCGAAAGCCGGGAATTGCGGCGATCAGTGCTGCGTCCGGGCATGCCGAGCGGTAGCGCACAGCCTGGCGAGGACCAGCCGGGTGCCGTGCATCTTGGTGCCTACGACGGCAAAGACCTCCTCAGCGCCTGCGTGATATTCCCCGAACCGTGCCCCTGGCTACCCGGGGAACACGCCTGGCGACTGCGTGGAATGGCCACCGAGCCAAGGCATCGCGGCAGCGGCGCCGGAACTGCCGTGCTGCACGGGGCGGAGCGAATTGCCCGTGCGGACGGGGCCACCGTGTTGTGGTGCATGGCGCGCGAGACAGCAGTCGGCTTCTACCTCCGTCATGGTTGGACAACGTTCGACACGATGTTCGACACCGATCTGGGACCGCATCAGCGAATGTGGCTGCGGCTGTCTCCCGCAGCTGCCCGGCAACCGGACTCGGAACCCGGCCAGGCCTGACCTCCGAGCCTGACGTCCGAGCCCGTGCGGGCGGCCCGGGGTCACAAGCCGCGCAGTCGCCGCGCTCCGGAGTCATGTCGCGTGATCGGCGGGGCAATCCGGATCCGCGCGCTGAGCACGTGAGCTCCGGCAGCGGCCGCGACCATCGGTTCCAGCGCGCACTCGACCACCTCGGGCAGGTCGTCAGCCAGCCGGGACAGTCGCAGCGCGACCTCGATCAAGGCCCGGATGTCCGCCGGTTCGCTGCCGCCATAGCCGGTCAGCAACGGAAATGCCCTAGGACCGGTGATCACATCGGCGGCGTCCTGCGAGCTCAGCGGCACGACGGCGTAGGCACGGTCCTGGAGCAGGTCGGTGGCCAGGCCGCCGACGCCGAAGGACACCAGCGATCCGAAGGAGCGGTCATCCTGTACCCGCAGCACGGTGTCGATGCCGCGCGGAGCCATCCGT
>NZ_DASVQG010000045.1:0-11024 GCF_036389215.1 Jatrophihabitans sp.
GCACAAGTAGCAGTGGACACGACCCGGCGAGCCCGAGGTGAAGACGTCAGCACCGCCGGCCTGGGCTTGGAAATGGCGGCAGCGATCCCCCTCGGCGGCAGCGCCATGCGCGGGCTCCGCGCCGCCGACAAGGTGACCCACCTCGTCCCCGGCGGCGGCCTGCTTGCCCACGAAGGACTTGACGGCGGCCACACCCTTGCCAAACACGTCGGCAAGAGTGAGGACTACCTCCGCCACCGGCTGGCAACCGAATCCACTCTCGACGTCGCGTCGACATTTCACAATCGTCAGATAGCTGAGGATGCCCTGTCCCAGCTTCTCGAGGTAAACACGCGCCGAATCGAGCGCTGGCTTGTGGATGGTCAAAGAAGCTTGGTTATCGACGGACGGATGTCACATCCGGTAGGCGTTGCTATCACGAGAGACGCTGCTGGTCCCGTCGAGGCCGCGGGAATAAGGTTGGTGCTCAAGCGCAGCGCAACCATGACAACGGGATACCGGATACACACGGCGATGGTGGAGCTATGAAGCAATTGGCAGCGTTGGAACTCTTGCTCGGCGCTTACCTCCACGAAGATTGGGCTGAGGACTACCCAGACCTCTGGCACGCAGTCGATGACTTCACCGATGGCGAACCGCAATCGGCTCCGCACTTTCGCGCCGATGTGGAACAAGTCCTGGGCCAGGGCCAGAGTGAGCAGGAAATACAACAGAGTCTTCGCCAGCTGGGCATCGTCTACTACCCGCTTGGTGACGGGTGGGACAGTTACCGGGCCTGGTTGCTCGCCGTCGCGGCACACGTTGAGAAGAATCTGCACAAGTCGCCAGCCGCCTGAGCACACGCCCTCGCTGAGCCGCAGCCCGCAGGGGGCTGATGATCGTGGCCGCATAGCAAGGTGTCCATCGGCGAGTCGCACTGCTCTGAGTCCAACGATCCATTGGGCAGATCAGCTGCACGGCCAACGATCAGCGGCGACCATGGCCAGATCCACGACGCCACCGCTCAGTGCGGCACCTTGCGGGCGCTGAGCAGCACCCGGGCGACCATCGCCGGTGTGAGCAACTCGGCGGGGTCGGTCATCAGGTGCTGCACCGAGGTGAACACCCGGCGCACCTGGGGATCGACCATCGAGGCCAGCTGGACCCGCTTGGCGTAGGCGTTCCTCAGCCGGATGCCACGCGGGCGGTCCCCGCCGGTCTCGGGGTAGCTGAAGTCACCGCCGGCCGCGAACTGCCACGGCGTCGCTACGATCTCGGCTGCCTTCCGGTAATACCGGGCGGACAGCCGCGGACCGAGGTCCGCTCTGCCCGCAGCGCCGGTGCCCGCGGAGTCGTCGAGCAACCTGCCGAGTCCGACGGCTTGCAGCGCCGCGCAGGTCATGCCCTGGGCATAGATCGGGTTGAAGCTGCAGATCGCGTCGCCGAGTGCCAGGTACCCGCCGGGCAGCTCGGACAACTCCTCGAAGTGGCGGCGCCGGCTGCTCGGGTAATGCACCACCGACAGGTCGGTCAGCGGTTCGCACCGGTCGAGCAGCCGCGCGATGGCCGGATGCGGCAGCTCCCTGGCGTGCTGCTCGTAAGCCGGCAGGTCCCGCGGGAAGTCGCCGTGCCAGCCACCGAGGGAGATCAGCCACCGGTCGCCCTCCACCGGCAGGGCCAGGCCCGCGCGCTTCTCCGTGGGCGGGCTCGGCAGCGAGAACACCGCGGAGCCCTCGACCAGATCTCCGGGTGAGCGGCGGTAGAACCGGGTGGCGTACCCGACCCCGACCTTGACCTCGCTGACCCGCGGTGCCGGGAGGCCCAGCGCGGTCAGCCAGTGGTTGGACCGGGCACCCCGGCCGGTGCAGTCGAGGATCAGGTCGGTCTCGATCAGCTCGTCATCGTCCAGCCGGGCCCCGGTAACCCGGCCGTCGCCACCCACCAGGGCCGCCACCGACACCCCGTCACGAATGCTCACCCCGGGCAGCGCCGCCACCCGGCGCCGGATCGCCAGCTCCAGCAACGGCCGGCTGAACGTGACCAGCCGGAGCTCCGAGGCCTCCCGCGGCCAGATCGAGCCGAACCGGTAGAACGACAGCTCGGTGCCGGGGTCGAAGCGGAGCCCGCCGGCCTCGACCAGCTCGTCCATCAGGCCCGGGAACAGCTCACCCAGCGCTTGCTGGCCCGAGACGAGCAGGACGTGTCCGTGGCCGCCCTGGGTGACGCCGCGCCGGGGAACGGCGGCGTCGGGCAACTCGTCGCGATCGAGCACCAGCACCCGCTCGAACCGGTCGGCCAGCGTCCGGGCCGCGCACAGCCCGGCGATGCCCGCTCCGATCACCAGCGCGGACCCTCCCACTGTCTGCATCCGTGCATGCTATGCAGGCCCGTACGTCCAAGACCGAGAGGGCTGCCCCGCGTCAGGATCAGCCGTTGCCGCACCAGCATCTCGTGCGTGCGCGCTGCCGCCGCGTCTGCGACATGGCCTGGCGGCTGGTCAGCAGGAGGCGCACACGTACTCCATCAGCAGCAGGGCGTGCTGCCCCCGAATGACCCGCGTCGACACCAGGCCGGCGTCGGCCGCGAGGGCATTGAGGTCTGCCAGCGTGCGCTCCCGCCCTCCCACGGTGACCAGCATGTCCAGGTCGAAGGAGGTGGAGTAGGGAACCTGCGGATCGGGAGGCAGCACTTCGATGATCAGCACCCGACCGTCCTCGCCGGCCGCCTCGGCCATCCGGGTCAGGATCTGGGTGGCCTCGGCATCCGGCCAGCCGGTGACCGAGCGCGCGATGACGTAGACGTCATGGCCGGCCGGCAGCGGCTCGAAGAAGTTCCCGAGGAGGATCTGGGTCCGGTCGGTGAGGTTCTGCTCGGCGAACAGCTGCTCGGCCACCGCCGAGGAGTTCGGAAGGTCCAGCAGGACGCCGCGCAGGTGTGGGTGCCGGGTGAGCAGGTGGGTCAGCAACCCGCCGCTGCCGCCGCCGACGTCGACCACGTCCTTGACTGCGCTCCAGTCATAGAGTTCGGCGACCTGCGGCAAGGTGCGTGAGCCCTCGACGAGCATCAACTCGTCGAGGTAGCGCCGGCGCTCGAGGTCCAGGTCATCCCAGAGGGTCCGGCCGTGCACGACCGGATAGGCGGCCTGGCCGGTGCGCACCGAATGCAGCAGTCCGAAGTAGGACAGGTCCATCCGCCCGCCCATGCCCTCCAGGTCCAGCCGGCGCCCCAGGCCGGCCGGGCTGCGGTCCAGCAGCAGCCTGCTCAGCTCGGTGAGATCGAAATAACCCGTGGGTTCCTCGGTGAACACGCCTTGGTGCACCAGGTAGCGCAGCAGCCGCGCCAGGGCATCCGGATCCGCCTGCACCGCGGCGGCGATCACGTCCGCATCGTGCATGCCGGCAGCCATCTGGTCAGCGACTCCCAGTGACGCGGCGACCCGGATGGCGAGCGGAGGAGCGAGATCGATGAGACTGCCGAGCCGGCTGGCGGGGTCGGGCGAGCAAGCTGTGTCAGACGAGGGCACCGGGCGAGCTTTCTGTTCGGCACACGATGGCGTTCACGCGGCTGGCGCGCTCGTGACAGCTTTCGTTCGGCGCATCGTGCTTGATCGTGCGGGGGTAGTGCAGACACTAAGCAACGTCCGAATAGTCCGCCAGCTCACGGCGATAATCGTCGAACTCCCCATCGACTCGCCGATATCCGACGTCCGAGCCGCCGTCTAGAGTTGGAAGAGGAAATTCGGTACCGCCTCGCGACAGCTCGCCGGCGCGGTGAAGGGTGGGTCATGACGGAGCTGATCGTCCTGGTCGACGAGGACGGCACCGCCGTCGGGACGGCCCCGAAGTCGAGCAGCCATCACGCCCGCACGCCGCTGCACCTGGCGTTCTCGGCTTACGTCTTCGATTCCCGGGGCCGGTTCCTGCTGACCCAGCGGGCGCTGTCCAAGCAGACCTGGCCCGGCGCCTGGACCAACAGCTGCTGCGGTCATCCGATGCCCGGGGAGTCCAACGAGCAGGCCCTGCACCGGCGGCTGGACTTCGAACTCGGCCTGAGCCCCGACGAGGTCATCGAGCTGCTGCCCGACTTCCGGTACCGGGCCGAGCTCGACGGCGTGGTCGAGAACGAGATCTGCCCGGTGTTCGGCGTCCGGGTCAGCGGCGAGCCGACGCTGCGGCCCTCGGAGGTCGAGCAGAGCCGCTGGCTCGACTGGGACGACGTGATCTCTGGCCGGACGCCGCGGCTGTCGCCGTGGTGCGTGCTGCAGCTGCGGGCGCTCGCCGGCCACCCGGGCATCGAGCGACTGCGGGCACCGGCCTGAGCCTCAGCTGCGGGCACCCGCCCGGGCATCGAGCGACTGCGGGCGCCGGCCTGAGCGTCAACGGCGGGCGCCGGCCTGAGCCTCGGGCGATCCTCAGGCCGGCAGCGAGGCAACCAGCTCGTCGGCCGCGGCGTACGGGTCCAGCCGGCCGGCCGCCACCTGGGCGGCCAGCTCCTGCAGCGCCGCGGCACCGTGCACCTCGCTGAACCGGCGCCGCACCGTCTCCACCGCGATCGCCTCGACCTCCGACCCGGCCCGGGCCTGCCTGCGGCGTTGCAGCTCGCCGGTAGCGGCCATCCAGTCCCGGTGCTTGTCGATGGCGGCCACCAGGTCCTCGATGCCCTCGGCCCGGGCCGCCACGGTCTTGACGATCGGTGGCCGCCAGGCGCCGGCCTCGGAATGCTTGCCGCCCAGGGACAGCATGTATCGCAGGTCCCGCGCGACCTGGTCGGCGCCGTCGCGGTCGGCCTTGTTCACCACGAAGACGTCGGCGATCTCGAGGATCCCGGCCTTGGCGGCCTGGATCCCGTCCCCCATTCCCGGGGCCAGCAGCACGACGGTGGTGTCGGCCAGCTGCACCACCTCGACCTCGGACTGGCCGACCCCGACGGTCTCGATGAGCACCACGTCACAGCCGACCGCATCCAGCACCCGCAGTGCCTGGGGCGCCGCGGCGGTCAGGCCCCCGAGATGGCCACGGGTGGCCATCGACCGGATGAAGACGCCCGGGTCGGTGGCGTGATCCTGCATCCGCACCCGGTCACCGAGCAGCGCGCCACCGGAGAACGGCGAGGACGGGTCGACCGCCAGGATCGCGACCCGCTTGCCGGCCGCGCGCAGCGAGCCGACCAGAGCCGACGTGGAGGTCGACTTGCCCACCCCGGGCGAGCCGGTGATGCCCACCACCTGGGCATGCCCGGTGAAGGGCATCAGCCGTTCGGCCACCTCGCGCAGGGCCGGCGAGCCGTCCTCGACGAGTGAGATCAGCCTGGCGACGGAACGCGGATCGGCCTGCCTGGCCCGCTCCACGAGTTCGGCGATATCGACGTTCCGCCGCCGGGAGACCACCGATCAGGCCACAGGGCTCTGGGTGGTCGGGCTCGGGTCGGCTTGCCGCTGGGGAACCCGCAGGATCAGCGCGTCGCCCTGGCCACCGCCGCCGCACAGCGCCGCCGCCCCGACCCCGCCGCCCCGGCGCTGCAGTTCCAGCGCCAGGTGCAGGGCGATCCGGGCGCCCGACATGCCGATCGGGTGGCCGATGGCGATCGCGCCGCCGTTGACGTTGATGATGTCGGCCGGCACGTCCAGCTCCTTGGCCGAGGCCAGCCCGACGGCGGCGAAGGCCTCGTTGATCTCGATCAGGTCCAGGTCGGCCACCGTGATGCCCTCCTTGGCCACCGCCGCCCGGATCGCCTGGGCGGGCTGGTGCTGCAGGGTCGAGTCCGGCCCGGCCACCGTGCCGTGGGCACCGATCTCGGCCAGCCAGCTCAGGCCCAGCTCCTCAGCCTTCGCCTTGCTCATCACCACGACCGCGGCGGCACCGTCGGAGATCGGCGAGGCCGAGCCCGCGGTGATGGTCCCGTCCGGGCCGAACGCCGGGCGCAGCCGGGCCAGCGTCTCGACGCTGGTGTCGCCCCGCACACCCTCGTCGTAGTGGAACTCCAGCGGCTCGCCCTTGCGCTGCGGAATCGACACCGGCACGACCTCGTCGTCGTAGATGCCGTTCTTCCAGCCCTCGGCCGCCAGCTGGTGGCTGCGGGCGGCGTAGGCGTCCTGCTCGGCCCGGCTGAACTCCCGGTCGCCGGTGTTCGCGGCCTCGGTCAGGCCGCCCATCGCCTGGTCGGTGAAGGCGTCCCACAGGCCGTCGTAGGCCATGTGGTCGGTCATCTCGACGGTGCCGTACTTGAATCCCTGGCGGGACTTGGGCAGCAGGTGCGGGGCCTGGGTCATCGACTCCTGGCCGCCGGCCACCACCACCTCGAACTCGCCGGCCCGGATCAGCTGGTCGGCCAGCGCGATGGCGTCGATGCCGGACAGGCAGACCTTGTTGATGGTCAGCGCGGGCACCGTCAGCGGGATGCCGGCCTTGTACGCGGCCTGCCGCGCCGGGATCTGGCCGGCGCCGGCGGTGAGCACCTGGCCCATGATCACGTACTGCACCTGGTCGGGGGCGACGCCGGCCCTGTCCAGGGCGGCCTTGATCGCCAGGCCGCCGAGGTCGGTGGCCGAGAAGTCCTTGAGGGCGCCGAGCAGTTTGCCGACCGGGGTGCGGGCGCCTGCGACGATCACCGATGTGGTTGCTGACATCTGGGTCCTCCTACGGCTGCGGACGGGCAGCCGACCTGCTGCCCGACATGCCCCGGACCCGCCCATGAGGTGAACAGTGGGCGGCCGCGGCACAGTACCTCCACAATATCGAGCTGAGGGGGCTGGGCCAGCGGGTGGCGGATATGAGTCGCACCACCCGCCCCTTCTCCGGCCGCTCACCAGCACGCACCATGAGCCATGACCATCCTGCGGATCGACCATGTCGGGATTGCCGTCGCGGACCTGGACGCGGCCATCGCCTTCTACCGCGACACCTTCGCCATCCTGAGCGTGCACGAGGAGGTGAACGCCGAGCAGGGCGTCCGGGAGGCGATGCTCACGGTCGGCGACGGCACCAGCCGGATCCAGCTGCTGGCACCGCTGACCGAGACCTCGACGATCGCCAAGTTCCTGGACCGCAACGGCCCCGGCCTGCAGCAGCTGGCCTACACCGTCGACGACGTCGAGGCGGTCAGTGCCGAGCTGCGGGCCAAGGGTCTGCGGCTGCTCTATGACGAGCCCAGGCGGGGCACCGCCGGTTCCCGGATCAACTTCGTCCACCCCAAGGACGCCGGCGGCGTGCTGATCGAACTGGTGGAACCGGCTTCCGACACCGGTGTGTGACCGGTCACCACAGCCGACCCGAAAGCGCTACCCGTCAGTAACCTGCTCGGCAACGTCACGCCCGCGCGTCATTGCCGAAAGGTTCGCCGTGGACCCGATCGTCGTGGACCAGATACGTGCCGCCGTCAACCAACCGGGCGCCGAGTCGCTGGCGGCGCTGGCCGGGCTACCGGTTCCCGAGAGCTACTCAGGCGTCGTGGTGCGTGCCGACGAGGTCGAGATGTTCGACGGGCTCAGCACCCGCGACAAGGACCCGCGCAAGTCCCTGCACCTGCAGGAGGTGCCCACACCGGAGGTCGGCCCGGGCGAGGCGCTGATCGCGGTGATGGCCAGCGCCATCAACTACAACACGGTGTGGACCTCGATCTTCGAGCCGGTGTCGACGTTCGACTTCCTGCGCCGCTACGCCCGCAGCTCCGAACTGGCCCGCAAGCACGACCAGCCCTATCACGTCGTGGGCTCGGACCTGTCCGGCGTGGTGTTGCGGACCGGCCCCGGGGTGTCACGGTGGCAGATCGGTGACCGGGTGGTGGCGCACTGCCTGTCGGTGGAGCTGGAGGAGCCGCAGGGCCACGACGACACCATGATGGATCCCCAGCAGCGGATCTGGGGCTTCGAGACCAACTTCGGCGGGTTGGCCGAGCTTGCCCTGGTCAAGTCCAACCAGCTGATGCCCAAGCCCGAGCACCTGACCTGGGAGGAGGCCGCCTCCCCCGGCCTGGTCAACTCCACCGCCTACCGCCAGCTGGTCAGCCACAACGGCGCCAACATGAAGCAGGGCGACGTGGTGCTGATCTGGGGCGCCTCCGGTGGCCTGGGCGGCTATGCCACCCAGTTCGCGCTCAACGGCGGCGCGATCCCGGTGTGCGTCGTCTCCTCGCCCGAGAAGGCCGAGCTGTGCCGCCGGATGGGTGCCGAGCTGATCATCGACCGGACGGCCGAGGACTACCGGTTCTGGAAGGACCCCCAGACCCAGGACCAGTCCGAATGGAAGCGGCTCGGCGCCAGGATCCGGGAGCTGACCGGCGGCGATGACCCCGACATCGTCTTCGAGCATCCCGGCCGGGAGACCTTCGGCGCCTCGGTCTACGTGGCCAGGCGAGGAGGCACGATCGTCACCTGCGCCTCGACGTCGGGCTACCTGCACGAGTTCGACAACCGCTACCTCTGGATGAACCTCAAGCGCATCATCGGCTCGCACTTCGCCAACTACCGCGAGTCCTGGGAGGCCAACCGGCTGATCGCGCGCGCAGCGATCCACCCGACGCTGTCGCGGGCCTATCCGCTGGCCGAGACCGGGCAGGCGGCCTACGACGTGCATCGCAACGCCCACCAGGGCAAGGTCGGCGTGCTGTGCCTGGCCGACGGCGAGGGCCAGGGCGTGACCGCGCCGCAGCTGCGGGCCGAGCACCTGACGGCGATCAACCGCTTCCGCGACGCCTGAGCGGTGGCCCGGCGCCGCCCTGCCCGCACCGGGGGCGCTGACGGGCCGGGACACGGCTGCGCCGACAGCCAGCCCGGTGCCTGGCGTGAGACCATGAGGGCATGGCAGCAGAAGACCACACCACAGAACTCCTGCCGCTGCTCGACGAGAACGATCCGATCTTCGACGTCGGCATCCGCGGCTACGACAAGCGCCAGGTGGACAGCTACGTCGCGCAGGCCGAGGCCGAGCTCGCCGACTTGAAGGCGGCCCGCGATGCCGCCCTGGCGACCAGCGCCGACCGGGCGGCCCAGCTGGCCAGCCGCGACGCTCAGATCGAGGCGCTGAGGCAGCAGGCCGCGACCAAGGCCGCCGAGGTGACCAGCCCGGTGGTGCACGTCTCGGACCGGATCCGCGACATGCTCCAGCTGGCCACCGACGAGGCGGCCCAGACCCGGCGCAATGCCGACGAGGAGGCCGCGGCGATCCGGCGGTCGGCGGAGCAGGAAGCCGAGCGGGTGCTCTCGGCCGCCCGGGCCGATGCCGAGCGGGTCCGGGGCGAGGCCGCCGCCGCCCAGCAGCGGCTGACGGCCGGGGCGGCCCAGCGCTCGGCAGAGGCCGACCAGAAGCTCGCCCAGGCGCGGGTGCAGAGTGCCGCGGAGCTGGACAAGGCCCGGGCCGAGGCTACCCAGATCCTCGACACCGCCACCGCCGAGCTGGACAAGGCCGTCGCCGCGGCCGCCGCCATCACCGAGGCCGCCACCGCCGAGCGGGACCGGCTCGACAACGAGGCAGCCGCGGCCAGGACGGCAGCCGAGCGGGCCTCCATCGAGCGGCTGAGGACAGCCGAGCAGGACTTCGAGATCACCCTGCGCAGCCGGCGCAGCGCTGCCGAGCGGCAGGCCCAGCTCGACCACCAGGCAGCCCGCCAGGCCGCCGAGCAGCTGGTCGCCGAAGCCCGCCAGCAAGCCCAGCAGCTGGTCGCCGAAGCCCGCCAGCAGGCCGAGGCACTGGACGCCGAACGCGACCACACCCACCAGCGGCTGCGCGAACTGCACGAGCAGCTCGGTGCGGTGATCTCCGACGCCGCCTCCCCGTGACCGAACCGGCTTGGCCGTCTGAGAAGCAGCCGCCCCACGAGCAGCCGTCCCACGAGCAGCCCGCCGACGAGCAGCCGGTACACGGGCTGACCTCCCACGAGCTCACCGCCCAGGAGCTGGCCACACACGCTCTGACCACCCACGCGCTGACCTCCCACCCGCTGACCGCCCAGGAGCTGACGGCACCGCCGCGGCGGAGTTTCGCCACCTACTCCCCGTTCCGGCTCGGGCTCACCGCGACGATCGGGTTCGGCCTGGCCTACCTGCTCTTCCGGGCGCTGGAGCACGGCAAGGACACCCTGCTGCTGCTGGCGCTATCACTGTTCCTGGCCGCGGGGCTCGACCCGGCAGTGCGCCGGATCGAGAGCGCCGGTCTCAAGCGCGGGCCGTCCGTGGCGATCGTGTTCGTCGGCGTGCTGGCGTTCCTGACCGCGATGTGCCTGGCCGTCGTCCCGCCGCTGGTCACCCAGACCACGACCTTCCTGCACAACCTGCCGACCTACGTCGACGACCTGCAGCGCAACCGCCGGATCGCGGAGTTGGACCAGCGCTTCGGCGTGCTCGACTCGATCCAGAGCCGGATCGAAGGCTCGGCGTTCCTCCAACAGGTGGCCGGCAACCTGCTGACCGTCGGGACCACCGTCGCCACGACGATCTTCGAAGTGTTCACGCTGGCGATCCTGACCCTGTACTTCCTGGCCTACCTGCGCGACATCACCGCCTTCGCCTACCGCTTGACACCGGCCTCGCGCCGGCCGCAGGTCAGCCGCATCGGTGACAAGATCGTGGCCCGGATCGGGGCCTACGTGGTGGGCACCGTCGCCCTGGCGCTGCTGCGCGGCACCGTCACCCTGGTGTTCCTGTGGGCGGTCGGGGTTCCCTACCCGTTCGCGCTGGCCTTCATCGCGGCCCTGCTGGACCTGGCGCCGGTGGTCGGGACCGTGCTGGCGGCGGTCGTGGTCTCGACGGTCGTTCTGCTCGAATCGGTCCCCACCGGGATCGGGGTGATCGGATTCTTCGTCGCCTACGAGGCCGTGGCCCGGATGCTGTTCGTTCCCCGGTTGCTGGACCCCTCGGTCCGGATCAGCCCGGCGGCCGCCCTGGTCGGAGCGCTGGCCGGCTACACGATGCTCGGCGTGGTGGGCTTCCTGATCTCGATCCCGCTGGTGGCGGTGATCACCCTGATCATGCGCGAGGTGGTGCTGCCCCGGCAGGCCAGCCGCTGACCGGTCCCGGCCGACGCTGGCGCCACCCACTGCCGGCGCCCCCACTG
>NZ_DASVQG010000046.1:0-2801 GCF_036389215.1 Jatrophihabitans sp.
CCCGCCGGAGCCGGCGGTCCACTTCCCGTCGACGAAGAGGTTCGGCACGGTCTGATCGTCCTTTGCGTCACGCGAGGTCGAGCGGCACCCGTGCCCGACGGTCTCCCGGGCACGGGCGCCGCTCGCAGGACACGCTCAGGCCTGGGCGGCCTTGAGCCAGGCGTCGACCTTGCCGGGGTTGGCGTCGACCCACTGCTGCGCGGCCTTCTCCGGGTCCACCTTGTCCTCGGCGATGGCCTTGGCGACCGTGTTCTGGTCCTCGTTGGTCCAGTTGAAGGCCTTCACCAGCTTGTAGGCCGGGGTGTTGGCCTCGGCGAACGAGGTGGCCACGATCTTGTTCAGGTTGTACGTGGGGTAGTCGCAGGCGACCTTCGCCGGGTCGGCGTCGCAGCCGTCCGTGTACGGCGGCAGGTTCACCTTGACCAGCGGCACCTCCGACAGGAACCACTGGGGGTCGTAGAAGTAGCCGAGGAGCGGCGTCTTGTTCGCCTCGGCCTGGCGGAACGCCTGGATCAGCGCGGCCTCGCTCCCGGCGTAGACGACCTTGTAGTTCAGGTTCAGGTTCTTGACCAGCGCCTCGTCGTTGGTGACGAACGACGGGTCGCCGTCGAGCAGCTGGCCCTGTCCGCCCGACTCCGTGGTCTTGAACATGTCGGCGTACTTGTTGAGGTTGTTCCAGTCGGTGATGTCCGGGTACTGCTGGGCCATCCATGGCGGCACGTACCAGCCGATCTTGCCGATGTTGCCGTTCGGGCCGGCGTCCTGGGCCGTCTTCTGGTCGGTGATGTACTTCTGCACGAGGTCCGCGTGGCCCCAGTTCTCGATCACCGTGTCGACCTCGCGGTTGCCCATGCCCTGCCAGGCGACCTCCTCCTTGACGTTCTTGTACTCGACCTCGCAGCCGAGCTTGCTCTTGGCGACGTAGCCGACCACGTGCGCGGACGCCTCGTAACCGACCCACGGGTTGATCGCCATGTTGAGCTTGCCGCAGGCCGCGGCCTGGCCTCCGCCGCCGCCGCTGGGTGCCGGGGCGTTCTGGATGTTTCCGCCGCCACAGGCGGCCAGGGACAGGCCCAGCACCGCCGTGAGCGCGGCGCGTCGAGCATCTCTCAGTTTCACCGGGGGTTCCTCCTGATCAACGCCGGCCGTAGCGGGCCGCGGCGTGTTGGGCGACTCGGTCGAGCATGATCCCCAGGGCCGTGATGGCGATGCCCGCCGCCAGCCCCTTGCCGAACAGCTGCCCCTGGGAGAACCCGGCGACCACGTAGTAGCCGAGGCCGCCCCCACCGACCAGGCCACCGATGACCACCATCGACAGCACGTTCAGCAACCCCTGGTTGGACGCCAGCACCACGGCGGCCCGCGCCATCGGCAGCTGCACCCTACTGATCATCTGCCAGGCGGTGGTGCCCGCCGCGCGGGCGGCCTCCACCGACGTCGGGGCCACGCCCCGGATGCCGTCGGCGATCAGCTTGGTGGCCACCGGCACGCCGAACGCGACCGCGGCGACGATCGCGGTGAACCGGGTGGGACCGAACAGCGCCAGTGCGGGCACCAGGTAGACGAACGGCGGGATGGTCTGGAAGGCGTCCAGGATCGGCCGGACGCCGGTGTCGGCGCGCCGGTTGCGCCCCATCCACACCCCGACGACCAGCGCGATGAGGATCACCGCCAGGGTCGCGACGAGGGTGGTGGTGAGCGTCTTCATGGCCTCGTTCCACAACCCGGTGCCCAGGATGACCAGCAGGCAGACCGCCGCGATCGCGGTCGGGCGCCAGCCGCCCGTCAGGTAGGCCACGGCGAGCAGGACCAGGAACATCAGCCACCACGGCGAGCCCGCGAGCAGCGACTGCAGCGGGTTGAGGAGCACCGTGCTGACGACGCCGGTGAGCGCCCCCGTGAACCCCGACACCGCGCGCACCAGCGCGTCGGTGAACGCGCTGACCCCCGCCGCCAGGGGCGTCCCGAGATCGGGCTGCTCCGGGAACTGGGCCAGCTGCAGGTACAACCGGGACAGGTAGACGCAGACCAGCGCGACGACCCCGCCCGCGATGAGCCCGATCCGGCGGCGGCGCGGGTTCCCGCCGCTGCGGGTGGCCACCTCGCCCCGCTCGCTCGCCGCGGTGGTGGTCCGGTCCAGCACGATGGCCATGATCACGATGGCGATGCCGCTGACGAAGGCGTTGCCGATGTCCAGGCTCTGCAGCGCCTGGGCCACCGGCTGTCCCAGCCCGGGGCCGTTGATCAGGGCCGCGATGGTGGCCATGGACAGCGCGGCCATCGTGCACTGGTTCAGGCCCACGATGATGGTCCGGCGGGCCATCGGCAGCTGCACGGTCCGCAGGACCTGCCAGCGGCTGGTGCCCATCGAGCGGGCGGCCTCGATGGTCGTCGGGGACACGGTGCGGATGCCGTGCGCGGTGATCCGGGCCAGCGGCGGCAGCGCGTAGATCAGCGTCGTGACCACGGCCGAGGCCGGGCCGATCCCGAACAGCAACACCAGCGGCGCGAGGTAGGCGAAGGACGGCATGGTCTGCATCGCGTCCAGGACGGGCGTGAGCACCGCCGTCGCCCGCCGGCTGCGGGCCATCCAGATGCCCATCGGGATCCCGATGACCACGCACACCAGCACCGCCACGATGGTGACGATCAGCAGGTCGATGCTGTCGTCCCAGTAGCCGAGGAAGCCGAACAGCAGCAGCCCGACCAGCACCAGCACCGCGGAGCGCACCCCGGCCACCGCGTAGGCCAGCCAGGTGAACACGGCGACGACGCCGATCCACCCGATCTCCGGCACCGGC
>NZ_DASVQG010000047.1:0-6893 GCF_036389215.1 Jatrophihabitans sp.
GGGCGAAGGCACTCAGCCGCAGTACCGCCACCTCGGACGGGGCGCTCATCCGCCCGGCCTTCCGGGCGCTCCGGCGAGCACTGCCGGGCACCGCTGACATCGTTGCGGGTCGGTCTCCGCGGCCATCCGCGCCTCCTCAGCCAGAGCCTGCACCATAACCGGACACGCGCTTGGCCATTGACGTACTGTCACCGGCCTCTGCGACAATCTTCGACGATCGGCGCGGGAGCTGGTCCGGAAAGGCGTCGGTGACCGCGGAAGAGATCCAGATATGTTCGAATACGGTATGAGCTCGTACCGCAGCCTGATCGAGGCAGGTCCGAGCAGCGGGACGCCGCAGCCGGCAGGCCACCGCCGCATCGAGCCGGTCCGGCGCCCCCGGATCATCGGCGAGCTGCTGGTGGTGCTGCTGTTGCTGCGGGCCTATGACATGGTCCGCGGCCATGCGGAGGTCCGCGAGGTCGCCGCGCTGCACCACGGTCAGCAACTGCTGCACGTCGAGCGTTGGCTCCATATCGACGTCGAGCTGTCGGCCAACCTGTGGACCACCCAGCAGACCGCGCTGTCGCTGCTGGCCAGCTACTGGTACCAGTTCGCACACCTGTCGGTCACCCTCGGAGCGCTGGTGTGGTGCTGGTGGCGTCGAGCCCAGAGCTACCGGCGGGCGCGAAACGCGCTGGTGCTCACCAACGTCTTCGGCCTGGCCATCTTCCTGGTCTACCCGGCCGCGCCGCCCCGGTTCCTGCCTGGTTTCGGCTTCGTGGACTCGGTGGCCAATGCCGGCTTCGGAGTCACCCACGGCGGCCCGGTGACCGCCGACCAGTTCGGTGCCTTCCCGTCCCTGCACCTGGCCTGGGCGGTGTGGACGGCGCTGGTCGCGCACCGGCTGGTTCGTTCCAAGACGCTGCGCCGGCTGTGGCTGTGCTATCCGGTGATCACCGCGGTGGTCGTCGTGGTGACCGGAAATCACTACCTGCTCGACATCCTGGCCGGCGTCCTGATCGCGCTGGTGACGCTGGCGATCGCGCACTACCTTCCGCCTCGCCGCCACCGGCAGCACCGCGATGACCGGCAGCACCGCGGTGACCGGCCCGCTGAACCACAGCCGGCCAACCTGGCGCGGCCGAAGGCCCCGGACTCCGGCGAGAGCGAGCTGGTGCCGACGCACCGCGATCCCTGATCACGCCGGGCGGTGACCGGGTCAGGACGACCCGGCTGACACCACCGTCCTGCTCGACTGGTGGCCCGAATGCCAGTGGACCCGGCCACCGGACCGGCCGGTCGGCGCCGGCTGTTGCGATGCCTGGCGCTGGATCAGCACCAGGGTCCGGTCGTCGTCGGTCCGCTGCGGCACCTGGTCGATCAGCACCCGGGCGAGCCCGGCAACGGCCGGGAGCCCCCCGGCCAGCGCCTCGACACCGTCCATCAACCTGCGGGTGCCTGCGTCCATGCCCCGGACGCGGTCTTCCACGACACCGTCGGTGTAGAGGAACAGCGCCTCTCCGGGCTGCAGGATGTCTTGATCGGGCACGCCGGTCAGCGCCGGCAGCGCCCCGAGCACCGTCCCGGCGGCCGCCGAGGTTCGCCACGGCGGCGCCTGGGTGGGCCGGAAGTGCAGGGCGGGCGGATGGCCGGCAACCCGGATGCTGTACTCGCCGCTGCCGAGATCCAGCTCGACGTAGATGGCCGACGCCAGCCCGACCGACCACTGCTGCCGGGCCAGGTAGTCGTTGGTGGCCACCAGGAACTGCTCGGCGGGCACCGAGCCGAGCAGCCCGCCCACCGCACCGGACAGCAGCAGGGCCCGCGGGCCCGCAGCGATTCCGTAGCCGGCCACGTCGATGACGGCCAGGTGCAGCACCTGGCTGCCGCCCTCGCACACCAGCCGGTTGGCGACGAAGTCGCCGGAGATGGCCGCCCCGTGAGCCGGCCGCTGCTGGATCTCGACCGTCCAGCCGGCCGGCACGGACGGCGGTTGCGCCTGCACCAGCAGCCGGTCCCGGATCAGGCCGAGGACCGTTTCGGCACTGACCTGCCTGAGCCCGAGCCGCTCGCGGCGGCGCGCCTGGACCACCGCGACCAGCGCGGCCACCAGCACTATCACCAGCGCCGATTCCGGCAGCTGACTGGACCGGCTTCCATGCGCCAGAACGACAAGCCCCAGGCAGAGCGCCGCGGCGGCCAGCAGCATCAGCAGCCTGCGCAGCACCAGCACCAGCGAGGACAGCACCACGACGGTGCTGACCACTACCGCGACCTCGATCTCGGCGTTGTCGGCCAGCAGGGACCAGCCGGCACCGAGCAGCAAGGCCAGGACCGCCGAGCTCACCAGAACCCGCTCGGAAGGCCGCTTGGCTCTGGCGCCAAGCCGGCGCGCGAGACCGCGCAGGCGGTCCGGGATTCCTACAGTCATGGTGGGCTCACCGTACTGAGCAACTCGCTTCAGGTAGCGAAGCGGTACCGATCCGTTACGCAGCGTGTCCACTTTCGCCACCTGTGACCGTTCGGGCAGGATGGACGCATGACCCAAGCCCAGGACCGGCCGCGCCGGCGGCGACGCCGGGGCAAGCGATCGGGCGCAGAGCCGGACAGCCAGCCGACCGGGACGGCCGGTGGCCAAGCCCCCCGGACCGGCTCCGAGTCCGACCCCGGTGGCGACCGGGCGGGCGAGCCGGGAACCGGCCGCCGGAACGAGGCAGCCCGCCGGAACGAGCCGGGAACCGGCCGCCGGAACGAGGCAGGCCGCCGGGAGGAGTCAGGTCGCGGTCACGGCCGCGACTCCGAGCGGGGCTGGCGTGAACTGGCCGGCAGCACCCCGTCCCAGATCGGGCTCGGCGGCGCGCTGCGGGCCCGCGACGTCGCCCGGCCGACGGCGGCGGACCTGGCCGCTGCCGAGCGAACAGTGGTCGTGGTGCGGCGGCAGTGGCAGCCGCCGGAGAGCTGAGCCGGCCTCAGCCCGGCAGCGCGCCGGTCTGCTCGTAGGCGCTCAGCATGCCGATCCGCCGGATGTGCCGGGGGTCTTGGGAGAACGCGGTGTTGACGAAGGCGTCGACGATCGAGAGCGCCGCATCCTGGCTGTGCATCCGGGCGCCCAGGCCTAGCACGTTGGCGTCGTTGTGCTGCCGGGCCAGGATCGCCGTCGGCAGGTCATAGCCCAGCGCCGCGCGCGCCCCGGTCACCTTGTTCGCCGCGATCTGCTCGCCGTTGCCGGAGCCGCCGAGCACGATGCCCAGGCTGCCGGGATCGGCGACGACCCGCTGCGCGGTCGCGATGCAGTACGGCGGATAGTCGTCCTCGGGTTCGTAGCTGTGCGGCCCGCAGTCCACGACGTCGTGCCCGGCGTCGCTCAGGTGCCCGGCCAGCACTGACTTGAGCTCGAATCCGGCATGATCACTGCCCAGGTAAACCCGCATGCCGACAATCGTGCCAGCACCGCGGCGACCCGCGACCTCGGGGTACGGCCACGACGGCGAGTTCAGCCCGGTGCAAAGCTGAACCCACCGCCGAGGTCGCGGCCCAACCGGTGCTCCGCGACCGCGGCGCTGGTCGGGATGGCGCCGTAGACGTGCGGGAAGTCCTCGTCGGCACCGTAGAGATCCTCATCGACCACCGGGTCCGCCAGCCGTTGCGGATCGATCTCCACCACCAGCAGATCGGTGCGGCCGGCGAACCGGGCGTTGGCCGTCCGGGCGACCTGGTCACGGTAGGAGAAGTGCACGAAGCCTTCCTGCTCCAGTGACGGCGGACGGTAGCTCCCGCGCGCGCAGGCAGCCCGCCAGTCCGGCTCGGCCACGATGTGAAAGATGGGTGACATCGCCTGCTGCTGTCCCGCCGCCGGTGCTCAGTCGAACCTGGGCGCCTCGGTGCGGGTTCGCTTCAGCTCGAAGAAGTAGGGGTAGGCAGCCAGCAGCCGGGTGCCGTCCCAGACCTTCACGGCGTCCTCGCCGCGCGGGATCCGGGTCAGCACCGGGCCGAAGAAGGCGACCCCGTCGACGTGGATCACCGGTGTGCCGACCTCCATGCCGACCGCGTCCATGCCCTCGTGGTGTGACTTCACCAGGGCGTCGTCGTACTCGGTGGAATCCGCCGCGTCGGCCAGCGATCCGGGCAGGCCGGCCTCGGCCAGCGCCTCGACCAGCGCCTCCCGGTCCAGGGTGCGTCCCTCATCGTGACGCTTGGTGCCCAGAGCGGTGTAGAGCTCCCGCAGGCTGGCCCTGCCGCTGTGCTGCTCGGCGGCGATGGCGACCCGAACCGGGCCCCAGGCCTGATCGAGCATCGTGCGGTAGTTCTCCGGCAGGTCACGGCCCTCGTTGAGCACCGACAGCGACATCACGTGGAACTCCAGATCGATGTCGCGCTGCTTCTCCACCTCCAGGATCCACCGCGAGGTGACCCACGCGAAGGGACACGCTGGATCGAACCAGAAGTCGACTTTCGCCCGGCTTTCCATTGTGTCTGTCGCCATATTCCAGCCCCTAACGCCTCAGTCGTTATGAAAGAATGCCTTCATTCAGCGTCCACCCGACGCTCTCTCCGCGACAACCACCTCTCAAGGAGCGGCATTCCGTGTCCAGTGTGCGCCCGACCGTGGGCCAGTCCACCGGTGACCTCGAGAACTACCGGATCGACGCCAACACCGTTCGGGTCCCGAACCTGACCCGGGAGGATGCCAGGCACCGCGCCCGAGCGCTGCGGGTGGACAGCTACGACGTGCTGCTGGACCTCACCGATGCCGACGGCCGCCCCAGCGAGCGTACGTTCCGCTCCCGCACCACCATCGAGTTCACCGCCGGCACGCCCGGTGCCTCGACCTTTCTCGACGTGGTCGCCGAGCGCTTCCACGAGGTCAGCCTGAACGGCCGGCCGGTCGACGTCAGCTCCTACGAGCCGGTGGACGGGATCGTGCTGCCCGACCTGGCCGAGCACAACGTGGTCGTGGTGGACGCCGATCTGCTCTACACCACCAACGGCCAGGGCCTGCACCGCTTCGTCGACCCGATCGACGACGAGGTCTATCTGTACAGCCAGTTCGAGACCACCGACGCCAAGCGGATGTACGCCTGCTTCGACCAGCCCGACCTGAAGGCCACCTTCACCCTGCACGTCACGGCGCCGGCGCACTGGAAGCTGGTGTCCAACGGTGCGGTGGTGGACATCGAGGAAGCCGGCGATGAACAGCTCGAGACCAAGACGGTCCATTTCGCCACCACGCCGCGGCTGAGCACCTACATCACCGCCTTGATAGCCGGCCCGTTCTTCCAGGCCACCGATCACCACGACGGCATCGACCTGGGGCTGTACTGCCGCAACTCCCTCGCCGAACACTTCGAGACCGACGAGCTGTTCACCATCACCAAGCAGGGTTTCGACTGGTACCACCAGAACTTCGGTCACCGCTACGCCTTCGGCAAGTACGACCAGGCCTGCGTTCCGGAGTTCAATGCCGGCGCCATGGAGAACGCCGGCTTGGTGACGATGTCGGAGGACTACGTCTTCACCAGCCGGGTCACCGACGTGCGCCGCGAGCGCCGTGCCACCACCGTGCTGCACGAGATGGCCCACATGTGGTTCGGCAACCTGGTCACGATGCGATGGTTCGACGACCTCTGGCTGAACGAGTCGTTCGCCGAGTGGGCCGCCAACATGGCCCAATCCGAGGCGACCAGGTGGACCTCCATCTGGACCACCTTCGCCAACTCGGAGAAGACCTGGGCCTACCGGCAGGACCAGTTCCCCTCGACCCATCCGGTCTCCTGCGAGATACCCGACGCCGAGGCTGTCGAGGTGAACTTCGACGGCATCACCTACGCCAAGGGCGCCAGCGTCCTGAAGCAGCTGGTGGCCTACGTCGGCCTGCCCAATTTCCTGGCCGCGATTCGCCAGTACTTCACCGAGCACGCCTACCAGAACACCACCCTCGGCGACCTGCTCACCGCCCTGAACGCCACCTCCGGCCGGGAGCTCTCCGACTGGGCGAAGATGTGGCTGGAGAGCAGTGGCATCAACACCCTGTCACCCGAGTACGACCTCGACGCGGACGGCCGGTTCAGCTCGTTCGCAGTCGTGCAGGACGCCCCGCGCGACACCTCGCCCGACAACACCCTGCGCCCGCACCGGCTGGCCATCGGCCTGTACGGGTATGAGGATTCCAGCGACGGCGAGCCGGCCAGGTTGGTGCGTACCCCCCGGGTGGAGGTCGACGTCGACGGCGAGCGGACCTCGATTCCCGAGCTGGTCGACCAGCCCCGGCCCGACCTGGTACTGCTCAACGACGACGACCTCACCTACTGCAAGCTCCGGTTGGACCCCCACAGCCTGCACACCCTGCGGCACGGTGGCCTGGCGGCCCTGCAGGACTCGCTGGCCCGCACGCTGTGCTGGACGGCGTCCTGGGAGATGGTGCGCGACGGCCAGCTGGCCGCCCGGCACTACGCCGACCTGGTGGCGTCGGCCGCCGGCAGCGAATCGGAGATCGGCGTGGTGCAGTTGGTGAACCGCCAGCTGCTGCAGGCCCTGGAGATGTACTCCGACCAGGAGTGGGCGCCGGCCGCCCGGGTCCGCTTCGGTGACCTGGCGATGGCCAACGCCCGCGCCGCGGCGCCGGGCTCGGATCACCAGCTGGCCTGGGTGCACGCGCTGCTCAATTCGGCCGGCACCGACGAGCAGCTGGACTTCGTGGCCGGGCTGCTGTCCGGGGAGCAACAGCTGGAAGGCCTGGCGGTGGACACCGAGCTGCGCTGGCTGATCCTGCGGACGCTGGTGGGCGCCGAGCGCGCCGGAGAGGCCGAGATCGCGGCCGCCGCGACGGAGGACCGGTCGGCGGCCGGTGCCCGCAACGCTGCCACCGCCCGCGCCAGGATCCCCACCGCCGAGGGCAAGGCGGCGGCCTGGTC
>NZ_DASVQG010000048.1:0-3488 GCF_036389215.1 Jatrophihabitans sp.
CTCGCGCGAGCAGTATTGGCGCAAGGGCGACACGTCCGGCAATGTTCAGTACGTCCGGTCGATCTCGCTGGACTGCGACGGCGACGCCCTGCTGGTGCGGGTCGACCAGGTCGGCCCGGCCTGCCACACCGGGGAGCGCAGCTGCTTCGATGCCGGGCCTGCGCTGGCCGTGATCCAAGGAGGCATCCGGTGACCGGGATCGAACGGGCCCAGCTGCCAGAACTGGCCAAGACGCATCGGCTGGTGCCGCTGACCCGCACCCTGTTCGCTGACGCCGAGACCCCGGTCGGGGTGTACCGCAAGCTCAGCGGCGGCCGTCCGGGCACATTCCTGCTCGAATCAGCGGAGCCTGGAGCCTCCTTCTCTCGTTGGTCCTTCGTGGGCGTGAACGCGATAGCAACCCTGAGCGCCGACGGCGCCGAGGGCCGGTGGACCGGCGAGGTTCCGGTGGGCCTGCCGTCCGGAGGCGACCCGCTGGAGCAGCTCGCCGATGCCTGGCGCGCCGTCCGGGGTCCCCGGCTGCCCGGGCTGCCGCCGCTGACGGGTGGTTTCGTGGGCTATCTCGGCTACGACGTGGTCCGCCGGATCGAGACGCTGCCCGAGATCGCGCCGGACGAGCTGGGACTGCCGGAGCTGGTGATGCTGCTGGTGACCGACCTGGCGGCGGTGGATCACCACAGCTGCACCGTCACGCTGATCGCCAACGCCGTGCTGCACCCCGTCATGACCGATGACGAGCTCGACGCCGCCTACGCCGACGCCCAGCGCCGGCTGGACGCGATGGCCCACGACCTCGCCGCGCCCACCGAGTCGACGGTGGTGCCGATGGTGACGGTGCCGCCGAAGCCGGCCCGGTCCCGCACCGCGCCGGGAGACTTCGAGGCCGCGGTGGAGCAGTGCCTGGAGGCCATCCGGGCCGGTGAGGTCTTCCAGATCCTGCCCGGCCAGCGGTTCGTCGCCGAGACCGACGCCGACGCCTTCGACGTCTACCGCGCCCTGCGCACCCTGAACCCGTCGCCCTACCTGTACTACCTGCACTTCGAGGACTTCGACATCGTCGGCTCCAGCCCCGAGGCGCTGGTCACGGTGTCGGAGGACCGCGCCACCATCCATCCGATCGCCGGCACCCGGCCACGGGGCGCCGACGCGGCGGCCGATTCCGCCCTGGTGGCCGAACTGCTGGCCGATCCGAAGGAGCGCGCGGAGCACGTGATGCTGGTGGACCTGGCCCGCAACGACCTGGGCCGGATCTGCCAGCCGGGCTCGGTGCAGGTGGTGGAGTTCGGGGTGGTCGAGCGCTACAGCCACGTCTGGCACATCGTGTCCACGGTGAGCGGCACGGTCGCCGCCGACAAGGACGCCTTCGACGTCTTCACCGCCGTCTTTCCGCACGGCACCGTCTCCGGGGCGCCCAAGGTGCGGGCGATGCAGCTGCTGGAGGAGATCGAGCCGGTCCGGCGGGGCATCTATGCCGGCGCGGTCGGCTACTTCGACTCCGCCGGTGACATGGACCTCGCGATCGCGATCCGGACCGCGGTGATGGTCGGCGGCACCGCCTACGTCCAGGCCGGGGCCGGTGTGGTGGCCGACTCGATTCCCGCCAACGAGGAGGCCGAGACCCGTAACAAGGCAAGAGCCGTACTGCAGGCCATCGCCACCGCGGAGACACTGAAGTTATGACGCCTCAGGCGCTGGTGGGGCAGGGTTCGGCTTCAGGTCCGGCCCGGGCCGCACAGCGGCGTGAGATGGCCGGCGTCCTGGGGCCGGCCGCGCTGGCGAGCCTGGCGATCCTGTTCACCACCAGCCGGTCGTGGCTCGAGGTCACGGTGGCGCGCCGGCCGCCGTTCGGGCCGCTGCGGGTGGAGTTGACCGGCCGCGCGGAGTACCCGGCCCTGACGGGGCTCGCCGTGGTGGCGTTGCTGGGCGTGGTGCTGGTGCTGGTCACCGGCGGCGTCGTCCGACGGCTGCTGGGCGGGCTTCTGGTGGTGGCCGGCGGCTGGTCCTGCGGGTACGCCGTGAGCGGGCTGGCCACTCCCGGCGCTGCCAGGCTGGCGGAGTTGCTGGGCGACCGGCTGGCCCAGAGTTCCGGGCTGACCGAGCTGCAGCGGCATCCGGTGTGGGCGGCGCTGACGTTGTCGGCGGCCGTGCTGCTGGTGCTGTGCGGGCTGGTCGTGGTGGCCCGGGCCGGCCGTTGGAGGGTGGGCATGTCGGCCCGCTACGCGGCTCCCGCGGCGGTCGCCGAATCCGGTGATCCGTGGCGCCGACTGGACCGCGGTGAAGATCCGACGGTGGCCGATCGCTAACATCGGGATGAGAGGGCCAGGTCAGTGATGGCGAATCAGCGTGGTGCATGCGCTGCGCGGCACGAGACGAGGAGGCACCTGTGAACGTCCTGGAGGACATCCTCGGCGGTGTCCGGCTCGATGTCGCCGCCCGCCAGGAGAAGGTCGGGATGGACGAGATCCGGGCCGCCGCGAAGGCAGCCCCGGGTCCGCTGAACGGCTACCTCGCGCTGCGCGCGCCCGGAGTCGCGGTGATCGCCGAGGTCAAGCGGCGCAGCCCGTCGCGGGGCGCGCTGGCCGACATCGCCTCGCCGGCCGAGCTTGCCAAGCAGTACCAGGCCGGCGGCGCCCGGGCGATCAGCGTGCTGACCGAGGAGCGCCGCTTCGGTGGCTCCCTCGACGACCTGGACCAGGTCCGGGCGGCGGTCTCCATCCCGGTGCTGCGCAAGGACTTCGTGATCAGCTCCTACCAGGTGCACGAGGCGCGGGCACACGGCGCCGACCTGGTGCTGCTGATCGTCGCCGCGCTGGAGCAGAACGTCCTGATCGGACTGCGCGAGCGGATCGAGTCGCTCGGGATGACGGCGCTGGTCGAGGTGCATGACGAGGACGAGGCCTCCCGAGCGCTGGATGCCGGCGCCCGGGTGATCGGCGTCAACGCCCGCAGCCTGAAGACCCTGGACGTCGACCGGTCGGTCTTCGAGCGGATCGCCCCGGGACTGCCCAGCGACATCGTCAAGGTCGCGGAGTCCGGCGTCCGGGATGCCCGGGACCTGATCAACTACGCCGGGGCCGGCGCCGACGCGGTGCTGGTCGGCGAGGGCCTGGTGACGTCGGGCAACCCGCGGCAGGCGGTGGCCGACCTGGTGACCGCCGGCGCCCACCCGGCCACCCCCCGGACGTCCCGCTAGCAAGTTCGGTCCTGCTCGCCTGACCGCTGCCCGGCCGCCGCCCGCGCGGCCACCGCCTGGCCGCCACCTGCCCGCCCGCCGCCTGGCCGGCCACCGCCTGGCCGCGATCGTTGGCCGCGTGGCAGCGCGCCGCTCGGCGTGTCGGCCTGCCCTGCGGCCAACGATCGGGCGCAGCCAGGCCGTCGAGCAGCAGCCTGGCCGCGATCGTTGGCCGCGTGGCAGCGCGCCGCTCGGCGTGGCGGCCTGCCCTACGGCCCACGATCGGGCGCAGCCCGGCTGTCGAGCAGCCGGCCGG
>NZ_DASVQG010000049.1:0-22070 GCF_036389215.1 Jatrophihabitans sp.
CACCGGCCGCGGGCCGTACTTGTCGGGCAACCGGCCGATGAACAGCCTGGTGCCGGCGTAGACCAGGCTGAAGCAGCTGAGCACCACGACGCCCGAGCCGATGCCGCGATCCTGCAGGTGCAGCACCACGAAGGCAGCCAGCGCCGCGTAGCCGCCGGCGGCCAGGGCCAGCGCCAGTCCGGGCGTCAGCGCCGGGCGCAGCATCAGCCCGGTCGGCTTGCGCGGCCCCGGCGGGCGAGCCGGGGCCGGGGCCGAGCTGATCAGCGCCAGTCCTACCAGTGGCGCGGCCATGCAGAGCGCCCAGACCGCTTCATAGCTGAGGTTGTGCAGCACCGCACCGAGGAACGTACCGGCCGAGATGCCGCCCCACATGCTCACGCCGTACAGCCCGATCAGCTGGCCGCGCCGGCTGTGCGGTGCCAACGAGACGACCCACACCGCGCCGGCGGTGAACAGCGCCGCCTCGCCGACGCCCAGCATCAGCCGGTCCAGGATCAGGCCGGTCAGTCCGATGGGCAGGTAGTAGGCCAGGCCGCCGAGCGCCAGGAGCACCGCGCCCACCTGCATCACCAGGCGATTGCCCCGGTAGTCGGCCTGGCCGCCGGCCAGCGGCCGGATCAGCAGTGCGGTGAGCGCCGTGGCGGTGACCACCAGGCCGACCAGGAAGTCCGAGGCGTCGTAGCGGTCCCGGACGTAGCCCGGCAGCACCGGGATCGCGGCGGTCAAGCCCAGATAGCCGCAGAACAAGCCGCCGAACGGCCCGATGAGAGCCTTGCGCGGCAGTGCATCGGTATCTGGGACCGCGGTCATCGAGGCGGTAGCTCCGCGTGCCCGGACTGCTTCTCTGACAGCGCCCGCGCTATCCGGCGGACCGCGGTGATCAGGTGCTGGCAGTCCTCGGGGGTCAGGGTGGAGGACAGCGGCACGTCCACCGCGTCCTGCAGGTAGCCGGTGGCGACCGGCAGCATCGCCTGGATCTCCTCGACCTCGGCACCGGGGAACAGGAACCGCCAGTTCCAGAATGCCCGGACGTTGGTGTCACGGGCCGAGCCGAGGTTGCGCGCGTCGATGCCCTCGGCGCAGAGGGCGTCGGCGAACCACTGTGCCTTCTCGTTGGGTACCCGGAAGATGAACGCCTCGCCGAGGTAGGCCTGCGGCGCGACCGGTTGCCGGATCCGGATGCCCTCGACGTCGGCCAGCGCCGTGGCGACGCAGTCGTAGTTGCGGTGGAAGCACGCCAGCCGCTCCGGCAACCGCACCAGTTCCGAGCGCAGCAGCGCGCCGCGGATCTCATCCATCCGCAGGCTGAGCAACGGCAGGCTCAGATCGGTGTCCAGCGGCGGCGGCCCGTCGGCGAAGTGCCGGCCGACCCGGCCCTCGTAGGCGCCGGCGAGCACCACCGCGCGGGCGTAGAGCGCGCTGTCGTTGGTGAGCAGGAAGCCGCCCTCACCGGAGTTCAGCGACTTGTCCGACTGGGTGCTGAAGCCGCCGGCCAGGCCGAAGGTGCCCAGCTTGCGGCCTCTGAGCTCGGCGCCCAGCGCGGGCACCGCGTCCTCGAACAGCGGCACCCCCATCTCGGCGGCGAAGCCGGCCAGCGCCTCGGCGTCGGCGGCGAAGCCACGCATGTGCACCACCATGATGGCCTTGACCTCAGGCGTCCACCGGCGGCGCAGGTCGGCCAGGTCCAGGTGCAGGTCCTCGGTGACCTCGACCAGCAGCGGCCGGCAACCGGCCATCACGATGGCGCTGGGGGTGGCCACGAACGTGAAGCCCGGACAGGCGATGACCGAGCCGGGCGGGATGCCGGCGGCCATGATCGCCAGGGCCAGGGCGGCGGTTCCGCTGGTGACGGCCAGCGCGTGCCGGGTGCCGAAGTAGTCACACAGCTCGCGCTCGAGCTGGCCGCATTCGGTCTCGGCATAAGGCCGGTAGTCATAACGGAAGTACAGGTGACTGCGGATCGCCCGCATGACGGCGCTCTCGTCCTCGGGCTGGATGAACACGGCTCCCTTGTCGTAGGTGGGCCAGGGCGCGGTGCGGATCGGCACGCCACCGTCGATCGCCAGCAGGGCCTCCGAATCACCTGACTCGGACGAGCGGGCCTCGAGATCCTCGTTGACGGTCAACGTACTACTCCTTCGCGGGTCGATCCTCCCTGGCGGGAATGCCTGCGGTGCCGCGACCCGCACAGCCGGGCCGCGGGGATCGGCACGCAGAGACGTGCGGTTGCGACGTGGACGGCTCGACCCGCGCGGTGCTGCAGTCGCCCCCGGACACAACTCCCGATGTTTCCACAGATCGCGCCGGCCGTGGCTCGTAGCGTGCGCCCATCCAATAATTATGGACAATTCGCGACCGGTCAATCGGGTCCCGTAGGACACCTCGCGTCTGCACGAACTGCAGTCGGTTGGTTGCAGTCAGCTGAAATCGAGCGGGCTGCCGTCGAAGCGAGCCAGCAGATCCGCGGCATCGCGGTAGGTACGCACCGCACCGGCCTCGACGAGCTCCGCGGCGCTGGTGCCGCCCGACTCCACCCCGACACACCGCAGCCCGGCCTTGGCCGAGGCCTGCACGTCCCACACCGCGTCGCCGACGAAGATGGCGTTCTCCGGCTGCAGGCCCGCCTTCTCCAGCGCCACCAGGACGATGTCGGGATCGGGCTTGCTGCTGTCGGCGTCGGCTGAGCCGGTGGTCGCGTCGATCACCTCGCCGAGATCCAGGACCCTGGTCAGGACGTCGAACTCGGCACTGCCGGCCGAACTCGCCAGAACGGTGACCAGGCCGGCCTGGTGGCAGTGCAGCACCAGCTCCCGGGCACCCGGCAGCAGCCGCAAGCCCGGCCAGTAGGCCGAGTACACCGCGTCGTGGCTGGTTATCAGCTCCTGCGCCCGGTCGTCGGCGGTGCCGTCGGCCACCTCGTGCACCAGCTGGTCACCGCCCATGCCGATCGCCCGGTGGATGCGGGCCATCGAGACATCCATCCCGGCCTGCCGGAATGCCTGCCACCAGCTGACGGTATGCAGGTAGCTGGTGTCGACCAGCGTGCCGTCGATGTCGAACAGGACTCCACGCCGGACGCTCATGACTTCATCTTGCTCCCAACCGGCCGGGCCGGCGATCAGGAACGCACCGCGAGGCGATCAGGAACGCACCGCACGGCGGGTGCCGTCGATCCGGACGGTCAGCCCGGCGGCATCCAGCTGCTCCAGCAGCGGCAGCGCCACCCGCCGGGTGGTGCCCAGGGCCTGCCGGGCCTGGCTCGCGGTGAACGGCTGCGGCAGCGCCCGCACCAGCGCCGCGGCGCGCTCCAGGGCGTCCGGAGCCACCACCAGATCGGGGGCCAACCGCAGCACCCGGCCGGTGCGGGCCGCCGCCGCCAGGTCCTTCACCCCCAGCCCGAGCTCGGCCAGCTCGGTGCGTTCGGGGGCATCGAAGGGGTCCTTGGCCAGCCGCTGGTCCACCAGCCGCAGCGACTGCTCGGCCGCGCCCAGGGTGGGCAGGGCCTCCGGCCGGCCGATCCGGCCGCCCTCGGTACGCAGGCCGAGGCCCGCGGCCAGCTCGGCGAGCAACCTCGGCTCGGGCAGGCCGAGCGCCTGCCGGGCGGCGTCTTCGCTGAGGTGCGGTTGCCGGGGGTCAGCGGCGGCATGCCGGTCGACCGCTGCCAGCAGCGCGTCCTGCCAGTGCTGCCAGGTGCCGGGGTCGATCAGCCAGTCCCCGCGCACCAGGACGCCGGTGGTGTCGCTGACGGGCACCCCGAGCGCGGTCAGGGTGGTCCGGCTGACCGCGCCCCGGCGGCGGACCTGGTCGGCGAGGCCGGCAGCCGTGCCGTCGGCCAGCCGGGCGCCCCGGGCCCGGGCAGCGCCGCGTTTGGTCAGGGCCGGCGGGTCGGCGTCGAGCACCAGCACCCCGGCGGTGATGCTCTGCTGCCCGGGATCGCGCAGCACCGCGCGGTCACCGGCCTGCACCGGCATCGGCCGGGCCAGGGTGAGCCGAGCGGTGGCCAGTTCGTCTGCGCCCGGTTGATCTCTGCCGGGTTCGTCGGTGCCGAGCAACCGCAGCCGGACCGGGACCGAGGCCGAGCCGATGTGCAGCACCTGCTGGCTGTGCGGCTCGGCCAGCAGCGGGTCCAGCAGGACGTCCAGGCAGTCGCTGAACCGCCACGCGCCCGGGGTCAGCAGGCAGTCCCCGCGCGCGACCTGCTGCCGGGGGATCGAGCGCAGGTTCACCGCCACCCTGGCCACCGCCCGGGCCCGCTCGGACCGGCTGGCCAGTTGCTGCAGCCCGCGCACCACCACCGTCCGGCCGTGCAGTTCCAGCTCGTCGCCGACGGCGATCTGACCGGCGCCCAGGGTTCCGGTGAGGACGGTGCCGCTGCCCTTGACGGTGAAGGCCCGATCCACCCAGAGCCGCACCCGCTGGTCCAGGTCCGGGGCCGGCAGGGCGTCGACGAGCTCCTGCAGCGCGGCCCGAAGCTGCTCGATACCTGCCCCGGTCTCCCCCGACACCGCCAGGGCCGGCACCTCGCCGAGGCTCGACCGGGCCACCCGTTGACGAGCATCGGCGAGCACCGCCGCGGTCTGGGAGGGGCTGGCAAGGTCGCTGCGGGTGACCGCGATCAGGCCGTGCCGGATCCGCAGCGCGTCAATCGCATCGAGGTGCTCGGAGGTCTGGCGGCGCCAGCCCTCGTCGGCGGCGATCACCAGCAGCACCGCCGGCACCGGGCCGACCCCGGCCAGCATGTTGGTCACGAAGCGCTGGTGGCCCGGGACGTCGACAAAGGCCAGCTGCTCACCGGAGTCCAGCGTGGTCCAGGCGTAGCCCAGGTCGATGGTCATGCCGCGGCGGCGCTCCTCGGCCCACCGGTCGGGTTCCATGCCGGTCAGCGCCCGGACCAGCCGGGACTTGCCGTGGTCGACGTGACCGGCGGTCGCGATGACCCGCATCAGCTCGCCGGACCCGTGGTCGGCAGGCCGGCGGTTGGCGGGCCGGCGGTTGGCGGGCCGGCGGTTGGTGATGCGGTGGTGGACGAGCCGGCGCTGTCGGCACGCCCGACGGCGAGTCGGGCCGCGGCCGACCGGACGGCGGCGATCAGGTCTGCCTCCTCGGCCTCCTCGACGCAGCGCAGGTCGAGCAGGCAGCGGCCGCGCTCGAGCCTGCCGATGACGGCGGGCTGGGTGGCGCGCAGCGCCTGGGCGTAGTCCTCGGGCAGGGCCACCGCCCAGCCCGGCAGCTCCACACCGGGTGCCCCGCCGCCGCCGACCGCACCGGCGCTGGGCACCACCTCGACCACGCCGCCGAGGCTGGCTCGGGCCGCGCCGTGGGGGTCCACACCGTTGAGGCCGGCCGGGCCTGGACCTACGCCGACCAGGCCATCCGGGTCGGCGAGCAGCGCGGCGACCACCCGCTCGCACCGCCGGCGCAGCTGGTCGGGGTCGGCGTGCAGGTACCGATCGGTCGGGGTGGCCGGTCCCTGCACGCTCGCCTCCACCGCGGCCAGCGTCAGCTTGTCCACCCGCAGCGCCCGGGCCAGCGGATGCCGGCGCAGCCGCTCCACCAGCTCCGCGCGGCCGAAGATCAGGCCGGCCTGCGGGCCGCCCAGCAGCTTGTCACCACTGCAGGTCACCAGGCTCGCGCCGGCCAGCAGGCTGCCGGTCACGTCCGGCTCGTCGGGCAGCAGCGGGTCCGGCCGCAGCAGGCCGCTGCCGATGTCGGCGATCACCGGCACCGGCAGGGTCGCCAGCTCGGCGATACCGGCGCCGGCGGTGAAGCCCTCGATCCGGAAGTTGCTGGGATGGACCTTGAGCACGCAGCCGGCCCGCGGCCCGACGGCGCCGGCATAGTCGGCCAGGCTGGTGCGGTTGGTGGTGCCCACCTCGCGGATCCGGGCGCCGGTGGACTCGACCAGCTCGGGCAGCCGGAAGCCGCCGCCGATCTCGACCAGCTCACCCCGGCTGACCACCACCTCGCGGTCGCCGGCCAGGGCCGTGACCGCCAGCAGCAGGGCGGCCGCACCGTTGTTCACCACCAAAACCGCCTCGGCGGCCGGCACCGCCTGGGCCAGCGCAGCCAGCGCCCCGCGGCCGCGCCGGGCCCGCCGCCCGGTCGCCAGGTCGAACTCGACGTCGAGGTAGCCGCCGGCCTGCCGCACCGCCTCTGCCGCGGACTCCGACAGCCGGGCCCGGCCGAGGTTGGTGTGCAGCACCACTCCGGTGGCGTTCAGCACCCGGTTCAGCGAGGTGGCCGAGGCCGGCAGCCGGGCCAGCACGGCCGGCACGGCGTCGGCCGGCGCCAGCTCGCCGGCGCGGATCAGCTGCTGCACGGCGACCACGGTGGCCTTGAGCCGGGCACTACCCAGCCGGCCGGTGGCCTCGGCCAGCCGCGGGTCGGCCAGCAGCACGTCGGTGCGGGGCACCTGCCGGCGCGGATCGGTCACCGGTGCTCCTCCTGGCCTCTATGGCGGCTGGGTCGTGCTGGGTGGCGGGCCGTGCGGTACTGCGTTGGCGGAGGCGGACGGGAATCGAACTCGCCAAGCCGAGGTACTCGACTTCACCGGTTTTGAAGACCGGGAGGGCCACCAGGCACCTGTACGCCTCCGTAAGAGACGCTAGCCGAGACGGTGATTGATTAGCCTCGACAGGGTGACCATCGCGACCTATCGGTTGACCCAGTACGCGCACGGCGGCGGCTGCGCCTGCAAGATCCCACCGGGCGAGCTGGAAGATCTCGTGGCCGGCCTGATCCGGCCCGGCTCGCCCGACCTCCTGGTCGGCCTGGACGACGGCGACGACGCCGCGGTGGTCCGGATCGACGGCGCTACCGCGGTGCTGAGCACGGCCGACTTCTTCACCCCGGTGGTCGACGACGCCTACGACTTCGGACGGATCGCCGCCGCCAACGCCCTGTCGGACGTCTATGCGATGGGCGGGCGACCGGTGCTGGCGATCAACCTGGTGGGCTGGCCGCGGGAGGTGCTGCCCGCCGAACTGCTGCGCGAGGTGCTCCGCGGTGGTTTCGACATCGCCGCCGAGGCCGGTTGCCCGGTGGCGGGCGGGCACAGCATCGACGATCCGGAGCCGAAGTACGGCATGGCGGTCACCGGCATCGCCGACCCGACCCGGCTGCTGCGCAACGACGCCGCTGTCGCGGGCACGGCGATCACCCTGACCAAGCCGCTCGGGGTGGGAGTGCTGAACAACCGGCACAAGGCCACCGGCGAGGTGTTCGAGCAGGCGATCTCGTCGATGGTGACGCTGAATCGGGATGCCTGCGCCGCCGCGCTGCAGGCCGGGCTCTCGGCGGCGACCGACGTCACCGGCTTCGGGTTGCTCGGCCACCTCTACAAGATGGCCCGGGCGTCCGGGGTCACCGCGGTGATCGACGCCGCCGCGGTGCCCTACCTCGACGGCGCCCGGCAAGCGCTGGCCGACGGCTTCGTCAGCGGCGGCACCCGGCGCAACCTGGCCTGGGTCGCGCCGCACCTGCACGCATCAGTCGGTGAGGAGGAGTTGTTGCTGCTCGCCGACGCGCAGACCAGCGGCGGCCTGCTACTGGCCGGTGAGATCGCCACCGGCGGCACGGTCATCGGTGAGTTCGTCCCGCGCCGGGACGCCGTCATCGACGTCCGCTGACCGACTTTGCGACGGCCGGCGGCACGGGTCCGCGTGACCGCTCAGGCGCCGCAGGTGCCCGGTGCACTCACGGTGGCGTCGCAGAAGGTCACGTTGAAGAACGGGTCGGTCAGGACGCCGTTCCGGATCGTGATGGTCCTGCTGTCGCCGACCTTGGGCACCGGGCCATGACCGAGCGCGCCCGGGTTGACTTGCAGCTGGGTGAGGGTGGCGGTGGCGCTGCCGTCGATCACCGTGCCGCGACCGTTGCTGAGCTTCATCTTGGAGGTATAGACGCGCGTGCAGCAACCGTCGTCCACCAACACGGCGGCGGTGCCGTCGGGTGCGACGGTAAGCCGCCTGGTGTGCCCGGACCAGTCGCCGACGAAGGCTGCCAGCCCGACCCGGGGCGGTTCGGACAAAGCGCGCACGGCGTGAACCTCGAACGAGTAGCACCGCGGCCAGCCAACGGTGAACGGAACCGGGATGAAGGTGTTGGGCGGTGTGATCAGGATTCGCGGGTAGTGGGGTGCGTCGCAGCCGGCCTGTGCGGTACCGGGATTGCGCTCATCGACGCCTTCGAGCCCCGCTGACGCGTAGGCCTGTGGCGCCAGCGTCACCGGCGTGGCGACGCTCTGCCCGACGGGTAACCCGAGCAGCGGGCCCTGCAGCGTCCGGGTGGCCTGGCGCACCTGATGGCCGGCTTCGTCCACGATCGCCGCGCCCGGGTAGCCATCGAGTACGCAGGTCGACCGCGAGGTGTTCTGGAAGTCGATCAGCACGGCGTGCAGCAGCCGGCCGTCCTTGCCAGCTGTGCCGTTGCCCGGAATATGGCGCGGATCGATGCTGGCCCGAAGTTGGCTTTCAGCGCACCGGGCCGGTCCATCAGCCGGCCCGCTGCTCGCCGTGCCAGCGGGGCCGGTCGACGTGGTACCGGCGCCATGCCGGGAACTAGCCGAAGCCGACGCCTGCCGGGTGAGCGTCGCTGACCCGGCCGCCGTCGAGGCAGCGGTGAGGACACCCGTGGTCGCGCCGGCTGCGGCGGGGTGGCTAGGGGCGTGCGAGCACGCGGCGGCCAGCGGTACGAGCAACGCAACCGGCACCAACAACCTCAAAGGGCTCGTGCGCATGGCGACCTCTACGGCTTGTCAGGCGCCGGCTGACTCGCCGCGTTCGATCCGCTGGCGTTGCGGCACCACGGTGTACTTCGGGTCCCGGGCCGAGGCCTGACCGGCCTCGAAGACGCCGAACCGGGTGCACGCGGACCCTGCCATCAGGCAGGCTCCTGACAGCGCCGCGGCAAGTCGATTCCGGCCGCCGAACAGTGAACCGATCGCTCCGAGCGCGGTCAGGGTCTTGCTGGCCCGCATCAGCACCCCGCCGGTGCCCTGGTGCAGCGGCTCGGCTGTGATGCCCATCGACGCTTCCATGGAGCGCTCCACGCCCAGCTCCAGCAGCGCGCCACCCAGGGCCAGCCGCCGGGCCGGGCCCGCCTCGGACACCGGCGCCAGCATCATCCCCAGGCCACCCGAGGCCGCCGCCGCCGAGCCGACGAAGACGAACGGCAGGTGCTTGCGGGCCGCGCTCCAGGTCGGCGTGGAGGTGTTGGTCAGCAGCACCGCGGTGTACGAGGCGACCGCCGGAGCGACGACAGCGGCACCGAGCCCGGCCGGCCCCGCCAGCCGGCCGAGCAGCCGGATCGGCGGCCGGGCAGCGGACGGCAACCTGGAAGCCAGCGGCGTCAACAGCTCCGCCGCCCCTGCCGCACCGGCGAGCGGGCCGTACGCGGTCAGGATCCAGGTGCCGACCGACATCGGCGAGGTGGGCTTGGCGACCCGCAGCATGTTGACGAACCGCGACGGGCGCCCCAGGTCGTGCACCAGCGCGGCGAAGCTGACACTGATCGCGCCGAGCGCGGAGATCCGGCCGGCCCGGCGCAGCACCGGACGGCCGGTCAGCCCCGCCCCGGCGCCCAGCAGCGACGAGCCGGCGGCCACCCCACCGAGGAACAGGTACGCCGGGATGTCGGCCTCCCACGGCGAGGCCTTGACGATCGGGCGGCCGTAGTAGGAGGTGAACACCGCGTCCGGCACCATCTGGTGCTCGTCCCGGCGGCGCTTTCCGACCCGGCGACGGCGCCGGTCAACGGCGCCGTCCGCGGGAGACACTGCCTGCACCGGCTGTTCTGGCTGTTCCGGGTGCTGAGTACGTCCCTCGGCGGCCAGCTCGGCCTGGTGCTGGCTCACCCCCGGCCTCCGAGGAAGGCGGCGACCGCACCGGCGAGCAGGCCGGCCGCGGCCATCGCCGCATGCCGCCACATCTGCGGCAGGTCCCGGGTCGGCACCACCGGGTCAGGCGGGAACCCGTACACCTCCGGCTCGTCCAGCAGCAGGAAGAACGCACCGGCGCCGCCGACCCCGTCGTCCGGGCTGTCGGCATACAGCCGAGCCTTGCTGACCCCCTGGGCGTGCAGCGTCTCGACCCGGGCTGCGGCTCGCTCGCGCAGCTCGTCCAGGTCGCCGAACTGGATCGACTGGGTCGGGCAGGCCTGGGCGCAGGCCGGGGTGTTGCCGGCGCCGAGCCGGTCGTAGCAGAGCGTGCACTTCTGGGCGATGCCGACGTTCTTCTGGCCCTGCTCGCCGATCCGGCGGTCGATCACCCCGAACGGGCAGGCCGGCACGCAGTAACCGCAGCCGTTGCAGATGTCCTCCTGCACCACCACGGTGCCGAACTCGGTCCGGAACAGCGACCCGGTCGGGCAGACGTCCAGGCAGCCGGCGTGCGTGCAGTGCTTGCAGACGTCGGAGGACATCAGCCAGCGGAAGTCGACGGCCGACTCCGGATTCATCGCCGCGCCCGGACGCTCGGTGGTCGGCATGCCCAGGCTGACGGTGTTGGACGCCGGCGTCGCCGCCTGCTCGATGAAGGCGACGTGCCGCCAGGTCGAGGCGCTCAGCGAGCCGGTGTTGTCGTAGGAGGAACCCAGCAGGTTGAAGCCATCGTCGGGAACCCCGTTCCACTCCTTGCAGGCCACCTCGCAGGCCTTGCACCCGATGCAGATCGAGGTGTCGGTGAAGAATCCCTTGCGCGGCTGCGATTCCTGCCAGCCGGCATCGCCGGCCGGATCGTGCAGCGGACCGGACAGGCTCGGCATCAGTCCTCCTGCGATTCGGCTGGCGTCAATTCGGCTGGCGTCGATCCGGCCCGGCTCGGCGTACCGGAGGCAACCGGCGTCCGCCGGGTGTTGCCGGTCTCGATGGTGATCCCGGCCCGGCGGCGGTAGTCCTCGACGAAGCGCAGCAGCGCCGGCCCGGTCGGCCGGCGGCCGGCCCGGATGTCGCAGCTGGCCACCTTGGTCTCCTGGATGTGCACGTTCGGGTCCAGGGTGACCCCGAACAGGTCGTTGGCCGAGTCACCGGTGACCAGCGCGGAGCCGCCCACCCCCCAGTGGTAGGGCAGGCCGATCTGGTGGAACTCCTTGCCGTCGATCAGCAGCGGCACCACCCGTTCGGTGACCAGCACCCGGGCCTCGATCGCGGTCCGGGCGGTGACGATGGTCGCCCAGCCGAGATTGGTCAGCCCGCGCTCGCGCGCCAGCTGCGGTGACACCTCGCAGAAGAACTCCGGCTGCAACTCCGACAGGTAGGGCACCCACCGGCTCATCCCGCCGGCGGTGTGGTGCTCGGTCAGCCGGTAGGTGGTGAACAGGTAGGGAAAGACCTCGGCATGCGCCTCGGGCGGGGACGGGTTCTGCAGGTTGTCCGGCCGCGGGTAGACCTGCCGGGTCGGGTTGGCCTGCTGCCGGTACATCGGGTTGCGCACCGGGGACTCGGCCGGCTCGTAATGGACCGGCAGCGGGCCGTCCAGGATCCCCTCCGGCGCGTACAGCCAGCCCTTGCCGTCGGACTGCATGATGAAGGGGTCGTCACCGGCCAGGCCCGCCGCGCCGGGGGTGCCCTGCTCCGGACGGTAGGACGGTGCCTTGTCGGCCGGGAAGTCGGGCACGTCGTGGCCGGTCCACTTCTGCTGCTCGGCGTCCCACCAGACGTAAGCCTTGCGCTCGCTCCACGGATTGCCCTCGGGATCGGCGGCGGCCCGGTTGTACAGGGTGCGGCGGTTCGCCGGCCACGCCCAGCCCCATTCCGGCGCGACCCAGCTCTGCTCCTTGCCGGGCTTGCGGCGCGCGGACTGGTTCACCCCGTCGGCGTACACGCCGCTGTAGATCCAGCAGCCGCCCGAGGTGGAACCGTCCGGCTTCATCTCGGTGAACAGCTTCAGCGGCTGGCCGGCCTTCTCGCCGGTCAGGTGGCTGCCGTTGATCTCGCGCAGCACCGCGTCGGCCGACGGGTCGCCCTCGGCGTCCACCGGGTAGTCCCAGGTGAGGTCGAGGATCGGGCGGTCCCGCTGCTCGGTCGAGTTCGCCAGCCGCTCCCGGATCTTGCGGCCGAGGTGGAAGAAGAAGTGCAGCTCGCTGCGGCAGTCACCGGGCGGCGCGACGGCCTTGTGGTGCCACTGCAGCATCCGCTGGGTCTGGGTGAAGGTGCCGTCCTTCTCCGCGTGCGAGGCGGCCGGGAAGAAGAACACCTCGGTGTCGATGTCCTCGGTGCGCAGCTCGCCGGTCTCGATCTCCGGGCCGTCCTTCCAGAACGTCGCCGACTCGATCAGGTTCAGGTCGCGCACGACCAGCCACTTCAGGTGCGCCATGGCCAGCCGCTGCATCCTGCCGTGTGCCGAGCCCACCGCCGGGTTCTGGCCGAGCAGGAAGTAACCCTCGACCTTGTCCTCCAGCATGTCCATCACGGTCTGGTAGGTGCCGTGGTCACCGGTCAGTTTGGGCAGGTAATGGAAGGCGAAATCGTTCTCCGGCGTCGCGGCGTCGCCCCAGTAGGACTTCAGCAGGCTGACCGTGTAGGACTCCGCCTCTGCCCAGAAGCCCTTCTGGTCAGGGCTCCGGATGGTGTCGAGGTAGGACGGCAGGTCGTCGTGCTCACCCACCTTCGGCATCGGCAGGTAGCCGGGCAGCAGGTTGAACAGCGTCGGGATGTCGGTCGAGCCCTGAATGCTGGCATGCCCGCGCAGCGCCATGATCCCGCCGCCGGGCCGGCCCATATTCCCCAGCAACAGCTGGATGATCGCCGAGCCGCGGATGTACTGCACGCCCACCGTGTGATGCGTCCAGCCGACCGAGTACACCCACGCGGTGGTGCGCTCGCGCCCGCTGTTCTCGGTGACCGCCTCGCACACCTTGAGAAAGTCCTCCGGCGAGACGCCGCAGACCTGCTCGACGAGCTCGGGGGTGTAGCGGGCGTAGTGCCGCTTCAGCACCTGGAACACCGACCGCGGGTGCTGCAGCGTCTCGTCGCGATGCACCTCGGCGTGCTTCAGCTTCGCGCCGTGGCCGCCCATCTCGTGACCGCCGCCGCGCTCGCTCTGCGAGACCTCGCTCTCCTGACCGTTGCCACCGCTGCCGGCATCGTCGGCGCGGGACCCGCCCGGCGAATCGGCCTCCGCACCCGAGGCGGTCCGCTGCGAACCGGCGGAGGAGTGACCTTCGTCCTGACCCTCATAGGTCCAGGTCGAGGTGTCATACATCCCCGTCTCGGGGTCGTAGCCGGAGAACACCCCGTCCAGGTCGTCGACGTCGACGAAGTCGTCGCGCAGCAGGGTGGCGGCGTTGGTGTAGGCCACCACGTACTCACGGAAGTACTTCTCGTTCGACAGGATGTAGTTGATGATCCCGCCGAGGAACGCGATGTCGCTGCCGGCCCGCAGCGGCACGTAGTGATCGGCCAGTGCCGAGGTGCGGGTGAACCGCGGATCGATGTGGATGATCCTGGCGCCGCGGGCCTTGGCCTCCATCACCCACTGGAACCCCACCGGATGGCACTCGGCCATGTTGGAACCCTGGATGACGATGCAGTCAGAGTTCTGCAGGTCCTGCAGGAAGGAGGTGGCGCCGCCACGTCCGAACGAGGCCCCCAAACTGGGGACGGTGGCACTGTGTCAAATACGGGCCTGGTTCTCGATCTGGATGGCTCCCAGAGCCGTGAACAGCTTCTTGATCAGGTAATTCTCTTCATTGTCCAGCGTCGCGCCGCCGAGCGAGGCGATGCCCATGGTGCGGCGCAACGGCCGGCCGTGCTCGTCGGCGTCCTGCCAGGTGCGCGCCCGGGTCTCGAGGATCCGGTCGGCGATCATGTCGGTGGCCTGCTCGAGGTCCAGTGGCTCCCAGTCGGTGCCGCCCGGGCGGCGGTAGAGCATCGCGGTCTGGCGCAGCGGTGAGTTGACCAGCTGCTCGCTGGCCGAGCCCTTCGGGCACAACCGGCCACGGCTGACCGGCGAGTCCGGATCGCCCTCGATCTGGACGACCTTCTCGTCCTTGACGTAGATCCGCTGGCCACAGCCGACGGCGCAGTACGGGCAGACGCTCTTGACCATCCGGTCGGCGGTCTCGGTGCGCGCGGTCCAGTTCGCGGCGGTGTGCTTGGACTGCACCGCCTTGCCCCGGCCGAGCGGGTCCCCGTCGCTCATCTGGCGCAGAACCGGCCATGACAGCAAGGTCTTTCGCAGGTCCACCAGTGATCCTTTCGCCTCGAAGTCCACACTATCCCGCTGTCAAGGCCGGCCACCGGAGCATCGGTAGCCCGCTGCTAGGTACCGGCGGCGGAGCGCAGCCTGTCCAGCAACGGCTCGGCGATCTTGTCCAGGAACTCCTGCTGGTTCTCATCGCCCACCTGCACCAGGGCGATGTCGGTGTAGCCGGCCTCCCAGAACGGGCGCGCCGACTCGGCCAGCTCGTCGAGGTCCGGGCCGCAGGCGATCGAATCGGCCACGTCCTCCGGCCGGACGAACTTGCTGGCGCCCTCGAAACCGGCCGTCGTCGGCAGGTCGGCGTTGACGGCCCAGCCGCCGCCGAACCACCGGAACAGCTCGTGTGCCCGGGTGATCGCCTGGTCCTTGTCCGGTCCCCAGCAGATCGGCACCTGGCCGATCTTGCGGCTGTCAGGCAGGCCTTCGTCGCCACGGGTCTGGTCCCAGCCCTGGATCAGTTCGGGGTCGGGTTCGATGGAGATCATGTGGTCGGCCAGCGGCGCGAACTCGGCGATCGAGCGGACCCCGGACACCGCGATGGCCAGCGGGACGCCGGTGTCGGGCAGGTCCCAGATCTTGGCCGAGTCGACCCGGAAGTACTCCCCGACCCAGGTGGTCAGCTCGCCGGTGTACAGCGCGCGGATGATCTGGATCGCCTCGGCGAGCATGTCCTGCCGCACCGCGGCGACCGGCCAGCCCTCGCCGATCACGTGTTCGTTGAGGTTCTCCCCCGATCCGAGGCCGAGGGTGAACCGGTTGTCCGACAGCAGGCCGAGGGTGGCGGCCTTCTGGGCAACCACCGCAGGGTGGTAGCGCATCGTCGGGCAGGTCACGTAGGTCATCAGGTCGACCCGCTCGGTAGCCTGCGCCACGGCGCCGAGCACCGACCAGGCGTAGGGCGCGTGGCCCATCGAATCCAGCCAGGGGAAGTAGTGGTCGCTGGAGACCTCGAAGTCGAAGCCGGCCTGCTCGGCGGCGACCGCGTAACGCACCAGCTCCTTCGGACCGCTCTGCTCCGTCATCAACGTGTAGCCGAAACGTGTCATGGATCCACCATTACCCACCGGCTCGGGCGATGGCAACCGGGCCCACACCTGCTGTCGCCGCGCTATCGTTGGCGACTAGCAGGGAGCGACCTGTCGGCGACGGCCCCGCCGCAGCCAACCTCAGCGTCAGCCGCCGTTCTGCGAAGTGTCATTGGGCGGGCAAATAATGGGGCGCTGAATGGTTGAGCGCGATGCCTCAGTGGGTGGCCGTAGCGAAATAGTGCTGCAATTCGAGGTGGCGAAAAGAATAAGTGGGCCCTGCCTGCCTGAACAGGCCCTTCTCGTACGCATCCTCCATGAATGAGATTAAAGCGATGGGAGTGGCTCGACTTATAGTTAAGCAGATCCTAGCAATCCAGAGCCAGCCATATGCTGACACGCCTACAGAAACTATCGAGCCACACACAAGGCCCCCTGTCAACGCAATACCCATAGAGCTCACAGGGAAAAATACAGCCGATAGGGTCACGGATAGTATGGAACCAGTGATGAAGCAAACATTCCGGTCATCACGAATGCTTCTCAGTGGATTAACAATCTCCTTCGGATCGACTGGGCCATTGAAGGCTATTACTAGGAATATCGCGAACATCGCGAGAGGTCCTGTTATAACGGCAGCAACAAGTCCCGCCCGAGCGCCGAATCCCGCAGAGCCACCTGCCATACTTGCTATACTGATAGTGGCTCCCCCTCCGAATCCTGTCCAGAGATTCGACTGTATTACCTGAATTCGCGCCTTAAGGGGAAGACGTCTCATTCTGAAGCGTCCGGGAGGGGGAGGATGCACGTACATTATCGCAATCACAGATGCCGAGATTCCTACCAGCAGGGCTATAGACAATGATATTACTCGTGGTCGATTCAGACCTACGGTTATATAGGCACCCACAAAGGCCGGAATAACACCAACAATACAGGCCAATAAGAAGACCGTTATCCCAATGGCTCGACGGCTACATAGCTGATACGTCCGCCACCAATCAATGTCTCCGTTAAGCGACGGCAGGGCCGCGCTCCGGGGTGGCGCCGACGCAGATACTGACCGCGCTAGGAAGGTGATGGTTCGCAGTGCGCTAGAAGCGTCGTAGTAGTGTCGCCTCTTTCGCTCTGCAGTCGGTGTGAATGCGTATAACGAGGGTACGACACTGCTGAGAATAAGCGATCGAATCTTGTCGGAGCCTGTCATGGAGCCATCAGTAAGCGCTCTTGAGATAGTTGCAGCCTCATGCTCACTCGCGGCAAGTGCCCACACTATTAGTGGCACCGATAAGGCCTCCGCCAAAACGCCATCAGGGTGGATTCGCATTTCCTCGATTAGGGTGCCCCACAGCACCGCCCGTGAAGAATGACTTAAGTAGGCAGCAATTTCAACGACGGATAGCGGCTCAATACGAAGTGCTAGCGATCCGTGAATCGGAGACCCGCTGCTTGTTAGTTGACGGTACTCGTGATGGCGGCAGCTGAGGATCAAGGGCTGATCACTGAGTGCACCATGCAATACAGCGAAGGCGTTTACCTTAATTGCTTCTGGCAGTTCATCAAATGCGTCTAGCACCAAGCAAATGCGCCCACTGCTAATCAGCCCTGCTAACCGATCCAGCGTTTGCCTATCGGGTCGGGCATCAAGAAAATAGTCGTTGAGGAGCTGCCTTGCTGCCCACACCCATAGGTGTTCGGTGAAGCAATCCCAATTCTTCGCTTGAAGCATGACTGGAACAATCTCACCGGGTTGTCGCTTTCGTAGGATCTCCAAGGTCAGGAGAAGAAGGCTTGTCGTTTTGCCGCAACCTTTGGGGCCTACAATCACCAGCCGCTGCGGCGTAAGCCGATGGAGCACCTCTACAAGATTACTGCGGTCTCCGCTGATATGGATACGAACCGCATTGCTACCGAAGGTAGTGTGTCGCAACAAGTCACGCGCAGGTGCGGAGATTTGCTCATCATTAGACCAGCGCAAATATAGAGGGTCAGGAGAATTCAACCGTCGCGCTTCTCTATCGTTCGTCAATCGAGACTGTACGGCCTCGGAAAGTCCCTCCAGCGTAATCTCAGGCTGAACCACTCGTTGGCTGGTCCAGATGTAAGTCAAAACCACCAGCATTACTAGTAGTATCCAAAAAACAGGCGTGGGTATAGGCCAGCTTTGTAAATCACTCGCTACTACATTCTCTACGACCGCGAGAGCAACCGCGCCGATAACGAGGGCCCACGCCCTCCGCGATGACCTCACCTGACCTCCCCTGACCGTGACGGGCCTATGCGGAGAGACACTATCGCTGGCTTGACTATGCGCGGTGATCGATGACAGCCGGCTGGTGCCGTCGCGCGTGGTGGTGAGCAACCGGTTCGAGGCTGGAGTCAGCTTCACTTCCGTGCAGCTTGCCAAGTTTATGGGGCCTTGATCATGGAAAGCCAAGGCCGATCACGACTGGGTCCTCGAGTCAGCGCGTGAGCCGAGCGGTACGCGGGAGTGGAACGGCAGGTCTCGACAGGCTCAACTTCTTGATGAGGTCCTTCAGAGACACCTTAGGCCGCGACGGTACTGGCAGGCACCACGCGTTCGATAAAAGCCTTGCGGTGACGAGAGGACGATGGCGGCCAGCGCACAAGGGTCGCTGAAGCAGGTGATCAGGCGCTGGTGGAGGTGCTGCCGGCCCGGCCGGCGAAACCGGTGGGCAGCTCGGCCACGGCGTCGGCCGGGTCCAGCACCGCCGAGTGCCCCGGCACGCCGAGGACGTCCTCGCCGGTCAGTCCCCGCTTGACGATGGCCAGCGCGATCGGCCCCAGCTCGTGGTGCTGCACGGCAGTGCCGACGAAGCCGACCGGCCGGCCGTCCCGCTCGACCGGGCTGCCGGGCTCGGGCAGCCGCTCGGAGTCCCCGGACAGGTGCAGCAGCACCAGCCGGCGCGGCGGCTTGCCGAGGTTCTGCACCCGGGCGACCGTTTCCTGGCCGCGGTAGCAGCCCTTGTCCAGGTGCACCGCCGAGCCGATCCAGTTCGCCTCGTGGGCCAGCGTCCGGTGATCGGTGTCGACGCCCAGCCGTGGCCGGCGCCGCTCGACCCGCAGGGCGTCCGCGGCCCAGCTTCCGGTCGGGTGCGCTCCGGCGGCCCGCAGCCGGCCGGCGATCGCGGCGAGTTCCGCCCGCTCGACGATCAGGTCCACCGGGCCGCCGGCCGACAGCGCGGGGCGCACGAAGCCACCGCCCGGCAGCGCGAGAGCCTTGGTTCCCGGCACCGGCAGCCCGGCCTCACGAAGCACCTCGGCCGCCTCCGGCCCGATCAACGAGAGCACCCCGGACCCGGCGGTGACGACCGCCGGTTCCACCCGCTTGAGGAACCGCATCTTGAGCAGGTAGCCGAGCACCTCGTCGGCGGCACCAGGCTCGGTGTCGATCCAGACCTGGTCCCCGAGTTCGGTCAGCTGCCAGTGCTGCTCGACGTGCCCGTTGGGGGACAGCACCAGCGCCTCGGTGGAGTCCCCGTCCGCCAGTGCGCTCAGGTGCTGGGAGCAGATCGCATGCAGCCAGTCCAGCCGGTCCGGACCCGGCACCACCAGGACGTCCCGGTGCGAACGGTCGATCAGGCCGGCACCGGCCACCGCCCGGCGCTGCTCCCCGAGCGGATCGCCGTAGTGCCAGGCGGTGCCGGTGTCCGGGCCGCCGGCTTCGACGGCACCGGGCCAGTCGAGCAGGGGTGAGCGGTAGTCAGTCATGGGTTCCTCCGGCGGTGCGGGCAGTGCTGGCTGTGCGGGCGGCGCAGTCGGCGCAGGTGCCGAAGACGGTGAAGTGCGAGCGGTCCAGCACGAAACCCTGCTCGGCCAGTAGCTGGGCGGTCAGCGCGTCGGCCACGCCGGCCGGGACGTCGACCACCGACGAGCAGTGATGGCAGACCACGTGCACATGGTCGTCGCCGGCCAGCCGGTAGGACGGCGCCCCGTGGCCCAGGTGGGTGTGGGCCAGCATGCCGATCTGTTCCAGCACTTCCAGCGTGCGGTACACCGTGGTCAGGTCGACCTCGGGCACCGCCTCGGCGACCTGGTCGGGAGTGGCGTGCACCAGTTGAGTCACGGCAGCCATAACGCGCTGGCGCTGCGGCGTCATCCGCATGCCGCGTTCGCGGAGCCGGCCGGCCAGCGAGTCAGGCGGCGCGGGGTGCTGGTGGGCCATGATCTGTCCATGGTATGGGCGGCAGCATGAAAAGACTGGCCCGATCCGGCACCGCGAAGTATCTTGGTGTGCGTATGGGAAAGGAGGTGGTCCAGAACTTTGATGCTCTCTCGGACACCTAAGGAGGTCGCCGGCTAGTCCGGTGCCTCCTGAAACCCCGAGTCGCCGGGCTTGTCCGACCGGTACCAGGTTCACCGTGAACCGGCTCGGGGTTTTCACATGTCCGGGGCCAGTTGCTCGAGCTGTTGCGGTTCAGTCGCGGGTCAGGCTGGCGTTGAGGTGCGGGCGGTAGTCCCCCGGGGTGAGCGCCAGCTCCTGGGCGTACATCAGCTTGTCGCCGGCCAGCGCATACAACCGCCGCTCACCTGCGACCTCCTTGGCCGACCGGGTGCGGCCGACCGCCGACGTGGCCAGTTCCCACCGGGAGTCACCGGCCAGGCCGGTGAACACCTCGACGATGCCCACCGCGGTTGCCAGCACCAGTTCCAGCTCGTCCTGGCCGCTGCCCATCCGCAGGAACCCGTTCTCCCGGAACGCCGGCCGGAGCACCGATCCGTCCGGGTTCAGCAGCCAGGTACGGGACTCATAAGACAGGAAGGGCCGGCCGTCGTGGGCGAAACCGATCCGCTGGGCGTAGCGGAACTCCTCGCCGGTGGCGGGCTTGGCACCGTTGCCGAAACCGGACCAGCGCCCGACCAGCGCCAGCAGCGCCAGCAGTGCCTGGTTGATCTCCGGTCCGGAGCGCAGGTCGGTGGTGTCGGTGATCTCCGGCACCGACGGCACCGGCACGTCGGCGGGAGTGGGCTCCTCGGCCACCTAGTGCTGGCCCGCGAACAGCTTGCCCACGATCAAGGCGGCCATCGCGGCGATCGCCAGGAACGCCACGATGAGCAGGATGATGAAAAACGCCTCCATGGAGCGAAAGGATAGCCGCTGTGGACACACCGACCCGCGCTCTGATCATCAAGTGCACCGCCGGTGCCGAGGACGCCGAGCGGTGCGCTCAGGCCTTCACCGTGGCTGCCACCGCAGTTGCCACCGGGATCGGCGTCTCGCTCTGGCTGACCGGCGAGGCAGCCTGGTTCGGCGTGCCCGGCCGGGCCGAGAGTTTCACGCTGCCGCACTCGGCACCGCTGGCCCAGCTGCGCGACGCCGTGGTGGAACTGGGCGCTCTGACGGTCTGCACCCAGTGCGCCCAGCGGCGATCCATCACCTCGGAGCAGCTCATCCCCGGGGTGCGGATCGCCGGCTCGGCCACCTTCGTCGACGAGATCCTGCAGCCGAACGTCCAGGCGCTGGTCTACTGAGCTGCCAACCTCAGGTCAGCACCAGCGAGGCCTCCACCAGGCCCGGCGCCGGCGCGCTGACCGGCTGGCGCACCGAACCGGAGTTGTGCATCACCGACAGCATCCAGTCACCGGGTGCGGCGAAGAACCGGTAGTCACCGGTGGCCGAGGTCAGCACCTCGGCGGTGAACTCACCGGTGGAATCGAGCAGCCGGACGTAGGCGGCTGGTACCGGCGCGTCGTCCTTGGAGACCGTTCCGTAGATCACGGTCTCCTTGGTGATGTCGACGTGCGGTGGCAGCGTCGGGGTCTGGGGCGGGGCTCCGCACATCTGGATCAGTCCTCATTCTCTTCGCGCGAGCGCTCATCGCCCGCTCGCTCCGGTCCTCGCTCGCTGACGCTCGCTGCGATCCTCACGAGCTCAGCCTTTCTCGATGGGTACGCCGATCAGCGACCCGTACTCGGTCCACGAGCCGTCGTAGTTCTTGACGTTGGAATGCCCGAGCAGCTCGTGCAGCACGAACCAGGTGTGGCTGGAGCGCTCGCCGATCCGGCAGTAGGCGATGGTGTCCTTGCCGGTGTCCAGGCCCGCGTCGGCGTAGAGCTTGGCAAGCTCGTCGTCGGACTTGAAGGTGCCGTCCTCGTTCGCAGCCTTGGACCACGGCACGTTCAGCGCGGTCGGGATGTGGCCACCGCGCTGGGACTGCTCCTGCGGCAGGTGCGCCGGGGCCAGCAGCTTGCCGGAGAACTCATCCGGGGACCGGACGTCCACCAGGTTCTTGTTGCCGATCGCGGCGACCGTCTCGTCACGGAACGCGCGGATCGAGAGGTCCTGGTCCTTGGCGTGGTACTCCGTCGCCGCACGCGAGACCTCGTCCTTGGACAGCTCGCGGCCTTCGAGTTCCCACTTCTTGCGGCCGCCGTCGAGCAGCTGGACCTTGTCATGGCCGTACAGCTTGAAGTACCAGTAGGCGTAGGCGGCGAACCAGTTGTTGTTGCCGCCGTAGAGCACCACGGTGTCGTCGTTGCTGATGCCCTTGGCCGAGAGCAGCTTCTCGAAGTCCTCCTTGCTCACCGCGTCGCGCACGACCGGGTCCTGCAGGTCGGTCTTCCAGTCCAGCTTCACAGCACCGGTGATGTGGCCGGTGTCGTAGGCGGCGGTGTCCTCGTCGACCTCGACGATCACCACGCCGGGGGTGTTCAGATTCTGTTCGACCCAATCGGCCGAGACGAGCACTTCGGAGCGGCTCATGATGTTTTCTCCTTGATGGGTAAAGGGAGATATTCGACGGAACCGGCACAGGTTGGCAGGGTCACACTTTGCCGCCGAGCACGCGGTGGTGGGGGGCGGGGGCAGTCTGGCGGCGTTACGCCG
>NZ_DASVQG010000050.1:0-12065 GCF_036389215.1 Jatrophihabitans sp.
CGGGCATGGAACGTGGTGCGGGCATTAGCGTGTGGCACGAGAGCCTCCGGCTGGCGTAGGTCCTAGACAAGCCACACCCCAACCGGGGGCTCTCCCTACGTCAAGATCATCCGAGCGACACCAACGTCATGACCGGGTACATCTAGCGCCGGTCCTCCAGCACGCTGATCCGCAGCGCCTCGAGCCGGGCTGCCCAGTCCCCGCCCGTTGCCACCAGCCGCAGCTCGCGCTCCTCCGAATCGGGCAGCCGGGTGATCTCGACGAGCAGCCGGGCCTCGGCGAGCTGCTCGACCAGGCCGGCGCCCCACTCCACCACCGTCACCGAGTCGGCGAGGTCCACATCGAGGTCCAGGTCGTCCACCTCGGCGAGGGAGTTCAGCCGGTAGGCGTCGACGTGCACCAGCGGGATCCGGCCGCCGCGGTGCACCCGGGCGATCACGAACGTCGGTGACACCACCCGGCCGGGCACCCCCAACCCGGCGCCGATGCCCTGGGCCAGCGCGGTCTTGCCGGCACCCAGCGGGCCGGTCAGCACCAGCAGGTCACCCGGGCGCAGCAGCTGTGCCAGCCGGCGGCCGAAGGCCTGGGTGTCGGCCGGGGTCGGCAACGACACCGCGGGCGATGACGTCATCAGGCACTGACCGGCTGGTCCGGCCCCGCGACCTCGGACCCCGGCCGGCCGGCGAGCGCGGCCTCGACGACGCCGATCAACGGCTCGTTGACCAGCTCCGGATGCTCCAGCATCAGCAGGTGGCCAGAATTCGGGGCGACGATCAGCCTGGCCTCGGGCAGTGCCCGGACGATCGCCTTCGAGTGCTCCAGCGGCGTCATGGCGTCCGAATCGGCGCCGATCACCAGCACCGGGCAGCCCTTGAGGTTGCGCAGGCCCAGCCGGCCGTCGTGGGCCATCAGGGTCGGATAGAAATCGGCCACCACGTCGACCGGGGTGGCGGAGATCATCGTGGTGCAGTACGCCACCACCGCGGGGTCCACGTCCTTGGACGCGAAGCTCAGCCGCTTGGTCATCACCCACGCCAGGTCACGGCCCATCGCCCGGGCCTGCTCCACCAGCGCCGCGTTCTTGGCTGCGCGGCGCAGCACGATCGGCAGCACCGGCGCGTGCAGCCGGGCCAGCGCGCTGGGCAGTCCGAGCGTCAGGTTCTTCAGCTCGCCGGACGAGGTGTTGACCAGCACCACGGACGCGACCCGGGCCGTACCGGTCCCGGCCGGGGCCCTGAACAGCTCCGGGTGCCGGTCGGCCAGCGCCATCACCGTCATGCCGCCCATCGAATGCCCCACCAGGACGATCGGTCCGGTGGGGGCGAGCTGGTCGATCACGCTGTACAGGTCGTGCCCCAACTGCTCGATCGTGCAGGACTCCGACGGCGCGCGGGCCGACCGGCCGTGCGAGCGCTGGTCGTAGAACACCTGCCGGACCGAGTCCCCGAACGCCTTGGCCAGCGCGAGCCGCTGGAAGTGGAACGAGCCCAGGTTCAGGGTGTAGCCGTGCACGAAGACGACGCTCAGGCCGGCGTCCCCGGCTCCGACGGCGTGCCCGGCTCCGACGACTTCCCCTCCGACGACTTCCCCTCCGACGACTTCATAGTGCAGCTCGATGCCGTCGTCGGTGAGCACCCGTCCCCGGTCACTGACCGCGGGGGCGGTGAACAGCGCGGCCGAGCCGACCTCGATCCGGCTGCGCTCGCGAGCCGCCGACCGGCGTTGCCGGGCCACCGCGGTCGCCGCCACCGCGGTCAGCACCCCGACGCCGCCGCCGAGGAGCGCCGGGACCTTGCCGACCCGCATCAGGCGGCCCCGCCGACGTAGCTGCGCGGAACCCGGGAGCCGATCCGGGTCACCACCTCGTAGTGGATGGTGTCCAGCACGTCCGCCCAGTCCTGCGCGGTCGGCTCGCCGTCGCTGCCAGGGCCGAACAGCACCACCTCGTCACCCGCGACAGCTTCGTCGTCGCCGATGTCGACGACGAACTGGTCCATGCAGACCCGACCGCTGATGGTGTAGCGGTTGCCGCGGATCGAGACCGGGCCGGTGTTGGTCGCGGCCCGTGGCACCCCGTCGGCATAGCCCAGCGGGACCAGCGCCAGCGTGGTCTGGCGATCGGTGACGTACTGGTGGCCGTAGCTGACTCCCTCGCCGGCTTGGACCCGCTTGACGTTGGCGATCGTGGTGCGCAGGGTCATCGCCGGGACGAGCCCGAAGTCGCCCTTCTCAGGCACCGGCGACAGCCCGTAGACGGCCACCCCGGGCCGGACCAGGTCGAAGTGGCACTGCGGCAGCGTCACCGTGCCGGCCGAGTTGGCGAGGTGGCGCAGTTCGGGGACGACGCCGTAGCCGCGGGCGGTGTCGAGGGCGGCGCCGAAGCGCTCGATCTGGCGGGCGATGGTCGGATGCCCGGGTGAGTCGGCGTAGACGAAGTGGCTCCAGATGCCGGTGGTCTCGATCACGCCGGAGGCGGCGGCCTTGGCGGTGGCGTCCAGCAGGTGCGGCCAGTCGGCGGCGGTGACGCCGTTGCGCGACAGGCCGGTGTCGATCTTGAGATGCACCCGGGCGGGGCTGCCGAGCTCCGCGGCGGTGGTGACCACCAGGTCCAGGGCGGCCTGGGAGGACACCGAGATGTCGACTCCCGCGGCCAGCGCGTCGCGCAGCGCCTCAGTCTCCCGCGGCGTCCACAACCAGGCCAGCACCGGCTCGGTGATGCCGGCCGCCCGCAAGGCCAGCGCCTCCTCCAGCATCGCCACCCCGAGCCAGCTCGCACCGCCGGCCAGCGCCGCCCGGGCCGAGGCGAGCATGCCGTGGCCGTAGCCGTCGGCCTTGACGACGGCCATCAGCTCGGCGGCCGTGTTGGACTTCAGGGTGGCGACGTTGGCGGCAATGGCAGCCAGGTCGACGACGGCCTCGGTACGCATGGCCCCAGTCTGTCAAACCGGGTGCCGGTCGAGCGCCGATGACGCCAGCGAGCCGATCTCCTCTCCCAGCGCGGTGACCAGGTCACCGGCCACCACCGGACCGGCCGCCGCCGCTCGCACCCCGGCGGCCGCATGCAGGTAGGCACCGGTGGCCGCCGCCAGCCCGGGCGCCAGGCCGGTGGCCAGCAACGATCCGATCAGCCCGGCCAGCACGTCCCCGCTGCCGGCGGTGGCCAGTGCCGGGGCGCCGACCGGGTTGAGGTAGCAGCGCCCGGAGGGCTCGGCGACGACGGTGGCGAACCCTTTCAGCAGCACCGTGGCGCCGGTGTCGCGGGCAGCCCGCCGGGCGGCCCCCACCCGGTCGGTGCCGACCTCGCCGAACAGCCGCTCGAACTCGCGGTCGTGCGGGGTCAGCACGGTGGCGCCCGACCGGCCGTCCAGCAGCTCCCGGCGCTCGACCAGCAGGGTCAGCCCGTCGGCGTCGACCACCGCCGCGGCGTCGCTGGTCAGCACCTGCCGCACGGACTCCACGGCCTCGGCACTGTCGCCCAGCCCGGGCCCGAGCACCCAGGCCTGCACCCGGCCGGCCTTGGCGACGGTGTCGGAGACGATCACCTCCGGCCAGCGCCGGACCACCTCGGCCGCCGCGTGCCCGGCGTAGCGGACCGCCCCCACGCCGCCGAGGCGGGCCGAGCCGACACACAGCTGGGCCGCGCCGGGATAGGCCTGCGAGCCCGCCGCCACCCCGACCACGCCCCGGGTGTACTTGTCGTCCTGCGGGCCCGGCACCGGCAGGCGCAGGTCGTTGCGTTCCAGCCGGCCCAGCTGCGGCTCGGGCAGCTGCGGGCCGAGGCCCAGGTCGACCAGCCGCAGCGAGCCGGTGTGCAGCCGGCCCTGGCCCACCAGCAGGCCGGTCTTCAGCGCGCCCATGCAGACGGTGGTGGTTGCCCGGACCGCCGGCCCGGCGACGGCGCCGGTGTCCGGGTCGACGCCGGACGGGATGTCGACCGAAAGCACCGGAACGCCCAAGGTCTCCGAATCCAGGCTCCAGCGCACCAGCGGGAGCATCGCCTCGCGCACCGGCCCGCGGGCGCCGATTCCCAGCAGCCCGTCGATGATCAGGTCCGCGGGCCCGGCGCCGGCCAGCGGGACCTGGCGGCCGCCGGCGGCACGCAGGGCGGCGAGGCCACCGGGATGCACCTTGGCCGGGTCGGCCAGCACCGCGGCCACCGCCACGCCACGCCGGCTCAGTTCGGCACCGGCGTACAGCGCATCGCCGCCGTTGTCCCCCGGGCCGACCAGCAGCACCACCCGGGCGCCGTAACCGGAGCCGAGCATCCGGACCGCCTCGACGGTGACCGCCCGGGCCGCCCGGGCCATCAGCGTCCCCTCGGGCAGGCCGGCCAGCACCCGCCGCTCGGCCGCCCGGATCTCCTCGACCGGCCAGACGCCCTGCACCGCTCAGCCCTCCGCGATGACGATCGCCGAGGCCACCCCGCCGTCGTGGGACAGCGACAGGTGCCAGGTGCGGATGCCGAGTTCGGCGGCCTTGGCGGCCACGGTGCCCTCGACGACCAGGCTGGGCCGCCCGCTGTCGTCGACGACCACCTGGGCGTCGTGCCAGGACATGCCGCCGGGCGAGCCCATCGCCTTGGCGGCCGCCTCCTTCGCCGCGAAGCGAGCGGCCAGCGACTCGGCCGTGCGTTGCACGCCGTGCGCGGTGAACCGCTCGGTGCGGGTGAAGAGCCGCTCGACCAGCTGGCTGGTCCGCGCGCTGGCAACTTCGAAGCGGGCGACGGGCACCACGTCGATACCTACTCCGATGATCACCCGGGCACTGCTGTTGACGTGCCGGCCGAGCCGGCCACTGCTGGGGCGCCCGGCGAGCCGGCCACTGCTGCAGGTGCGCCCGGCGAGCCGGCCACCGTGGTCGGGGTACCCGGAGCACCGAGCGCCCCCGGCGGGGCGTAGTCGGACAGGTGTCCGGGAAACACCGAGGCAGCCGGGTCCAGGTACTTGACGGCGTTGTTGACCGCGGTGGCCACCTCACCGAAGCCGGTGGCGATCAGGCGCACCTTGCCGGGGTACTCGCAGATGTCGCCGGAGGCGTACACCCCCGGCACCGACGAGGCCATCGTGGTGTCGACCACGATGTGCCGCTTCTGCTGGATGTCCAGGCCCCACTCCAGCAGCGGTCCGAGGTTGGCGATGAACCCGAGTGCCGCGACCAGCCGGTTACAGGGCAGCGAGGTGACCTTGCCGTCAACGCTGACCTGGACCTCGCTCACCGGGTCACCGAGCACCGCGGCGACCTGGGCGTCGGTGAAGATCTGGACGGAGGTCTCCCGCATCACCTCGACCGAGTGCGGGTGGGCGCGGAAGGCGGCCCGCCGGTGCACCAGTGCCACCGACTTGGCGATCGGCTCCAGCAACAGCGCCCAGTCCACCGCCGAGTCACCGCCACCGACGATCACCACGTCCAGGCCCTGGTACTCCTGCGGATCGGGCACGAAGTGCACCACGCCGCGGCCGAGCATCTCCTCGCCGGTGGGCAGCGGCCGGGGCGTGAAGGTGCCGATCCCGCCGGTGATGATGATCGCGCGGGCCCGTACCCGCCGTCCCGAGGAGGTGGTGATGACGAAGTCCTCGCCGCGCTCCAGGCCGACAGCCTGCTCGCCGAGCAGGTAGACGGGGCTGAACGGCGCGGCCTGGGCGACCAGGTTGGCCACCAGTTCCCGGCCCCGGATGGCCGGGAAGCCGGCCACGTCGAAGATCGCCTTCTCCGGGTACATCGCGGTGATCTGGCCGCCCGGTTCCGGCAGCGAGTCCATCACCGCGGTGGACAAACCCCGCACTCCCGCGTAGTAGGCGCCGAACAGGCCGACAGGGCCTGCTCCGACGATGAGGACGTCGACAGAGGTCTGCTCAGCTGGGCTCACAGGTGCGAACTTATTCGACTGTGACCGACTTGGCGAGATTACGGGGCTTGTCGACGTCAAATCCGCGACTTTGGGCAATCTCGGCTGCTAGTACCTGCAGCGGGATGGTGGTCAGCAGCGGTGACAGCAGGGTCGGGGCCACCGGCAGCTCCACCAGGTGGGTGGCGTGCTTGGCGGCCAGCAGGTCACCCTGCTCGGCGATCACGATGGTCCGGGCGCCCCGGGCGGAGATCTCGGCGATGTTGGACAGCATCTTCTGGTGCAGCAGCGGCCGGGCCACCGGGGACGGCATCACCACCACCACCGGCAGGTCGGGTTCGATCAGGGCGATCGGGCCGTGCTTGAGCTCACCGGCCGGGAAGCCCTCCGCGTGCATGTAGGCGAGTTCCTTGAGCTTCAGCGCGCCCTCCAGGGCCACCGGGTAGCCGACATGCCGGCCCAGGAACAGCACCGCCCGGGAGTCGGCGATCTGGCGGGCCAGCACCCGGACCGGTTCGATCACCGACAGCGTCTCGGTGATCAGCGCCGGCATCGCCTGCAGGGCCGCGTACTCGGCCGCGATCTCGTCGCCGAACTTGGTGCCGCGGGCTTCGGCCAGCGCCAGCCCCAGGATCAGCACCGCGACCACCTGGGCACTGAAGGTCTTGGTCGCCGCCACCCCGATCTCGGGACCGGCATGGGTGTAGAGCACCGCGTCGGCCTCGCGCGGGATCTGGGCGCCGTTGGTGTTGCAGATGGCCAGCACCGTGGCCCGCTGGTCCTTGGCATGCCGGACCGCCTCCAGGGTGTCGGCGGTCTCGCCGGACTGGCTGATCGCCACCACCAGGGTCTGCTGGTCCAGCACCGGGTCCCGGTAGCGGAACTCCGAGGCCATCTCGACCTCGACCGGGATCCGGGTCCAGTGCTCGATGGCGTGCTTGGCCAGCAGGCCGGCGTGATAGGCCGAGCCGCAGGCCACCACGAACACCTTGTCGATCTCGCGCAGCACCGAGCCGTCCAGCCGCTGCTCGTCCAGGGCGATCCGGCCGTCCCGGTAGTGCGCCCGCAGGGTGTCGGCGACCGCGGTCGGCTGCTCCTGGATCTCCTTGAGCATGAAGTAGTCGTAGCCGCCCTTCTCGGCGGCGGCCAGGTCCCAGTTGATGGTGAACGGCTTGCCCTGGACCGCGGTGCCGTCGAAGTCGATGATCCGGTAGCCCTCGCCGGAGATCTCCACCAGCTGGTCCTGGCCCAGTTCGACGGCCTCCTTGGTGTAGCTGATGAACGCCGCGACGTCCGAGCCGAGGAAGTTCTCACCGTCACCCAGGCCCAGCACCAGCGGTGAGTTGCGCCGGGCGCCGACCACCGTCTCGGGGTGGTCGCGGTCCAGCAGCACCAGGGTGAAGGCACCCTGCAGCACGCGGCACACCCGCCGGGTGGCCTCGGTGAGATCCGGTGCGCCGGCGGCGAGCTCCGCGGCGACCAGGTGCGCGACGGTCTCGGAGTCGGTCTCGGACACCAGCTCGATCCCGGCGGATTCCAGTCCCGAGCGCAGCTCGCTGAAGTTCTCGATGATGCCGTTGTGCACCACCGCGATCCGGTGGCCGGTGTCGACGTGGGGGTGGGCGTTCAGGTCGTTCGGTGCCCCGTGGGTGGCCCAGCGGGTGTGCCCGATCCCGGTGTGACCGGTCAGCGAGCCGCCGGTCCGGCCGGCCTCGCGCTCCAGCTCGGCGTCGAGGTTCTCGATCCGGCCGGCCTTCTTGGCGGTCCGCAGCTCGCCGGCCTCACTGATCACCGCCACGCCGGAGGAGTCGTAGCCGCGGTACTCCAGCCTGCGCAGGCCCTGCATCACCACCTCGAGGGCAGACCTGGGACCTACGTAGCCAACGATGCCGCACATGGCCTAGAGCGTACGGGAATTGTGAAGGGCAACCGGTCAACCGCCGCCAGGTGTCCCAGTGCCGCCCGGGGCCGACGGCGCGGTGGTCGGGCTGCTGGCGGACGGCGGGGCAGCGGGCTGGGTGGCCGACCCCGTCGCCGACGGCGTCGCCGAGGGGGTGAGCGTCACCGTCACGGTGGGCGTGGGCACGCCGGTGCCGGAGGGAACCGAGCCGGCGGTGCTCGGGGCGCTGCTCGATGCTCCCGAGGGGGCCGAGCTGACCGGGGCCGGGCTGCTGCTGGACTTCTTGTTGCCGCCCAGCACGCTGACGCCCGAGCCGTGCTGGCCCTCGACGCTGGCCGCGACGGGTTGCCCGGTCAGCAGCTCGTACCCGGTGATCAGGCTCATCGTCAGCACGAACAGCCCGCCGGCGGCCAGGGCGAGGCGTCGCGGGGTGAGCGCCACCCGGATCCGGTCGCGCCGCCGGCCGGCCTGATCCGGCGGGTTCTCGTCGGGGTTCTCGTCCGGGGCATCGTCGGTGTCGTCGGGGTCGGCTGGGGGGCGTCCGCCGAGCCGCCTGGCCGTCGCCACCGCCACGGTGAGCCGGACGGCCTGCCGGGAGCGTTCCAGGGATCGGGCGTACAGAACGCCACCGACGACGCTGATGGCGCTACCCAGCGCCGCGCCGATCAGGGTGCCCGCCACCCCGAACACCGAGGCTGCGATCGAGGCGCTCACCGCGGCGAGCACGCTGGCCAGCAGTTGGGTGAACGACAGCGACACCCGCTCCGGCTCGGTCTTGGACTTGGTATCGGTAGTCGAATCAGTCATCTCTGGGTCCAACGCGAGTGCACGCGAGGTGCGTTCCACCGGGGGCGAGGGAGGTAACGCAGCTAACAGCGGACGGTTGCACGCTCGACCGGTTTGCGGCTAGACGGCGCTTACGACCTCGGACACCCGGCGCGCGATCTGCTCGGCGCGTTCCTGGCTGGCGGCTTCCACCATAACGCGGACCAGCTGCTCGGTGCCCGAGGGCCGCAGCAGGATCCGGCCGTCCTCGCCCAGCTCGGCCTCGGCGGCCGACACCGCGGCCCGGACGTCGGGCGAGGCGGCGACCGTCTCCCGGTCAGCGACCTTGACGTTGATCATCACCTGCGGCAGCCGCTGCACGATCGCGGCAAGCTCGGCCAGCGGCCGGCCGGAGGTAGCCATGCACGACATCAGCCGCAGCGCGGTCAGCAGGCCGTCGCCGGTGGTCGCCGCGTCGGTGAAGATCACATGGCCGGACTGCTCGCCGCCGAGGCTCAGGCCGTTGCTGGTCAGGCTCTCCAGCACGTAGCGGTCCCCGACCGCCGTGGTGAGCACCTTGATGCCGGCATCGCGCATCGCGTGGTGGAAGCCCAGGTTGCTCATCACGGTGGCGACCACGGTGTCCTGGGCCAGCAGCGAGCGGTCCTTCAACGCGCGGGCGCAGATGGCCAGGATCTGGTCGCCGTCCACCACGGTGCCGGCGGCGTCCACGGCCAGGCAGCGGTCGGCGTCACCGTCCAGGGCGATCCCGAGGTCGGCCCGGTACCGCAGCACGATCTGGCTGAGCGAGTCGATGTGGGTCGAGCCGACGCCGTCGTTGATGTTCTCGCCGTTCGGCTGGCCGGCCACCACGATCGTCTCGGCGCCGGCCCGGCTGAACAGCTCGCCCGCGACCGAGGACGCCGCCCCGTTGGCGCAGTCCACCACGACCTTGATGCCGGCCAGTGAGGTGGGTGCCGAGGCCAGCAGGTGCTCCACGTACTGGGCCGCCCCGTCCTCGGCCACCGTGACCCGGCCGATCGCCGCTCCGGTCGGGCGCGGCGCGCGCCAGCCGGCCTCGATCTCGGCCTCGATCTCGGCCTCGATGTCATCGGGCAGCTTGTGGCCACCCCGGGCGAACAGCTTGACCCCGTTGTCGGGCATCGGATTGTGGCTGGCCGACAGCACCACCCCGAGGTCGGCGGAGTACAGCGCGGTGAGGTAGGCAACCGCCGGCGTCGGCAGCACCCCGGCGAGCCGCACGTCGGCACCAGCCGAGGTCAGGCCCGCGACCACCGCGGCCTCCAGCATCTCGCTGGACACCCGGGGGTCCCGGCCGACCACGGCCACGGGCCGCGCAGCACCGTCGTGCGTTGAGTGAATGGCCAGCACCCGAGCCGCGGCGCTGGCCACGGCCAGCGCCAGCTCGGGAGTCAGATCGGCATTCGCGCGACCGCGAACCCCGTCCGTGCCGAAATACTTGGCCACGAACGGTGCGCGGTTAACGCTTGGAGTACTGCGGAGCCTTGCGGGCCTTCTTCAGGCCGTACTTCTTTCGCTCCTTGATCCGGGCGTCCCGGGTCAGGAAACCGGCCTTCTTCAGCGTCGGGCGGTCGTCGGGCTCCAGGCTGATCAGAGCCCGCGAGATGGCCAGCCGCAGCGCGCCGGCCTGGCCGGTGATGCCGCCGCCGACCAGGGTTGCGGTGATGTCGTACTGGCCGTCCCGCTCCAGGGTCACCAGCGGCTCACGGATGAGCTGCTGGTGCACCTTGTTGGGGAAGTAGTCGTCCATGGTGCGACCGTTGAGCTTGAAGACGCCGGTGCCCGGCACGAGCCGGACCCGGACGACCGCCTCTTTGCGGCGGCCTACGACGGGAACTGGGGTAGTCAACGCGAATTCTCCTATTTGCCTGATCCGCGCTACTGCGCGATCTGCGTGATCGTGAATTCCTTCGGCAGCTGCGCGGCGTGCGGGTGGCTCGGTCCGCTGTAGACCTTGAGCTTCTTCAGCTGCGCGCGCCCGAGGGTGTTCTTGGGCAGCATGCCCTTGACCGCCAGTTCGACCAGGCGCTCGGGCTTGGATTCGAGCAGTTCGCCGACGGTGCGCTTGGACAGCCCGCCCGGGTAACCCGAGTGCCGGTAGCGGTACTCGCCGAGCTTCTGCGGCGCGACTGCGACCTTCTCGGCGTTGACGATGATGACGAAGTCACCGGTGTCGACATGCTGGGCGAACTGCGGCTTGTGCTTGCCGCGCAGCAGCCGGGCCGCCTGGCTGGCCAGCCGGCCCAGGACGATGTCGCTGGCATCGATGACATGCCAGGACCGGACCACGTCTCCGGGCTTGGGGGTGTAGGTAGGCAAGGCGCACTCTCTCTCGTCGGTCTTCACGATGAGCAGCCGGTGGCTGGTCGTCGCTCCCGCGGTCCCACCGGGGAATCCCGGCGGTCGACCCCGGAACATGGCCGTCCACACGCGCCGCTGGGCGAACGCGTGCCAACCGAGCACGATACCGTCGTTACTGACGAGCATCCAAATCGACGGGGTCGGGTCAGGCCCTCGTCCTCACGGACCCGGGTAGAGCCGGCCCACCCTCCCTGCTCGACTGCATCAGCGTGGCCGGGCCACCCGCCCGGCGTCGAAGATCGGTCGGCTGGACTCGGCCACCACGCCGTCCGCGCCGAAGATCAGGTACCGGTCGAAGCGGCGGGCGAACCACCGGTCGTGGGTCACCGCGATCACCGTCCCCTCGAAGGTCTCCAGCGCGTCCTCCAGCGCCTCGGCCGAGAGCACGTCGAGGTTGTCGGTCGGCTCGTCGAGCAGCAGCAGGGTCGCTCCGGACAGCTCCAGGAGCAGGATCTGGAACCTGGCCTGCTGGCCACCGGACAGGGTCCCGAAGCTCTGGTCGCCCTGGCCGTTCAGCTCGTAGCGGCGCAGCGCCGCCATCGCCCGCCCGCGGTCCACCCCGGGCCTGCCCGGCTCGCCGTGCCAGAGCAGGTCGACCAGGGTGCGGTCGAACCACTCCGGATGGGTGTGGGTCTGGGCGAACAGCCCGGGCACCACCCGGGCGCCCAGGCGCCAGGAGCCCTGGTGGCGGACCGGCTCGCCGCCGAGCAGCCGCAGGAAGTGCGACTTGCCGGCGCCGTTGGAACCCAGCACCGCCAGCCGCTCGCCGTAGAAGATCTCGATGTCGAACGGCTTCATCAGCCCGGTCAGTTCGAGCTGTTCGCAGGTCACCGCCCGCACCCCGGTGCGGCCACCGCGCAGCCGCATGGTGACGTTCTGCTCCTCCGGCTTGTCCGGCGGCGGGCCGTCGGCCTCGAACCGGGCCAGCCGGGTCTGCATCGCCCGGTAGCGCGAGGCCATGTCGGGTGAGTTGGCGGCCTGCTGCTGCAGCGTGCGGACGAGCTCGACCAGCCGCTCGTGCTCCTCCTCCCAGCGGCGGCGCACCTCGGCCATCCGGTCGTGCCGGGCCGCCCGGGCGTCGGCGTAGCCGCCCCAGCCGCCGCCGTGCACCCACGCGGTGCCGCCCTCGACGGTCACCACCCGGTCGGCGAC
>NZ_DASVQG010000051.1:0-5102 GCF_036389215.1 Jatrophihabitans sp.
GGGCCGGCTCGGCCTTGACGGCCTTGCGGTTGCGCCGGCCACGGGTGGGCCGGTCCTCCTCGGCAGCCGGTGCCGACGCGCCGGAACCGGCGCCGTTGGCCGCGCCGTTCTTGCGCTCCACCGGGTCCAGGTGCACCAGCACACCGCGGCCGTTGCACACCGTGCAGGGCTCGCTGAACGCTTCGAGCAAGCCCTCGCCGACCCGCTTGCGGGTCATCTGCACCAGTCCGAGCGAGGTGACCTCGGCTACCTGGTGCTTGGTGCGGTCCCGGCCCAGGCATTCGGTGAGCCGGCGCAGCACCAGGTCGCGGTTGCTCTCCAGCACCATGTCGATGAAGTCGATCACCACGATGCCGCCGATGTCGCGCAACCGCAGTTGCCGGACGATCTCCTCGGCCGCTTCGAGGTTGTTACGGGTCACCGTCTGCTCGAGGTTGCCGCCCGATCCGGTGTACTTGCCGGTGTTGACGTCGACCACGGTCATCGCCTCGGTACGGTCGATCACCAGCGAGCCGCCCGAGGGCAGCCACACCTTGCGGTCCAGCGCCTTGGCCAGCTGCTCGTCCACCCGCAGGTCGCGGAACAGGTCGGACTCAGCGGTGTGCCGGGAGATCCGGTCCGCCAGGTCGGGGGCGATGTCGCGTACGTAGTCGCTGATGGTCTGGTAGATCTCCGAGCCCGACACCACCAACTTCTTGAAGTCGTCGTTGAAGATGTCGCGGACCACCCGGATCGCCAGGTCCGGCTCGCCGTGCAGCAGGGACGGCCCCTCCGAGGACTTCTTGGCCTTCGCCGACCTGGCGCTGATCGACTCCCACTCCGACTTCAGCCGCTCGACGTCACTGATCAGATCCTGCTCGGAGGCGCCTTCGGCCGCGGTGCGCACGATCACACCGGCTTCCTCGGGCACCACCTTCTTCAGGATCGCCTTCAGCCGGCTGCGCTCGACATCGGGCAGCTTGCGGCTGATGCCGGTCATTCCGCCGCCGGGAACGTAGACCACGAACCTGCCGGGAAGCGAGATCTGGCTGGTCAGCCGGGCGCCCTTGTGGCCGATCGGGTCCTTGGTCACCTGTACCAGCACCAGGTCGCCGGCATTAAGCGCGTTCTCGATGGATCGGGCCTTGCCCTCCAGCCCCGCGACGTCCCAGTTGACCTCGCCGGCGTACAGCACGCCGTTGCGGCCCCGGCCGATGTCTACGAAGGCTGCCTCCATCGACGGCAGGACGTTCTGGACCCGGCCGAGGTAGACGCTGCCGACCGCGCTGCCTGCGCTGGCCCGGGTCACGTAGTGCTCGACCAGGATGTCGTCTTCGAGGACGGCGATCTGGGTGCGGTCACCGGCCTGGCGCACCGCCATCACCCGGTCCACCGACTCGCGGCGGGCCAGGAACTCGGCCTCGGTCAGGATCGGCGCGCGGCGCCGGCCGGTGTCCCGGTTGTCGCGACGGCGCTGGCGCTTGGCTTCCAGCCTGGTCGATCCCTTGACTCCCCGCACGCCGTCGTCATCGGCACCCCGGTCCCGCCCGGAACGGCTGTCCCGCACGTGCACCACGGTGTTGGGCGGGTCGTCCTCGGACAGGACGGCCTCGGCAGCGTCCGCGCCGTTGGAACGCCGGCGACGGCGGCGGCGGCGAGCGCTGGCCGACAGGGCCGCCTCGGCGACCTCTTCGGCATGGTCGTCCTCTGGTTCGTCCTCGTCGGCGTCCACCGCTGCCTGGTCGGCGTCATCAGGGGCCTCGGTGGTGTCAGCCACCTCCGTGGACCGGTTGCCGCGTCCGCGCCGGCCACGCCGCCGCCGGCGACGGGTGCCGTCACCGGCCTCGGCGGCATCGTCGGCGTCGGAGCTGTCCTCGGCGGTGATTTCGTCGGCGTCGACGTCCTCGGGCTCGAGGTCGGCGTCGATATCGGAGAAGTCCGGGACCTCGTCAGGCAGCGCGACGGCCTCGGTGCCCGCCTCCTGCTCGGTGCTGGCAGCGGCTTCGGGTGCCTCGGCAGTGCGCCTGCCACCGCGACGGCGGCGAGGCGACACCACCTCGGTGGGCGGCTGGAACAGCACCGCCGGAGCGGCCAGGGCCGGCCCGGCAGGCAGCGCCTCCGGAGTCGGGATCTCGGCCACCGAACGGTCCGCGGCCTGTCCGGCTGCTGCCGGTTGCTCGGTAACAGCCCGTCCGGTACCGGCGGCCTGCTCCGCTGCCGCAAGCTCAGCGGCCGCGGCCTTGCTGACCCGCTTACGGGGAGTCCGCTTGGCTGGCCCGGCTACCGATGGGTCAGCGGCCGGTTCGGTGGACGCCGACTGGATGGGCGCCGATTCAGCGGGTGCGGTCGTCACCGCCGCGGCATGTGCCGCGGGCTCGATCGCGCTCCCGGCATCGCCCGGCTGCGGGGCCCCGCCGGCAGGCACGGCCGCGCCGGGGGTGGCGGCCGCGCCGGGGGTGGCGGCGCGACCGGCAGCCTTCCGGGCCGGTGCCTTCCTGGCCGCAGCCTTGCTGACCGGTGCTTCGGTGGCCGGTGCTTCGGTGGCCGGTGCTTCGCTGGCCGGCGCCTTGCTGGCCGGCGCCTTGCTGGCCGGTGCCTTGCTGGCCGGCGCCTTGGTGGCCGGTGCCTTGCTGGCCGGTGCCTTGCTGGCCGGCGCCTTGGTGGCTGCCGCCTTGCTGGTCGGTGCCTTGCGGGCGGCAGCCTTCTTAGCCGGTGCTTCGGTGGCTGGCGCGTCGTTGGCCGCAGCCTCGGTGGCCGGTGCTTCGGTGGCCGGTGCCGCGGTGGACACGGCCTTGCTGGCCGGGGTCTTGCGGGCGCGGGTGGCCTTCGTCGGGGCCGACGCGGCCGCAACATCGGCCGGCTGGTCGCCCTGCGGCGCCGGACCTGCCGGCTGGTCGGCCGTCGGCGCCAGAGCCGCGGGGTGATCGGCCACCGGCTCGCCGGCCGTGGCGACCTTCTTCGCGGCGGTCTTGCGGGGAGCGCGCTTGGCCGGCTCCGTGGCCGGGGCGGTGGCCTTGACCGGGGCGGTGGCCTTGCGCGCGGCCCTCTTGGCAGCCGTACGGGCCTGTTCGGCGGCTGGGCCCGCCGGTTCGGCGGCATTGTCGTCGGGGCGGGCGCCGTCGGGGCGGGTGTTGTCGGATGGGGTGTTGTCGAGCATTGCTCGGGTGCTCCTGTCTCACCACCGGGGCCGAGAAGAACGGCGTTCGCCGTACTCGGCCGCGCAGCGGCGGTATGGCGCTCCACCCGCAAGCGGAACGCAAAGTCTCTTCTACTCACCCGTTCGCGGGAGCGAACAGGCGACTCGTGTCACCCCTGCCCTGGAGGTGCCGGGCAGAACGTCCAACCCGTCAGCGGTGCCGACGGCCTTTCAGTGCTCGGTAGCTGCTCGGTTGACCGGCAGCTCGGTGGTGCGCAACGGATCTGTCACCACTCCTGCGTCGTCGACCGGTCCCTGCGCCAGCCGGGTAGCCCTGGCGGGCTGCGACGGGGCGAAACCGGCGACGGCCCGCAAAGCGGCGAGCACATCGTCGGGCCGAACCGTCGGGGTGACCTGACGGACGACCAGTCTCAGTATCGCACGGGTGTCATTTCCCGGCACCGCCGACACCTCAGCGGCGATGATCGGTGCCCGGGCGTCGAGGCTGCGCACGCCGTCCTTGGCCAACCGGTCCACCAGCACCGACTCGCTCGCCAGCAGCTGGGCCAGCGCCGTCGCGGCCACCGCAGGGTCGGCCGCCAGCTCCAGCTGCCATAGCGAGGCCTGCATCTGCTCGGCCAGCGAACCGGGCGGGCAGTCCTCGACATCGACCGCCCGCAGCAGGTCGAGCCCCTCGGGGAGCACGGCATCCAGCGCCGCCCGGATCGTCTCGGGCTCGCAGCGGCGGGCCAGCCCGATCTCCAGGTACTCCGCCTCCGAGCCCACCCCGGTCGGGGCGGCACCGACGTAGCTGATCCTCGGATGCGGGTGGAAGCCGGCCGAGTAGGCCATCGGGATCTCGGCCCGGCGCAACGAGCGCTCGAAGGCCCGGGCGAAGTCGCGATGCGAGCAGAACCTCAGCCGGCCCCGCTTGGCGTACTCCAGCCGGATCCGCTGCACCGGCGCCACGTGCGCCGGTCCCTCGGGTTGCCTGCGCGCCATACCCGCCTCAGCCTTGTCCGGCTGGTGAGGCGGCCGGCGCGGGCCGGACGGCCAGCGGGGTGGTGGTGGCCACCAGCGGCAGCAGCGTCTTGCCGGTCGGCCCGATCTGGATGTCGGTGCCCATCGTCGGGCAGACGCCGCAGTCAAAGCACGGCGTCCACCGGCAGTCGTCCTGCTCGTAGCCGGTCAGGGCGTCCTGCCAGTCGTCCCAGAGCCACTGCTTGTCCAGGCCCGAATCCAGGTGGTCCCAGGGCAGCACCTCGTCGGCGAACCGCTCCCGGGTGGTGAAGAACTCGATCGACGCGCCGCGCGGCCGCAACTCGGCGTCGGCGGCGGCGATCCACCGGGCGTAGGAGAAGTGCTCGCTCCAGCCGTCGAAGCGGGCGCCGTCGCGCCAGGCCCGTTCGATGACGGCCCCGACCCGGCGGTCACCGCGGGAGAGCAGGCCCTCGATCAGCGAGGGCTGGCCGTCGTGGTAGCGCATCCCGATGTTGCGTCCCAGCGAGCGGTCGGAATTGATGGCGGCGCGCAGCTTGCGCAGCCGGTCGTCGACCACCTCGGGCGCGGCCTGCGCGGCCCACTGGAACGGGGTGTGCGGCTTGGGCACGAAGCCGCCGATCGAGACGGTGGCCTTGATGTCGCGCGAGCCGGTGGCCTGCCGGCCGGCCCGGATGACGTCCTGGGCCATGGTGGCGATCTCCAGGACGTCCTCGTCGGTCTCGGTCGGCAGCCCGCACATGAAGTACAGCTTCACCTGCCGCCAGCCCTGGGAGTAGGCGGCGGTGACGGTGTTGATCAGGTCGGAGTGGCTGACCATCTTGTTGATCACCCGGCGCAGCCGCTCCGAGCCGCCCTCGGGGGCGAAGGTCAACCCCGAGCGCCGGCCGTTGCGGGAGAACTCGTTGGCCAGGTCGATGTTGAAGGCGTCGACGCGGGTCGACGGAAGGGACAACGAGACGTTCGAGCCCTCGTAGCGGTCGGCGAG
>NZ_DASVQG010000052.1:0-9655 GCF_036389215.1 Jatrophihabitans sp.
GCTCGAGCCTGTGGGACCGCTTCGACAGCACCCAGGAGCTCGACACCGCCTACGCGATACCCGGCGTGAGCCGGTTCCGGGTCAACGTCTACCGCCAGCGCGGCGCGGTGGGCGCGGCGTTCCGAGCCATTCCGCACAAGATCCGCAGTCTCGACGAGCTCGGCCTGCCCCGCTCGGTGGAAAGCTTCGCCCACCTGACCCGGGGCCTGGTGCTGGTCACCGGCCCGACCGGCTCAGGAAAGTCCACCACCCTGGCCGCGCTGCTGGACGTCGCCAACCAGACCCGCTCGGCGCACATCGTCACCATCGAGGACCCGATCGAGTACCTGCACTCGCACTCGCGCAGCGTGGTCAACCAGCGCGAGGTCGGTTCGGACACCTCCGACTTCGCCATCGCGCTCAAGCACGTGCTGCGCCAGGACCCCGACATCATCCTGGTCGGCGAGCTGCGCGACCTGGAGACCACCTCGGTGGCCGTCACCGCCGCCGAGACCGGTCACCTGGTGCTGGCCACCCTGCACACCCAGTCCGCGGCCCAGACGGTCGACCGGATGATCGACATCTACCCGCCGCACCAGCAGACCCAGATCCGGGCCCAGCTGGCCAACTGCCTGCAGGGCGTCGTCACCCAGGCCCTGGCACCGCGCAAGGACGGCATGGGCCGCTCGATCATCTGCGAGATCATGGTCGCCACCGCGGCGATCCGGAACCTGATCCGCGAGGGCAAGGTGCACCAGATCCCGTCCTTCCTGCAGTCCTCGGCCGATGCCGGGATGCTCAGCTTCGACCAGCACCTGGCCCAGCGGTTCAGCGAGCAGCTGGTCAGCAAGGGGACCGCGCTGGAGCTGGCCCACGATCCGAACGAGTTCAAGCGGCTGGCGAGGCTCTGACACCATGGCAACCAAGACGTTCGCCTACGAGGCGCTGGACCGTTCCGGCTTGCTGATGAAGGGCAAGATCGAGTCAGCCTCGGCCCAGGCCGCCGCCAACTCGCTCACCGACCAGAAGCTGCTGCCGCTGTCGGTGGAGCAGACCGGGCAGGGCCTGCAGAAGGACATCAAGATCCCGGGACTGGCCAAGCGGACCAGCCTGAAGGACCTGGCCATCCTGTCCCGGCAGTTCGCGTCGATGACCTCCTCCGGCCTCACCCTGCTGCGCTCGCTGGCGATCCTGGAGGACCAGACGTCCCGGCCGAAGCTCAAGCTCGCGCTCAGCCAGATCCGGGCCGACGTGCAGGGCGGCTCGACGCTGTCCAAGGCGATGGCCCTGCATCCCGACCACTTCCCGCTGCTGATGGTCAACATGGTCAAGGCCGGTGAGACCGGCGGCTTCCTGGACGAGGCGCTGACCCGGATCGCGAAGATGTACGAGGACGACTCGAACCTGCGGGCCAAGATCAAGGCAGCGATGACCTACCCCGTCATCGTGCTGCTGTTCTCGCTGCTGCTGGGCACCGGCGTCATCATCTTCATCGTTCCGGTGTTCGAGAAGATGTTCGCCCAGCTCGGCGGCAAGCTGCCGCTGCCCACCAAGATCATGGTGGTGCTCTCGCACAACGCCTACTGGGCGCTGCCGCTGGCCGTCATCGCCGCGGTGGCCGGCTTGCGGGGCTACCGCAGGGCGATGCGGACCAACTACAACTTCAGGCTCCGGATGGACCGGCTCAAGCTGCGGCTGCCGGTGTTCGGACCGCTGTTCACCAAGCTCGCGATCAGCCGCTGGGCGCGCAACCTGGGGACGCTGCTGGCGGTCGGCGTGCCGATCATCCAGGCGCTCGAGGTGGTCGGGGGGACCGCCGGCAACGCCGTGGTGTCCGAGGCGATGGACGATGTCCGGGCCGCGGTCCGGGTCGGCCAGCAGATGTCCGGGCCGCTGGGCAAGCACCCGCTGTTTCCGAACATGGTCGTGCAGATGATGGAAGTCGGCGAGGAGACCGGCCAGATCACCGAGATGCTGGACAAGGTCGCCGACTTCTACGACCACGAGGTGGAGACCGCCACCGAGTCGCTGACCTCGGCGATGGAACCGCTGCTGGTGGTCCTGCTCGGCGCCGTGATCGGCACCATGGTGATCTGCCTCTACCTGCCGATGTTCTCCATCTACCAGCACATCCAGACCGGCTGACGATCCGCCCCGCCTGACGATCCGCCCCGCCTGAGATGCGCTCCGCCTGACGATCCGCCCCGCCTGAGGATCCGCCCCGCCTGAGATCCGCCCCGGCTGGCCATCCGCCTCGGTTACTGACAGCTACCGTTCGCGACATCTCCATAACCGATAGTTATCAAGATGTAACTGAAAGTAGCTAAATAGTGGGCCTCGGCGCTAATTCTTCGTTAGGTAATGCCGATTTGACCTCATGAAGACCTAGCAAGGCTTTGGCACCCCGCGCCGAACGCCGCACTCCTAACGAGCCAGGAGGCTCTTATGCTCAACAAGCTGCACCAGCTCCGCGAGGAGCGCGCCGAGGGTGACAAGGGCTTTACCCTCATCGAACTGCTGGTAGTGGTCGTGATCATCGGCATCCTGATCGCCATCGCGATCCCGATGTACCTGAACTACCAGAAGGGCGCGAAGAACAAGTCCGCAGGCTCGGACACCCGCAACGCCATCGCGGTGATCGAGCAGTGCTACGCCGACAACGCCAACACCTACCCGACGGCCATCTCCGGTGTCGGCACCCCGGTGAGCAACTACACCCTGACCGGTTGCACCGGCGCCCAGCTCAACGTCAGCCCCGGCAACACCATGACCTACACCGTGGCCTCGGGCGCCTACACGATCGCGACCACCGCCGGAAGCCCGGGCGGCAAGGTCTACACCTACAGCAGCGCCACCGGCCAGACCGTCGTCACCTGATCCTGATAGCCAGGGCTGGGCGGGTGGTCACGACCGCCCGCCCAGTTCTCGTTATCCGGTTCCATCCATCATCGCCGCTCTACCGAGGAGGTGCAGGCATGACTCCACCGATGACCACCAGGTCCGTCGCTGGGCGTGCCGGCGCCCTCCTGCGGATGCGGCAGCAGGACGAGCAGGCACACTCGCGCGAGGGCGAGCCGCCGGCCGCCGGCGACGACGACGGGTTCACCCTCGCCGAGGTGGTCGTCTCGATCGCGCTGTTCACCGTGGTCTCCTTCGCGGTCATGCTGGCCCTGGTCACGTTGGTGAAGCTGACCGGCGTCACCCAGAACCGGGTCGCCGCCTCCAACCTCGCGCGGCAGGAGGTCGAGAGGCTGCGCGGCCAGAACAGCACTGCCAGCCAGCTGGACGCCGCCGCCTTGACGGTCGCGCTGAAGGGCACCAACTTCACCGTGACCCCGATCATGAGCCCCGCCGCCACCGCGACCTGCGCCCCCGGCGCCTCCCGCAAAGTGACCGTCAAGGTCAGCTGGCAGGACAGCTCCACCCGCACGGTCCGCTACGACACGGTGCTGTCGTGCTGAGCCGGCGCTGGCGGGCGATCCGGTCGCACGTCGCCCACTCACGACTGCGCACCGATGACCGGGGGGTCACCCTCGCCGAGTTGATGGTCAGCATGATCCTGACCACCATCCTCGGCACCATGGCGGTGCTGTTCTTCGTCGGCGCCAGCCATGCCGGTTACAAGACCGTGCTGACCAATCAGAACTCCGGCGACGCCCGGCTGACCCTGGACAGCTGGACCTCGATGCTGCGGGTGGCCGGCTGGCTGGACCCGAGCCTGCAGGCCGACCGGTTCGAGGAGATCACCAGCACCAAGATCGTCTTCTACGCCAATCTCAACAACCGTGCGACCGCCGTCACCGGCTCCTTCTCAGCGCCCCAGCCCACCACCAAGGTGGCGCTGATGCTGCGGGTGGGCACGCCCGGCTCCGGCGTCGGCCAGCTCGTCGAGGTCACCTTCAAGCCCGACAACACCACCGTGCAGTCGGTACGCCAGCTCGGGTTCAACGCCAAGGCGACCGGCGGCCAGCCGATCTTCCAGCCGTACTCCCGGATCGGCAGCCCGATCGACCTGACCCAGCTCGGCTGCCTGAACGGCACTACCCCGGCCGCCGGGTTGTGCCTGCAGACCGGGCAGGCCGGCTCCGGGCGGCTCGACCCGAGCATCATCGCCCCCGATTCGCTGGCCGTGAGCACCGGAACCTACCGCGGCAACCCGGCGCTCAACGTCGACAGGGCGCTCAACCAGATCGGCAGCATCGCCATCGCCTTCACCGCCCTGGATCCCACCGAAACCAGCAGCATGGATTTCGCGTCGCTGGCAGCGGTGAGTTCGGGGTACCCGTCATGAGATCCGGGGGCCGAGCCATGAGAAGAGCACCCAGCCGGCACCGCAGCCCGTGGGCGGCGGCATCGCGCCGGGGGCTGATCGCCAGGCTGCGCAGGGATGAAGCGGGCCAGAGTCTGGTGCTGGTGATGATGATCAGCATCATGGCGATGCTGATGCTCAGCACGGCGACCACCGCGCTGACCGGTCAGATCAAGCCGGCCAAGGCCAGTGTCGACTCCGGCGAGGCGATCGCCGCGGCGCAGGCCGGCCTGGAGAACTTCCTCAGCTGGGTCAACACCAACTGCCCCCCGACGGTCGGCTTCGAATGCGCGAGCCTGACCACCGGCATCACCAACAAGACCGGCATCTCCGACCCGCTGAACCAGCAGGGCGTGCCGATCACCGGCGGCGACGGCGTCACCAGCGTCGAGTCCTACTGGTGGACCGTCACCTTCGCGACCTCGGGCCTGGCCCGGGTCAGGTCGGTCGGTCAGGTGCCGACCGGCAAGCCCGACCCGAAGTACCTGATCAAGGTGCTGGTCGCCGACGTCGACGCGATGCCGAGCTTCAACAACTTCCAGTACTACACCAAGTACGAGACCTACTCGGCGGAGTTCGTCAACAGCTTCTACCAGGCGCGCTCGGTACAGGTCACCTCGGCGGCCAACCTCAACGGCACCTCGATCAGCGGCAGGAGCAGGCCCGGCACCCTGCAGTGGGACGGCACCTGCACCTACGTCAACGCCAGCACGACCCCGCTGTGCGACTCCAGCCACAGCACCAACGTCTGTGACGACCTGTACTACCCCAACGGCGCCGGACCCGGTCGCGGCACCAACACCGGGTGGAACAACGCCAGCCGGCGGCCCTCCAGCGCGATCCAGGATGCGATGGGAACCGATTCGAGCTTCGCCTACTTCACCGAAGGCGGTCGCTACACCCCGGCCACCGGGTCGTCGGTCCCGCTGACCCACAACGACACCTGCGATTCCTCCATGGAACCGAACATGGTGATGAACGGGCCCGTCTACAGCCAGGACGCCTACCTCGTCGACCGCGGCAAGGACACCGGCAACTCCAGGAACAGCAAGCCGAACTTCGACGCCGCGGCCTACACGGTGTGGACCGGCTCGATCAACGGCAGCCAGCAACCACTCGGAGCCAACGGCGGCTATGACCGCGCCTATCCCGGCACGGACGGCGCGGCCACCCTCACCGACAACTACCCCACCGACAGCTCCGGCAACTCGGTGTTCCCGATCTACCAGTCCAACGCGCTGGAGCTGCCCGAGGACGCCACCGAGGCGCTGCCGCTCGCCCAGTGCGTCTACACCGGCCCGACCCGGATCCAGATCACCGGAACCACCGCCCGGATCACCAGCCCGCTGACCCCGGCCGGCTCGTCGGCCTGCTACCAGAGCACCGGAACGTTCAGCAACATCAACACCCTCGACAGCGAGGGCCAGAGCACCACCGACGCCTCGGGTGGGGTGGTCAACGCGCTGGTCCCGCTGTCACGAACCCTGATCTATGTCAAGAACCCGGCGGCGTCGGTCAAGCCGACCCAGGCGACGGTGGCCAGCCCGGTGTTCAACACCACCACCAACCTGACGCTGCCGGCGGCCACCACCAGCGACGGCCTGACCGGTACCTGGGGCGACGACTCCTCCTACCTCGCCACCGCGGCCTGCCCGGCCCCGGCCAACCCGGCCAAGCGCCGCAACTTCGACTGCGAGGCCGGCCAGGGCACGCCCAAGAACGACGTGTTCACCGCCATCAAGGCGGCGACGGACGCCGAGCTGGCCACCGCGAACCCCACCACGGCGAGCCTGACCAGCGCGATCACCGGGCAACTGAGCGCGGCCTCCCGCACGGCGGGCATCGTGCCGGGTTCGGTGTGGTACGCCGCGACCGTCACCGCCGGCACCCCCACCAGCACCACCGTGACGCCCGACGCTCCCTCCGGCACCTTCCTGCAGAGCACCGTCGGCAGGGGCTACACGACCACGGCCAAGACCTGGAACGTCACGGTGGACCGGATGGTGTGCACCTCGCTGAACAGGGGCTCCTGCATCAACAGCACCACGCCGATCGTCCAGGGTGTGCTCAGCAGGACCGCCAGCGCGGCAACGGGCACGCCGATGAACAGCACGGAGAACTTTCCGTGGCACGGCAAGCAGCCGGGCGACAGCGGCTACGACGCGGCCAGGACCTACACCGACCCGGACAACGACATCACCACCTACTACCACGGCTACGGCGACGTCTACGTCGACGGCGTCACCAACGCCAACGTCTCGATCGTCGCCGAGCACGACATCGTCGTCACCAACGACCTGACGTACAACAACAACACGGTCACCAACACCAGCAACGGCCTGGCCCTGATCGCCACGCACAATGTGCGGATCTACCGTCCGATGACCTGCGCCACCGACGGCACCCTCGGCGTGACCACGCCCGGGTACTGCCCCAACGACCTCAGCGGGGCCTACACCGACAACCTGAGCTGGCCGGTTGCCAACAACTTCCCGTCCTACATGTACGAGCCGAACAACGCCCCGTCGATGACCAACGGCGGCCTCGGACTGATCTACGCGACGGTCTTCACGCTGCGTGGCTCATTTCTGGCCGACAACTTCTACCGGGGCGAGATCGGCTACGGGATCAACATCTACGGCGGTCTCTACCAGTACCACCGGGGCGCGACCAGCATGCCGTACCAGGGCCGGCCCTACCAGGGTTCGGGAACCAAGATGCCCGGCATCTCCGTGACCTACAACTACGACAACATGCGCGCCGGCCAAGCGGTGAACGGCGGCCTGCGGGTGCCCTACATCCCGCCACCGGACGGGCGACTGACCAGCAACACCTGGAATGTCATCAGCATCTCGACGGGATCCTGAGATGCTGACGCCCGTACCCCGCACCCTGGCAACCCGCACGCACCGACGGGAAGGTCCGCACCATGTGGCTGCTGCTCGTCGTGGTGGCCCTGTTCGGCCTGGCGATCGGGTCCTTCCTCAACGTCGTGATCTACCGGGTTCCCAACGGCGGATCGCTGATCGCCCCGGCCTCGCACTGCCCGCACTGCCAGGCACCGATTCGCAACCGGCACAATGTGCCGGTCCTGGGCTGGCTGGTGCTGCGCGGCCGCTGCGCCGACTGCGCGGCCCCGATCAGCGCCCGGTACCCGCTGGTCGAGCTGGCCACCGGTGTGGCGTTCGTCCTGGTGGCCTGGCGGCTGCACTCCCTCAACCGGCTGGCGGGACTGCCCGCCTGGCTGTACTTCACCGCGATCGCGATTGCGCTGGCAGCCATAGACATCGACTGTCACCGGCTGCCCAACTCGATCGTGCTGCCGTCCTACCCGGTGCTGGCGCTGTTGCTGGGAATTCCCCTGCTGTGGCAGCAGGACTACTGGGCGCTGCTGCGGACGGCGATCGGCTGCGCGGCGCTGTTCGGCAGTTACTTCGCGCTGGCGCTGGCCTATCCGAAGGGGATGGGCTTCGGCGACGTCAAGCTGGCCGGCCTGATCGGCGCCGTCCTCGGCTGGCTGAGCTACTCGGCGCTGCTCGTCGGGGCGTTCGCCGCGTTCCTGCTCGGTGGGGTGGCCGGCATCGCGGTGATCGCGAGCAGGCGTGGCACCGGCAAGACACCACTGCCCTTCGGCCCGTTCATGCTCGCCGGGGCGGCGCTGGCGCTGTACCTGGCCCAGCCGATCCTCGACAGCTACCTCCGGGTCACCGGGCTCTGAGCCCGGCCCCGCTCCTACTCCGCACTGCCCTTCTCCAGGAGACCCGATGAAACACCGCCAGATCGTCAACCCCAAAATCGGGATCGTCAACCCGGACGGTCACGCGATCGGCGTCGACATCGGCGCCACCTCGGTACGTGCGGCGATCTTGTCGCACGGCACCACCGACGGCCGCCCGTCGGTCAGCGTGCACGGCTGCGGCCACGTCGACCTGCCGCCCGGAGCGGTACTCAACGGTGTCGTCTGCGACCAGAGCATGGTGACGGCCGCGCTGCGGCAGCTGTGGTCCCAGAACCATTTCGAATGCCGCAACGTGATCCTCGGCATCACCAACCAGCAGACCGTGGTGCGTGATCTCCCGATGCCCAAGCTGCCCCATGACCAGCTGGTGAAGGCGCTGCCCTACCAGGCCCGCGAGGTGGTGCCGCTGCCGCTGGACCAGGCGCTGATCGACTGGCTGCCGCTGGGTGAGGCCGATGTCACCGGCATGGTGCCCGGCCTGCTGATCGCAACGCCTCGGCACCCGGTGCTCGCCGCCGTGCAGGCCATCCAGAGCGCCGGGCTGCAGGTCGCCCGGGTGGACCTCTCCTCCTTCGCGGCGCTGCGGGCCATCGCCGACGAGAATCAGGGCGTCGAGGCGATCGTCGACATCGGCGCGCACATGACCAACATCATCATCCACCGCCACGGGGTGCCCAAGGTGGTACGCGCGGTCGCCCGCGGTGGCCAGGAACTCACCGATCGGATCGTTGACCGGGTCGGCCTCGATCAGGAAAAAGCCGAGTCGGCCAAGCGGCTGCAGGGCCTGCAGTCCACCAACCGCAACTTCACCGATGCGCTCAACGAGGGAATCCGGCCACTGCTGGCCGAGATCCGGGGCTCGGTCAATTACTTCGGAACCACCGAACACAGCGCCCCGGTCGAGCGGCTGTCGCTCACCGGCGGCGGAGCGGCCCTGCCGGGCCTGGCCGAACTGCTCGGCGAGCACCTGGGGATTCCGGCCAACCTGGTCGCCCCGATGCAGCACGTGCGCAACCGGCTGGCATCCAAGGAAATCCGGAACGAGGACGCGGAGCTGTCAGCCACCGCGGTATCGGTAGGACTGGCGATGGGAGCAGCGGCATGACGACCATGCAGCCACGTGAGTTGTGGAGCACGATGCCGGGTTGGGGCATAGTCGCCAACCTGATTCCGCCCGAGGTGCTGCAAGCCCGGCGAGTACGTGCCATCCGCAAGCTGATGGCCTACGCGCTGTGCGTGCTGATCCTGATCGCCGGTGCCGGGTACAGCTTCGCCTGGTACCGCAGCCAGCAAGCCGCCGACGCCCTGTCCGCCGAGCAGAGCCGGACGTCGCAGTTGCTGGCACAGCAGAAGCGCTACGCCGACGTCACCCTGCTGCAAGGCAGCGTCGCCGGGGTCCGCACCCAGCTCTCCCGGCTGCTCGCCAGCGACGTGGACGCCTCGGCCCTGATCCTCTCGATCCTCACCCAGTTGCCGCAGGGTGCCACGGTCAGCCAGCTGGCGATCACCATGTCAGCACCGGCCGGCAAGAAGGCCACCGCCGATCCCGCCACCGGCAGCGCGGCCCTGGACACCTCCGGGCGCCCGCACATCGGCGTGATCAGCATTACCGGCCAAGCACTGCGGGT
>NZ_DASVQG010000053.1:0-11875 GCF_036389215.1 Jatrophihabitans sp.
TGAGCGTGCTCGCCCTGGTCGCACGGTTCTGCGTGCTCGGCCTGCGCCGGTATCGCGAGCTGAACAGCCGGATCACCGCGGACGCCGTCGAGATCCTGCCCGACATCAACCTCGGCTTCGCGGCGCAGACCCCGCGCGGGCTGCTGGTGCCGGTGGTCCACCGGGCACAGACGCTGACCACCCGGCAGTTGTCCGCTGCGCTGACGGCACGCACCGAGGCTGCCCGGGCCGGCACGCTGACGCCTGCCGAACTGACCGGCGGCACGTTCACCGTCAACAACTACGGCGTCTTCGGCGTGGACGGCTCGGCCGCCATCATCAACCATCCCGAGGTGGCGATCCTCGGCCTCGGCCGGATCATCGACCGGCCCTGGGTGCACGACGGAGCGCTGGCGGTGCGCAAGGTCAGCCAGCTGACCCTGGCCTTCGACCACCGTGCTTGCGACGGCGGGGTGGCCGGTGGGTTCCTGCGATTCGTGGCCGACTGCATCGAGAACCCGGTGACCGCGCTGGGTGAGCTGTAGGGCGCGGCCGGCGACGTCCGGGCCACGCAGTCCAGCCTGATGTCGCGATGAGAGACTCAGCCGGTGACCTCACCGCGTCCTGATCTCGTCGATTTCATCGCCGGCCTGCCCAAGGCCGAACTGCACGTGCACCACGTCGGCTCGGCCTCGCCGCGTATCGTCTCCGAGCTCGCCGCCCGCCATCCCGGCTCCGGCGTGCCGGCCGACGTGGACAAGCTCGCCGACTACTTCACGTTCCAGAACTTCGCGCACTTCATCGAGGTATACCTTTCCGTGGTCGACCTGATCCGCGATGCCGAGGACGTCCGGACGCTGACCTACGAGGTCGCCCGGGAGATGACGGCACAGCAGATCCGCTATGCCGAACTGACCATCACGCCGTACTCGTCGGTACACCGGGGCATCGCCGCCGAGGCATTCCTGGAGGCGATCGAGGATGCCCGGCTGGCCGCCGAACGGGAGTTCGGAATCGTCCTGCGGTGGTGCTTCGACATCCCCGGCGAGGCCGGCCTGCCCGCGGCAGCCGAGACCGCCCGGATCGCGACCCAGCTGACACCCGACGGCTTGATCAGTTTCGGGCTGGGAGGCCCGGAGATCGGCGTGCCACGCGCCCAGTTCACCCCCTACTTCGACGCGGCACGGGCGATCGGGCTGCACAGCGTTCCGCATGCCGGTGAGACCACCGGTCCGGACACCGTCTGGGATGCGATCCGGCTGCTGGGCGCCGAGCGGATCGGGCACGGCACCTCGGCCGCGCAGGATCAGCGGTTGCTGGACTACCTGGCGCGGCACCAGATCGCGCTGGAGGTCTGCCCCACCTCAAACATCGCGACCAGGGCGGTTCCCGAACTCGCCCAGCACCCGCTGGCGCAGCTGGTCGCGGCGGGCGTGCTGGTGACCATCAATTCCGACGACCCTCCGATGTTTTCCACTGATCTCAACAGGGAATACGCGATCGCCGCGGACCTGCTGAACCTCGATCGAGCCGGCGTCGCCGCGCTGGCGGCCAACGCCGTCCACGCCTCGTTCGCCCCGGACGCCGTCAAGTCGCGGGTGCTGGCCGAGATCGAGGCCTACACCGCCACGTGTGCCGACTGAGTCTGGAGTCTCGCGCCCTCCTGTTGTGTCTGATCGATTCTGTGGACGACACCTGGAACCTGGAACCCACACGCTCACGTGTCGACCGACGACGGCCTTACCTGGCACGCTCAACTTACAGTGACAGCCAAGCGCATATCGATCACTGCCTGCGCTCGTGCGCATTCAGCGCACGGCGATGATGCAGGCGCCGGTGATGTCAGCCAGTCCCACAGCGAGAAGTAGCAGGTAGACGAGTTGGGTAACGCTGGCCTTGCGCCGCTTCTGCTGTCCTCGCATTGTTGACGTGGTGTCCATGCGCTGGTCCGACGGTATGCCGAGGCTTTCTTCCACTCGTCGCAGATGATCACGAGCGGCGCGATAGTAATCATGCTGAGTCCGCATGACGAAGTAGGAGAGCGCGGAGGCGAAAGCGCCAAGGCCAAACACCAGAGCGGCGCTACGACCTGGACGGGAAGCGATCGCGCTGGCCGCTGCGAGGATCGCTGTATTGAATACGAGCATGTACTGCGTCCGAGACCAGTTGAACTCTGCTTGGAAGCGGTACTCATCCACGGCCGCTTTATAGATGTCGGCCGGAGGTACGCCGTCGTCATCCGAACTGCCACCATTTGGCAGTCGGGCTACAGAGCCTGGCATCCATCCACGCTATCGTTACCCGATTTCGGACGGAAGGTGACCCGCCGTCTGCCGGCGGGCTTGTTTCTGAGGCGTAGCCGTCACAATCCACCACGGTGACGCTCCGCTGGACTGCTCCTGTAGCCCTCCGTTGTGCACCGAGCCCACGTGGCTGGACAGCCGCGTCATCTTTCACGGGCACGTGGAGGCCTGAGGGAGCAAGTCATGATCGGCTCGCTCCCTCAGGCGTGCAGCGGGGTCAGTCGGCGGGCCCGGAACCCAGGGTCACGGTGATGCTGTGGCTCCGGCCACCGGAGTCGGTGTAGCGCAGCCGTACCTGGTCGCCCGGCTTGTGACCGGCCAGCGCGCTCGAGAGTCCGCTGGCACTGGTGATCGTGGTGGCGTCGACCGCGGTGATGGTGTCACCGCCCTGCAGGCCGGCCTTGGCGGCGGCCGAGCCGCTGACCACGTCGGCGATCGCGGCGCCGTTGCTCTGGCCGGCCGGCGAGAGCTGGACTCCGAGGAACGCCGGGTAGCCGATGTGCACGGTGCTGCTGGCCTGTCCGGACTCGATCTGGTCGGCGATGCTCAGCGCCCTGGCGATCGGGATCGCGAAGCCGGTGGTGGTGCCGGCGCCGAACCGGGCCGAGGACGCGGCGGTGTCGATGCCGATCACCGTGCCGGTGGCGTCGTCGTACAGCGGGCCACCGGAGTCACCGGCCTCGATGGCCGCATTCACCTCGATCATGCCGGTCAGCCGCTCGGCATTGCCTCCGTTGGTGTCGCTTGCGGTGAGGGACTGGTTCAGCGCGGTCACGGTGCCGGGTGCCGCGGTCGGGGTACCGCCGTCACCGCCGGCGTTGCCGACCGCGGTGACGGCGTCGCCGACGGCCACCTTGGCCGAGTCGCCGAGCTTGGCGGTCGCCAGGCCGCTGGCGTCCTTGAGCTGCAGAACTGACACGTCATCGCTGGGATCGGTGCCCACCACCGTGGCGGTGTAGGTCTTACCGGTGCTCACCACCGTCACCGTGATGGCCGTGGAGCCCTGGATGACGTGATTGTTGGTCAGGATCTCACCGTCGGAGGTGAGCACGATGCCGGTTCCGGCCGCCTTGCCCGTGCCGTAGTTGAGCGTGGTGTTGATGTCGACCACCCCGACCTGCTGCGCGGCGGTGGCCGGGCCGGTGGCCTGGGTGCCGCCGGTACCCGAGCCGGGGGTGGGGGCGTTGCCGCCCAAGCCGCCGAAGCCGTTGCCGCCCAAGCCGTTGCCGCCGAAGCCGTTGCCGTACGGCGGGGTCTGACCGTTCCGGCCGAACGGGTTCTGGCTGGTAGGCGCGTTCAGCGCGGTCTGCTGGGACGAGTCGTCATTCGACCGGTCAACCGCCACCGCGATGCCACCGGCGGCGATCGCCGTCGCGGCGGCGGCAGCCACCGAGCCGAGCAGCAGCCGGTGCGAGCGCGGCTTGGCCGGGGCCGGCGGCACTGGCCAGAACTGCTGGCCGGGCTGGCCGGGCTGACCTGGCTGGCCGGGATAGTGCTGCGCGGCCGACCAGGCCTGCTGATGGGCGGTCGGCACGAAGTACGGCTGCTCCGGCGGCGCGCTGGCGTACCCCCTCGGCGCACCGTATGCAGTCTGACCGTACGTCAGATGGCCGTCCGGAGCCGGTGGCCGCCAAGCCCATTCCGGTTGCGTGCTCTGCGGGGCGTGCTGGTCGTCGGCGGGCCGGCCGGGATGCTCGGGCATGGATTGGTCGCTCACGCTGACCCCTCTATTCGCGTCGTCTTCTGCTTGTACGACACGAGCTAACCTTCACCACCTCGCCGCCTGCTTGGAGCTCGCACAGAACCAACTGTGAACGCCGGCGCGCGCCGTCACAGCCACCAGCACCGGTCAGGACGCGCGTTTTGCCACCAGGGTCAACACGTCGTAGGTGGCTACCAGCTCGTCGTTCTGGTTGCGGACGACCAGATCCCACCGGACCTCGCCGTAGTCCTCGGTCTGCCTCGCCTTCTTCTCCTTGCAGGTCAGCTGGGCCCGGATCGAGTCACCGACCTTGACCGGGGTGATGAACCGCAGGTTGTCCAGCCCGTAGTTGGCCAGCACCGGGCCGGGCGACGGCTCCACGAACAGGCCTGCCGCCCGGGAGAGGATGTAGTAGCCATGGGCCACGATGCCCCCGAACAGCGGGTTGCGGGCGGCGGCTTCGGGATCGGTGTGCGCGTAGAACGAGTCCCCGGTCAGCGCCACGAACTGCTCGATGTCCTCAGCCGTCACGGTGTGGCTGTCGGTGAGCAGCACCTGCCCGATCGCCAGGTCCTCCAGGTGCTTGCGGAACGGATGGACGTCCTCGGTGACCGTGGGGGCACCGGCTACCCAGCGACCGGTGACGGCGGCCAGCGCGCGCGGCGAACCCTGCACGGCGGTCCGCTGCATGAAGTGCAGCACGCCCCGGATGCCGCCCAGTTCCTCACCGCCGCCGGCCCGGCCGGGACCGCCGTGCACCAGCATCGGCAGCGGTGAGCCGTGGCCGGTCGAGGACTTGGCGTCGTCGCGGTCGACCACCAGCATCCGTCCGTGGTGGGCGGCCGCGCCGAGCACCACGTCGCGGACGAAGTCCGGGTCGTAGGAATAGACCGACCCGACCAGCGAGCCCTCGCCTCTGGCCGCGAGCTCCACCACCTCGTCGGTGCCCTGGTAGCCGATCAGCGTTGCCACCGGTCCGAACGGCTCGACGGTGTGCACCGCCTCGGCGGTGGCGCTGCGCGCCCGCAGCACGGTCGGCGGCACGAACGCGCCGGTGTCGGGCAGCGCCTTGGCAGCGGGTGAGTCCGGTCCCCCGATCACCACATCGGTGTCGGAGGCCAGCTTCTGCAGGTTCGCCATCAGCTCGTCGCGCTGCCCCAGGGTGGCCAGCGCCCCCATCGTGGTTCCCTCGGTGCGCGGGTCACCGACCACCACCTTGGCCAGCTTCGCCGTCAGCGCCTCGATGACCGGCTCGACCTGCTCGGACGGCACGAACGCCCGCCGGATCGCGGTGCACTTCTGCCCGGCCTTGACGGTGATCTCGCGGGTCAGCTCGCGGATGAACAGGTCGAACTCGGGTTCGCCGGCAACCGCGTCCGGGCCGAGGATCGCGCAGTTGAGCGAATCGGCCTCCGCGGTGAACTTGACCGACTCCCGGATCACCACCGGGTGCTGGCGCAGCTGCCGGGCGGTGGCCGCCGAGCCGGTGAACGAGACGACGTCCTGCCCGGTGAGGTGGTCGAGCATGCCCTCGGGCGCGGCGCACACCAGCGAGATGGCACCGGGTGGCAGCAGCTGGGAGTCGACCATGTCGGCAAACACCTTCGCCGTCAGGTAGGCCGTTTGTCTTGCCGGCTTGACCACCACCGGAACGCCGGCCAGGAACGCCGGCGCGAACTTCTCCAGCATGCCCCAGACCGGAAAGTTGAAGGCGTTGATGAACAGCGCCAGCCCGTGCTTGGGGGTGTAGATGTGCTGGGCCACGAACGAGCCGTCCTTGGAGAACTGCTCGACCGGGCCGTCGAGGTAGACGGTGGAGTCAGGCAACTCGCGGCGGCCCTTGGAGGAATAGGCGAACAGCACGCCGATGCCGCCGTCGACGTCGAACTTGGAGTCGAAGAGGGTGGCGCCGGTGGCGAACGACAGCGGGTAGTAGTCCGATTCCCGCCGGTCGTTGAGGTAGGTGGCCAACTGCTTGAGGATGGCGGCGCGCTCGGTGAAGGTCAGCCGGCGCAGCGCGGGGCCGCCGACCGTCCGGGCGTAGGCGTAGCCCGCGGCCAGGTCGACCGGTTCGCGGGACCACCGGGCCACCGGTTGCGAGGTCGAGGCGTCGAGCAGCGCAAGGCCGCTGTCGGCGTCATCGGTAGGGGTGACCCACTGGTCACCCAGGTAGGAACGCAGCATGTCGGCCATCGGGAAGTCCCTTCGTTCTTGGGGCGCCGTGCGGGGTGTTCGGCTCGTGGCAGCTTGCCAGCGAGCAGAGTGCAAGCATAGACTAACCGAACGATCATTCGGTTTTGGAGGTTGCTGTGACTGAGCTCGCGGACGAGGCTGTCGAGGCCGGCAAGCAAGCCGCCTTCGACGCGCTCATCGACTCCGACGGCCGGGTCGAACCACGCGACTGGATGCCCGAGGGCTACCGCAAGACCCTGATCCGCCAGATCGCCCAGCACGCGCACTCCGAAATCATCGGGATGCAGCCGGAGGGCAACTGGATCACCCGGGCACCGTCGCTGCGCCGCAAGGCGATCCTGCTGGCCAAGGTGCAGGACGAGGCAGGCCACGGCCTGTACCTCTATTCCGCCGCCGAGACCCTGGGGATGAGCCGCGAGGAGATGCTGGACCTGCTGCACGCCGGCCGCCAGCGGTACTCCTCGATCTTCAACTACCCGACACCCACCTGGGCCGACGTGGCCGCGATCGGCTGGCTGGTCGACGGTGCCGCGATCACCAACCAGGTGCCGCTCACCCGATGCTCCTACGGCCCGTACGCGCGCGCCATGGTCCGAATCTGCAAGGAGGAGTCCTTCCACCAGCGGCAGGGCTTCGAATCCCTGCTGCAGCTGTCCAACGGCACGCCCGAGCAGCATGAGATGGCCCAGGACGCGATCAACCGGTGGTGGTGGCCGTCGCTGATGATGTTCGGCCCGCCCGACGACGACTCCCCGAACTCCGCGCAGTCCAGCGCCTGGGGGATCAAGCGGTTCTCCAACGACGAGCTGCGCCAGCGCTTCGTCGACATCTGCGTTCCGCAGGCCGAGACGCTGGGGCTGACCCTGCCCGATCCCGACCTGGTGTGGAATGCCGAGCGGGGTCACTACGACTACGGCGTCATCGACTGGACGGAGTTCCAGCAGGTGCTCAAGGGCAACGGCCCGTGCAACCGGCAGCGGATCGCCACCCGCCGGCAGGCACACTCCGACGGCGCCTGGGTACGCGAGGCTGCCGCCGCCTATGCGGCAAAGGAGGCAGCCAGGAAGCAGGCCGCCGCGGTGTCGGAGGCGGCGTGAGCACACCGCCCAGCCCGCTGTGGGAGGTCTTCGTGCGACCCGCCCGTGGCACCAACCACGTGCACGTCGGCTCCCTGCATGCCGAGGACGCGACACTGGCGTTGCAGAACGCCCGCGACCTGTACACCCGCCGCAACGAGGGCGTCTCGATCTGGGTGGTGCGCTCGGCCGACATCACCGCCAGTTCGCCGGAGGAGAAGGACTCGTTCTTCGAACCGTCGGCGGACAAGCCCTACCGGCACCCGACGTTCTACACGATCCCCGAAGGCGTCGAGCACCTATGAGCAATTCGGAGCCAGTGACCAGTTTCATGGCCGAAAGCCCCGGCGCTCCCGCCAATGCCGACGTCGCCGCGTACGCGATCCGGCTCGGTGACGACGCGCTGATCCTGTCGCACCGGCTCTCGGAATGGTCGGCCCATGCACCGCAGATCGAGGAAGACATCGCGCTGGCCAACATCGCGCTCGACCTGCTCGGCCAGGCCCGCTCGCTGCTGTCCTACGGCGGCTCGTTCAGCGGCCGCTCCGAGGATGACCTGGCTTACCTGCGCGAGGAGCGCCGGTTCACCAACCTGCAGCTGACCGAACTCGAGAACGGCAACTTCGCGGTCACCATGATCCGGCAGCTGCTGTTCTCCTGCTACCAGCGCGAGCTCTATCGCGATCTGGAATCCTCCCGGGACGCCCAGCTGGCCGCGATCGCCGCCAAGGCCGTCAAGGAGGTGGCCTACCACGTCGAGCACGCCCGCACCTGGATCATCCGGCTGGGCGACGGCACCGAGCTCAGCCATGACCGCACCCAGGCCGCGCTCGAGACGGTCTGGCCGTTCAGCCACGAGATGTTCGAGGACGACGAGTTGGCCCACCGGATCGCCGACCTCGGCGTTGCCCCGCTGCCCTCCAGCTTGCGACCTGCCTGGCTCGGGGCGGTTCAGGACATCCTCACCGAGGCCACGCTCAGCCTTCCGGGCGACGAGTGGAAGCCCTCCGGCGGGCGCAAGGGGATGCACACCGAGGGGTTCGGCTACCTGCTGGCCGAGATGCAGCACCTGCACCGGTCACATCCCGGAGCCCGGTGGTGACCCGGTGACAGTGGCAACCGGGTCCGACCTCGAGCGGCTGGCCGCACTGCGACTGGCCGCCGCCAGGGTTCCCGACCCCGAGATACCGGTGCTGACCATTGCTGACCTGGGCATCCTGCGCGACGTCCGGTTCGCCGCCGACGGCTCGCCCGAGGTGGTGCTGACCCCGACCTATTCCGGCTGCCCGGCGACCGAGGCCATCCGGCAGGACGTGCTGGACCAGACCCGCGACGTCGATCCGCAGGTCCGGGTGGTCATCGAGCTGGCACCGGCCTGGACCACGGACTGGATCACCGAGGACGGCCGGGCCAAACTGCGCGACTACGGCATCGCCCCACCCCGGCCGACCCGGACCGGTCCGGTACCGGTGCGGCTCGGCAGCAGGCCGACCGGCGCCGAGATGGCGGACCAGCCAGCCCGCTGCCCGCGGTGCGGATCGTCGGACACCGAGCTGATCAGCCAGTTCGGTTCCACGCCGTGCAAGTCGTTGCGCCGCTGCCGGAGCTGTGCCGAGCCCTTCGACGAATTCAAGTCACTGTGAGCGGCGTCGGTGTGAGCGGCGGCTTCCGCTCCCTCGCCGTCGCCCGGGTCGAGCCGCTCACCGACGAGGCCTGCACGGTCCACTTCACGGTGCCGCCCGAGCTGCGCCAGCAGTACGCCTTCGATCCCGGGCAGCACCTCACGTTGCGCCGTACCGCCGCCGGCCAGGAGGAGCGCCGTACCTACTCGATCTGCTCGACGCCGGCAGACCTGGCCGAGCGCGGCGAGCTGCGGATCGGGGTCAAGCGGATCGCGAACGGGTTGTTCTCCGGCTGGCTGACCGGCGAGCTGCAACCCGGGGTCACGATCGAGGTGATGACCCCGGCCGGCCGGTTCGGCACTCCGGTCGCAGCGGAGAACGAGCGCCACGTCGGCTGCCTGGCCGCCGGTTCGGGAATCACCCCGGTGCTGTCGATCATCACCTCGATCCTGCGGACCGAGCCCGCCAGCCGGGTCACCCTCATGTACGGCAACCGAACCTCCAACGATGTGATGTTCCTGGAGGAGCTGGCGGATCTGAAGAACAGCTACCCCAGCCGGTTCACCCTGTTGCACGTGCTGTCGGCCGAGCCGCAGCTGTCGGACCTGCTGACCGGCCGGATCGACGAGAACAAGATCAGCCTCCTGCTGGACGGCTTGTGCAAGGACGTCGACGAGTGGTACCTGTGCGGCCCACTCGGCATGGTGTCGACCGTCCGCACCGCGCTGGTGGCCGGTGGCGTACCCAGCACCGCCGTGCACTCCGAGCTGTTCTACGTCGGCGACGAACCGCCGGTACAGACCGTGGCCCCGCCGGAGCACGCGGTCACCGACCGCAGCCAGGTGACGGTCACCCTGTCGGGGCGGACCTCCACGATCCCGGTCAGCTACGCCGGCCCGAGCATCCTCGATGCGGTGCTGGCCAACCGTCCGGACGCTCCCTATGCCTGCAAGGGTGGCGTCTGCGGTACCTGCCGGGCCATGGTGACCGCCGGTTCGGTGTCGATGACCCGCAACTACGCCCTGGAACCGGAAGAGCTGGCCGCCGGGCTGGTGCTGGCCTGCCAGTCCCGTCCGGTGACCCCCGAGGTCAGCCTGCAGTTCCAATAGGCTGCACCGCGCGGAACCAGGAGCATCGCGGAACCAGCGAACCAGCACCGCGGAAACCAGTAGCACCGCGGAAACCAGTAGCACCGCGGAACCAGTAGCACCGCGGCCGAGACCAGCGGCGTCACCGGATCGGCGCCTGCCTCCACTAGCCTGGGCGAATGGACGTCAAGGGCGCGGTTCCCATCGGCGCGCAGCCGGTCGAGCAGGTGGTCAACGTCCGCCGTCCCCGCTCGGTCATCGCGTTCGCCTGCTGGTTCGCCGTCGGGGTCGGCGTGGCCTACCTGGGCTTCCGGATCGTCGAGCAGCTGCGCACCATCCTGTACCTGCTGGCGTTCGCGCTGCTGATCGGAGTGACCCTCGATCCGCTGATCAGCTTCCTGCAGCGGCGCGGCATCCGCCGATCGTTCGCCGCGCTGCTCACCTGGCTCGGCGTCGTGGTGCTGCTCACCGCCCCCTTCGTGCTCGCGGTGAACGCCGCCACCACCGAGCTGCCGACGCTGATCAAGTCCGGGCCGGAACTGATCCGCAACGCCGAGAGCCACCTGGGCGCGCTCGGCGACCGGCTGGCCGTCGCCACCGACAGCACCACCAGCGGCTCCATCAATCCGACCGAGGTACTGGACTACATCCTGACCGGCGGGGCGCTGCTGTTCACCGCGGTCACCGACATCGTGGTAGTGGCGTTCCTGTCGCTGTACTTCGCCATCGAACTGCCGCGCCTGCGGGCGCTGGCACTCAAGGCGGTCCCGGGCTCCCGCCAGGTCCGCACCGCGCGCATCCTGGACGAGCTGACCGTGCAGGTCGGGCGGTTCATGCTGTCCACGGTGGTGATCGCGATCCTGTTCGGCCTGGGCACCACGGTCTGGGCGCTGGCCTGGGGCATTCCGTACGCGGTGCTGCTGGGGGCGCTGGTGACGGTGCTGTCGCTGGTTCCGGTGATCGGGTCCACGGTGGGTGGAACGATCGTCACGCTGGTGTCGTTGAGCGTCGGGCTGCCGACCGCCATCATCACCCTGATCTTCTACATCAGTTACCGGATGACCGAGGACTACCTGATCCAGCCCCGGATGATGAAGTACTCGGTGGAACTGCCCGGCGTGATCACGGTGCCCTCGGTGATCCTCGGCGGCGCGATGCTCGGCGTCCCCGGCGCCCTGTTCGGGGTGCCGATGGCGCTGATCCTGCGGGTGCTGGTCCGCGAGCTGGTGTTTCCGGCCACCGACCAGGCCTGACGCGGCCCGTGATCAGCGGCTGGCCGCCTCGGCGGCTTGCCGGCCGGCCACGGTCAGCCACCGCACCGGATCGTCCTGTGCCGCGCGGGTGGAACCGGCCAGCTCGGTCAGGCTGCAGAGGCCGGTGCCGGGCACGGCTCCGGCCACCAGGGCAGCCATCTCGCCGGCTACCGACCCGGCCACCACCAGCGCCGGCACGCCGCTGCCGGCGGCGGCCTGCAGCACGTACCCGCAGGCCTTGCCGGTCAGCGAACCGGCGTCGAAGCGTCCCTCGCCGGTGATCACCAGGTCAGCGCGGCGCACCGCCTCGGGCAACCCGACCAGCTCCGCGATCGTCCGGGCGCCCGGCACCAGCTCGGCTCCCCAGTACGCCAGCCCGTATCCGGTGCCGCCGGCCGCCCCGCAGCCGGGCAGGTACGGATCCGATCCGAGCACCGCCGCCAGCCGGCGCAGCCCACTGTCGAGTACACCGACCTGCGCCTCGGTGGCACCCTTCTGCGGCCCGAAGGCATGGGCCGCCCCGGACGGCCCGAACAGCGGGGCCTGCACATCGACCAGTACCCGGACGCCCTCGGGCGGCGCCGGCGTCAGCCGCTCGGTCCGTACCGCCACCAGCCGGGTCAACCCACGGCCGCCCGGCGGCAGCAGCCCACCGGTGC
>NZ_DASVQG010000054.1:0-4293 GCF_036389215.1 Jatrophihabitans sp.
CAGGCCGCCAACAAGAAGTCGGCGATGGCCCACAAGGCCAGCTCGCTCTAAGCCCGCTTTACCTCTCCAGCCCGCGCACGGCCCAGGCCGGACGCGGGCTGTGTGCTGCCTGCCTCCATCACGATCCGGACTTACCGACGAGCGCATCGAAGATGCCGGCGCTACTTTCATTAGGTAGCGAGCGTGTTCATTAGGTAGCCAGCGTGGCCGTCCGGTGCCGCGCGGGACGGCGAGACGGAGACCCGAGATGTCTGGTCCAAGGGTCAAGCCGCTGCCCCTGGCGGTGATAGCCGCCTCGCTGGCGCTCCTCGGCTGGCTACTGACGCCGGTGACCACTGCGCGCGCGGGCGTCGCGCAGCAGTACATGCAGATCAACATCTGCGGCAACATCTGCTACGACGGCAGCGACACCGCCGGTCAGGACATCGCGAACAGTGCCTACGGCCACCATGCTGACATCGTCTCGATCAACGAGGTCTGCGGAAACCAGCTGACCGCCGCCAAGAACGCCCTGGCAGCCAAGGGCCTGACCTACCAGGCCATCTTCGGGCAGACCATCGCGGCGGGCGCTTCGGTGCTCGACAGCCGCTGCCAGGGCTACGGCAACGGCCTGCTCATCCGCTACACCGCCAGCAGCGCGCCCGCTGACAGCGCCGAACGGATCCTGCTGCCGGATTTCGGAGAGGACCGGATGCTGCTGTGCGCCCACATCGTGTCGCCCTCCTTCCGGTACTGCGTGACGCACCTGACCTCCGGCAGCTCCAGCACGAATGAGCAGAACCGCAACTCCCAAGCGATCGCGGTGGCGAACAAGGTGAACAGCTACCTGCCGACCCCGGTCGTGCTGGCCGGCGACTTCAACACCACCCCCGGCAGCTACGTGCTCGACCACATCTACGGCCCCTACTACACCGGCGGCAACGGCATCGGGCATTTCCGGGAGGTCGACGCCTGCTCCAGCCGCACCAGTCAGACCAGCACCTGCAACGAGGGCACCGAATACGCACCGTTCACGACCGACCCGAAGATCGATTACATCTTCACGACCGACACCAACTTCACCATCTCCGACGGGGACGCCACGTCCTCGGTGACGTCGGATCACGACCCGCTGTTCGGCAGCGTCATCCGCAACTTCTGAAGGGCAGGCTCAGCGTTCGGCGCGGGCGGCCGCGATCCGGCGCACCGCCGACTCCAGGGCATAGGCCGGATCGGCAGCCGCGCCCTTCACATCGGCGTTCAGGTCCGCCACCACGCCGAGGGCGTGCCGCAGCCCCGGCTCGGTCCAGCCGCCGGCCTGGGACCGGGCCCGCTTGACCTTCCAGGGCGGCATGCCCAGCGCCGGCGCCAGCCGGAACGGGTCCCCCGGCCCGGCGCCCAGCACCCGGGCCACCGTCCGGACCCCGTCGGCGAGCGCGTCCGCGATCACCACCGGCGGCACCCCGACGTTCAGCGCCCAGCGCAGGTTGGTCACCGCGCCGGCGACGTTGCCGACCACCGCCTGGTCGGCGACCGCGAACCCGCTGACCTCGGCCCGGCCCCGGTGGTAGGCCGCCACCGCGTCCACGTCGATGGAACCGCCGGTGTCCCCCACCAGCTGGGCCGCCACCGCGGAGATCTCGCGCAGGTCGCTGCCGACCGCCTCCATCAGCGCCGCCGCCGCCTCCGGGGTGATCCGGCCGCGGAACCGGCGCACCTCGTTGCGCAGGAAGAGCCGCCGGTCCTCCGCCCGGGTCATCCTGGCGCAGCTGATCTCGGCGGCCTTGGCCTTGCGGAGCTGGTCCAGCACCGCCTTGCCCTTGGCACCGCCGAGGTGCTGCACCGCCACCGTGGTGTCCGGGTCGGTGTCGAGCAGCAGCGGCACGATCGTCGACACCCGGGCCGCCGGCAGGTCCTGGGCCGAGCGCAGCACCACCAGCCGGCGACCCCCGAACAGGGACGGGCTCAGCAGCTGCAGCAGCTCGGCGGGCTCCACCACGCCGGCTTCGGCCTCGTGCACCTCGGCGTCGGGATCGTCGGCCTGCACGGCACGCCGCAGGTCCTCCAGCGCCCGGCTGACCAGGAACTCCTCGTCGCCCACGACCAGGTTCAGCGGGGCTATCGCACTATCAGCAGCACTTCCAGCGGCGGGCGGCACGCTGCCATCGTGTCATGCGGGTATGACGCCGGACGCGTCGCTGTCCACGTTCGGGGCGGCTCACGTCCAGGTCGGTCCACCTCGAGTCGGGCGCACGTCGAGTCGGCCTCAGGAGGCCGTGAACCGGGGACTCGGGCCGCCACGTAGCCGCCCGGCCGGCAGGGTGCGCCCGCAGATCACCAGGGCCAGGTCCTGCGCGGCGCCGGACACCGGCGTTCCGGATCCGAAGGACCAGTCGAGGTCCTCGGCGCGCAGCTCGATGCCGTCCAGCTCGGCGCCGAAGTGCTTGAGGGACTTCGGCTTCGTGACGCCCGCCAGGACGGCCCGCAGGGTCTCGGACTGCACCCGCCGGTCCAGGCCCAGCGGCACGGTGACATCCAGGCCGTGGATCACGTCATGGATCAACGCGCCTTCGAGCCCGACACCCGGGCGGGCGCGTACCGACACCGCGTGCTCAGCCATCACCGACACCAGATCGGCCGTGGAACCCGACCCGTCCTGCCGGGCACGCCGATCCGCCATCCGGTCGAACCGCCCGCCCGACCTGGCCAGCTCGGTGAGGAACCGGGCGGTCGAGTACCGGTAGAGCATCGTCATGTGCGCGACCACCTCGCGCACCCGCCAGCCGGCGCAGAGCGTCGGGGCGTTCCAGGACTCCTCCGGCAGGTCACTCAGCACCGCGGCCATCTCGCGGCGCTCGGTGGCGATCAGGCTGGCCAGCCGGGTGTCGGTCACCGATGTCGTCATCAGGACTCAGCCGTCATCAGGACCCGGCCGCCGGAGCGCCGGCAGCAGGGCCACCGGTGCTGAGCGATGCGAGGTAGGCCGAGAACCGATCCAGCGACGAGGCGAAGCCGGCCTGGGCCTGCTCGCTGCGGAACGCCTCCGGGATGTTCGCCTGGTGGATCCGCACCTCGGTCCGGGCGTCGCCGAGGTCGCGGAAGGTGGAGGTGACGGTCATTCCGCTGTGCGGCTCGTTCCACACCAGCCGCTCCGGCTCGACCACCTCGACATAGACGGCGTGCGTCGGGTACTCGCTGCCGTCGGAGTCGTTGACCATCACCGTCGTGAAGACCCCGCCGGGGCGGGGATCGACCTTGATGCTGTGCAGCGGCGCGCTCGTCCCCACCGGACCCCAGAAGTGGCTGAGGTGCTCGGGCTCGATCATGCAGCGGAACACCAGCTCCCTGGGCGCGTCGAAGACCCGGGTGTAGACGAGTTCAGCGGTGTCGGAGTGGGCATGTGTCATGGGATTACTTCTTCCTGGGTATCGGGGTGTTCTTGCTGGTCGGCTGGGCGTTGAAGATCGCGCAGGTGCGCGTCGAGCTTGTCGAAGCGCTGGGTCCAGATCCGCCGGTTCTGCTCGATCCAGTCCAGCGCGGAATCCAACGCCTCCCGCTCGAGGTGACAGGGCCTGAACTGCGCCTGCCGGGTACGGGAGATGAGCCCGCAGCGTTCGAGCACCTTGAGGTGCTTGGAAATCGCGGGCAGTGACATGTCGAACGGGGCGGCCAGCTCGTTGACGGTGGCGTCCGCTCGGGCCAGCCGGGCCACCATCGCGCGGCGGGTCGGGTCCGCCAGAGCGGTGAAGGTGGCATCGAGCCGGTCCTCTGTCACGGTCATGTGGCCCTCCCTGTCCCTGGACTACTTCACCATATGGTTAGTTAGCCGTCAAGTTAATTACGTCGAAGGAACGACTCGGTGCGCGGACGGCTAAGGTGCTGCACGGTCGAGCGGCACCGTGCCTACCGGCCTGACCCGACACCTCCACCAGACGAGCCGCGATGACCCCGACCCGCCCGACCCGACGCACGGTGCTGCTCGGGAGCCTCGGCGTCCTCGCCGCCGCGGCCGCCGGGCTGGGCGGTGTGGAAGCGGGGGTGCTGCCCGGGCGCGGCCGGCTCGACCGGATCACCGAGCGGCTGCCGGCCGGCGTTCCGGGAACCGATCCGGGCCGGCTGGTCAGCGGCAGCTTCGTCTCGAAAGCCCGGCACGCGACGACGTCCTGGAGCGTGGCCTACCCGCCGGGGCATGACGGCGCCGGGCTGCCGGTGCTGATCTCGCTGCACGGGCGCGGCGCCACCCACCGGGACTCGTTCGCGGGCAGCCTGCAGCTGCACCGGTTCCTGGCCGAGGCCGTACACAGCGGCAGCGCG
>NZ_DASVQG010000055.1:0-9948 GCF_036389215.1 Jatrophihabitans sp.
CCGCCGGCGGCCGGCCCGCTCCTGACCGTTCCCGGGTGGGCAGCTGGTCCCCCGCGGGCCGGTCCCCGGCGGGCCGGTCGCCACCCGGCCGGTCACCGGCGAACGGCAGTGCCAGCAGCACCGAGACCGCGAACGAGGCGATCGAGGCTGACAGCCACGGATGGGAGAGGGTGTGCAGCCGGGTGCCCGCCGAGGTCCAGAAGTCGGACCAGTGCGCGATGGATCCAGGATTGATCAGCTGGTAGCAGAGGAATCCGACCAGCCACGCCAGCCACATGCCGGGCCGCGCGGGGGCATCCTCAGCGGTGTTCCAGCGCCGGCCGCCGCCGCGGATCCAGGCCGCGATCAGCGCGCCGGACATCGGGATGAACACCCCGCCGATCAGGTACAGGAAGTTGGCGTAGTCATCGATGTTGATGGTCAGCGCCAGCGCCGTGGTGACTGCGCCGATCAGCACCGTCAGCACCCGGCGGTCCAATCCCGGTCTGAGGTTCTGCAGCGAGATCGCCGTGGAGTAGACATTGGCGAAGCTCTGGTCGCTCTCGCGGATCACCAGTATCGCGAAGGCCAGCGTCCCCAGCGGCAGCCCGATGAACAGGTCGAAGATCCGGCTGCCGTCCTGGGCCACCTGCGCCAGCGCGATCAGCCCGATCACCAGGCAGGCGATCTGGGTGAGCCCGTAGCCGAGGAAGCCGCCGGCGAACGCGGCCCGGGCCGAGCGGGAATGCCGCGAGTAGTCAGCGCCCAGCGGCACCCACGAGATGGTCAGCGCCATCGCCGAGTCAACGGCCAGCCAGAAGCCCTGCCAGGAACCGGCCAGCTCCGGCACCGGATTGCGCAGCAGGCCGATCGCCAGGAGCACCAGCGCCAGGATCACCAGTACCGAGACGTACTTGCGCAGCGCCCGGATCCAGCCCAGCGGCCGGATCGTCAGCGCCGTGGTGACCAACCCGGCCAGCACCAGGCACAGCCAGCGCGGCAGGTCGCCGTGCGTCAGCGCCTGCAGGCCGGTGGAGATGGTGACCAGTTCGAAGACCGCCCAGCCCAGGCACTGGGCGATGTTGAGGGCGGTGGGGACGAAGGATGCCTTGGCGCCGAGCAGCCCCCGCAGCAGTACCATGGCCGGTGCGCCGGTCCGGGCGCCTAGCACCAGCGAGCCGCCCAGGATCAGCCCGCCGAGCACCGAGCCCAGGACGGCGGCGGCCACCGCGGCGGTGAAGCTGAGCGGCCGCACGCCGTAGGGCGCCAGGATCGCGATGGCGCCGCTGAAGCCGAGCAGGCTCACCCCGACATTGCCCCAGAAGCCCAGCTGGTCCAGCAGGCCGAGGGTGCGCGGGGCAGCCTCGTTGAGGGTGGTCGGGGCTTCGGCGTGTGGATCGGAGGACAGGTCTGGCCGGGTGTCGACAGCCATGGCGGCTACCTCACTCCCTTCGCCGGTACTAACCGGATCAGGTTCAAGCGGTCGGCGGCCACGCCCGGCGGAACACCGCCCAGCTGTGCCACCCTCTCAGCCCGATATGCCGGGCTCCCGCGGGGACTGCTCTAGGTTAGTACCGTGCAGCCACGGTTATCCAGCGTCGTCCGGGTCCTGACGATCGCATCGTCGGATTCCGGTGGCGGCGCCGGCATCCAGGCCGACCTCAAGGCGTTCGCGCGCTGCGGGGTGCACGGGATGTCGGTGATCGCGGCGCTGACCGCTCAGAACACCATCGGCGTGACCGCCATCCACCCATGCCCGCCGGAATTCATCCAGGCCCAGCTGGCGGCGGTGTACTCCGACCTGCCGCCGGCCGCCGTGAAGACCGGCATGCTGTTCTCCGAACCGATCATCACCACCGTGGCCGCCGCGCTGGCCGGCCGCCGGCAGCCACTGGTGGTCGATCCGGTGATGATCGCCTCCTCCGGCGCCCAGCTGCTGGAGCCGGCCGCGGTCCGGGCCCTGGTCGAACTGCTGTTTCCGCTGGCCACCGTGGTGACCCCGAACCTGATGGAGGCGCAGGCGCTGACCGGCCTGGCCACCGAGGACCGGTACCGGCTGACCGAGGCCCTGCTGGCGCTCGGGGCCCGGGCCGCACTGGTCACCGGCGGGCACGGCAGCCGGCCGGTCGATCACCTGCTCGCCGACGGCCGGCACCTGGAGATTCCGGTCAGCAGGCACGACCGGGCCGCCACCCATGGCGCCGGCTGCACCCACTCGGCCGCGCTGGCCGCCTGCCTGGGCCGCGGCGACCCGCTGCCGGTGGCCGCCCGCCGGGCCGCCCTGGTCGCCGGGCTCGCCGTCGAGCACGGCCTGGTCGGCCTCGGCGCCGGTGACGGGCCGGTGGATGCGCTCGGCATCGCCTCGCTCAGCCCGCCGCAAGCCGGCTGACGGGGAGAAGATTGCCCTTCTCCGGAAAGGCCGATCCACGCCCGCGATGGGCCGGGCTCACCGCGCGGTCAGGTCCAGTTTCAGCAGGGCGTTCTCCACGACCTCCATCAGCGCGGGGTGGATCCAGTACTGGCCGTGGGCCAGGTCGGGCACCCGCTGGCCGAAGGACATCGCCTGGATCAGCGGCTGGATCAGGTTGGAGGCCTGGTAGCCCATCAAGTGCGCGCCCAGCAGCAGTCCGGTGCCCCGGTCGGCGATCAGCTTGCAGATGCCGCTCTGGTCCTCCATCGCCCAGCCGTAGGCGGTGTCACCGTAGGCCTGGGTGGCGGTGACGTAGTTCAGCCCGGCCGCGCGGACCTCGTCCTCGGTGAACCCGACGCTGGCGATCTGCGGGTCGGTGAAGACGGCCGACGGCACGAACCGGTGATCGAACTCCCGCAGGTCCTCGGGGTGGGCCAGGTTGTGCGCGATGACCCTCGCCTCGTGATTGGCCACATGCTTGAGCTGGAAGTCCGAGGCCACGTCACCCAGCGCCCACACGCCCTCGACATTGGTCCGGCCGTAGCAGTCCACCTTGACCCGGCCGTCGTAGAGGGTCTGGATTCCAGCCGCGGCCAGCCCCAGCCGGTCGGTGTTCGGGATCCGCCCGGTCGCCACCAGCAGCACATCGCCCTCGGCGGACGAGCCGTCGGTGAAGTCGAGCCGGACTCCGTCCTCGTCCCCGCTGAACTTGCCGGCCTCGACGCCCAGATGCAGGTCCCACCGGGTGGCCGCCAGCTGGGTGAAGCGGTCGGAGATCTCCGAGTCCAGGTGACGCAGCAACCGGGTGCCACGGGCCGCCACGCTGACCTGGCTGCCGAGCGCTGCGAAGACGTGCGCGAACTCCGCGCTGATGTAGCCGCCACCCAGGATCACCAACCGCCCGGGCAGCTCGTCCAAGCGCATGATGGTGTCCGAGGTGGAGTACGGAACGCCGGACTGCTCCACCACGTCGGGCACCATCGGCCGGCCGCCGGCAGCGATCACGATCTGGTCGGCGCTGATCTGGTCGCCGGTGCTGATCCGCAGCGACTTCGGCCCGGTGAACTCGGCGTGGCCGAGGAACGTGGTGGTGTTGGGGCCGTTGGTTCGGTACGCCTGGCCACCAGCCGAGATGGGATCGATCCGGCCGAACACCCGGTCGCGGATATCGCGCCACCGGACGCCCTCCAGCCGGGCGTCGATCCCGAACCGGGCGGCATGCCGGACGGTGTTGGCGACATCGGCGGCGTAGACGTACATCTTGGTGGGGATGCAGCCGACGTTCAGGCAGGTGCCACCGAAGGTTCCCCCCTCGATGATCGCCACCCGCTTGTCGTCGAAATCCGCGGTGACCAGCGAGTTGCCGGATCCGGTTCCGATGATTGCCAGGTCGAAGTCGGCCACGGCCGCCAGCCTACTGGCGCCCCCGCCACGCGCACCCTGCCAGGCTGCGCTCTTCCAGCGACTCCCGGAGCCTGTGGGCTCAGCCGTTGCGGTCAGCCGGATAACGCTCGCGCAGCAACACGATGAGCTCCTGCTGAGAGCTCACCCGGAGCTTGCGGAACACCGAGGACAGGTGGTTGCGGACCGTGCTCTGGCTGATGAACAGCTGCCTGGCGATGACCGGGACGCGGTCACCCAGCAACAGCATCTGGACCACCTCGACCTCGCGGCGGGAGAGCCGTTCCAGCCCCGGCAGCAAGCGCCCGGACTGCGGGACGGGGGCGAAGTCGGCCGACAACGCCAACTGGGCGGCACGCTCGGAGAACCTGGCCGCGAGGTAGGCCCCGGGGCTCTCGGGCGCCCGGGGCGACACCGCCGATGCGCCGTAGCCAGGACCGGCGAGCTCCTCCTGCTGCTTCTGGTCGGTGATGTCGCTGATCATCCCGATGGCACCCATGTAGCGGGTGGTCTGGTCATACCAGGGCGCACCGGCGACCCGCAGCCAGCGGCGCTGGCCGTCCAGCCTGCGGAAGCTGAACTCGTAGAGCTCGCGCACGCCCAGAGCCCGCTGGCGCAGCCGTTGCCGCAGCATCTCCGAGGTCTCCTCGTCGAAGAAATCCCAGACCGTGCCGGCCAGCAACCGGACGTGGTCGACCGCCAGCATGTCGGCTACCCGGTAGTTCGCCAGCACGATGGCGCCTTCGGGATCGACGATGCAGACGCCCTCGACCGAAGCGTCCACGATGGTTTGCAGCAGGTGCTCGCTGGAGGCCAGTGCCTCGGCGGTCTCGTGCTGATCGGTGACATCACGGATGTTGAGAATCATTGCGCCGATGGATACATCGGCGACCAGGTTGCTGATCCGGGTCTCGATCCAGCGCCAGTTGCCCTCGCCGTTGCGTATCCGCAGTTCCAGCCGGAGGTACTCCCCCGCCCCCTTGACCGCGCTCTCCCAGTCGCGGCGTACCGCCGGTAAATCCTCGGGATGCACGTAGTCCCAGCCGGAGTGGCCGATCACCTCGCGCGGCACACACCCGAACATCTGCCACAGCGACGGGCCGGCGTAGCTGATGACCAGGTTGCGGTCACAGATGATGACCAGGTCGCTGCCGCGTTCGAGCAGGGCCCGGAACGGGCGCTCGGTCATCGACAGCCGCATCCGCCCTTCGGGCAGTTCCATCCGGGTGGCCGAGGCCAGGATCTCGTCCACGCCCTCGGCCCCGCTGACCAGCGAGGCAGTCGTCTTCAGCCGCATCCGCTCGCCGGTTCTGGTGGTGACCTCGTGCTCGTGCACCCACAGACCGCTGGTACCGATGAAGAGGAACTCGGTGACGTCCTTGCGTGACAGCCCCCAGTTCGCGAGCTCGGCGACCGGCCGGCCGAGCGCTTCCTCCTCGGTCCAACCGAACATCGCCGCCGCCCCGCCGGACCACAGGGTCACGATGCCCGAGAGGTTGGTACCTACCACCGCGACGGTGGTGATGGACGCGCCCGGCCGGGAACCGGCGTCAGGAGATTCTGATCCGGGGCCCTGGGAGCGGGTCATCGGCTTGGACGGCTGGATGGCCACGGCATGCAAAACCATGCCGAGCGCCCTCCAGTTTCTGAGGACAAGCGGTAACGAGGCATTGCACGTAAGTCTTAACCGTTGGTCGCTATCCAACCATAGACATAGTGTCACGCCTTTTCCGATGCTCCGTCCGGACCACGGCACGGCTGCAGCCACGGTGACCTGCCCTGGCGACTGCGGATTATCACACGACGTAAGGTTAAACCAGAACGCATACCCGTCCCGGAAGCCGCCTCGGGCACCGTCGGGCATTCACTAGGCGCCTATTCCGCAGACTGTCTGGAATTAAATTTCGGCGATGTAGCCAGGCCATCCCAGGTTGTAGACACCTGGAAACACACCGCTGCTCCGATGAGGCAGCAGAAACGTACCTCTCTATAAAACGATTGGCGAACTTACGGGTGGGATCGCGCAGCGCCGGCAACCGCCCGAAGTCGGCGTAGCGGTCATAGAGTTCGCCCAGCCCCGCCGGTTCCGTGCAGAGAAGCTTCGCCCAGTGCGGCCGGGCGCCCAGCGGCGCCAGCCGACGCTCGATCTCGACCAGCACCGGGGTGACCGCCGCCGCGTCCGAGATCCAGGTGAAGTGCAGGCCCAGGCTGTCGCGCCGGTAGCTGGGGGCTCAGCCAGAACTGGTCGGCGGCGATGCTGCGCAGCTCGGCATCCACGCTCAGCCGGCGCCGGCAGGCACTGCGATCGCCGTCAGCACCAGGGTGTCAGACGTGCTGAACCGGCCGGCGAAGGTGGTCAGCTCGCGCCCGCCGAGCACCGGACCAGGCACCTGCAGGACGGCGGCGAAGGCGCCGGCGGACGGCTCGACGGTGATGCTGGCCTCCTCGAAGTCCAGCCAGCTGCCGGTGAGCGGGAACCACGCCTTGTAGACCGACTCCTTCATGCTGAACAGCAGCCGGTCCCAGTGCACGTGCGGTGCGCTGACCGCCAGCTCGGCCAGCCAGCGGTGCTCCTCGGGCCGGGCGATGGCATCCAGCACGCCGTCGGGCAGCGGCGCGTGCGGTTCGGCGTCGATGCCGATGCTGGCGGCGAACTCCTCCGTGGCCACCGCGGCAGCCCGGTAGCCGGCGCAGTGGGTCATGCTGCCGACGATGCCCGCGGGCCACCCGGGAGCTCCGCGGGCGCCGGGCAGGATGGGCGCCGGCGGCACTCCGAGCTCCGCGAGCGCGGCCCGGGCACAGACCCGGACGGTGGCGAACTCCACCCGCCGCTTGGTGACCGCCCGGCTGACGACCGCCCGCTCGGCAGGCCACAACGTGTCCTCGGAGGCGTCCTGTGTGGTGTCCACCGCCCGTACCCAGGAGGGCAGCAGGCGCTCGATCACGCCGGCACGGGCAGGATCTGGCGCGGCCACTGCTTGATCTGGCTGCGGCTGCGCCACTCCCGGGGATAACCCAACGAGACCTCCTCGAACCGGGTGCCGTCCTCGAAGGTGGTCCGCGGGATGTGCAGGTGGCCGTACACCACCGTGGTGGCGGCGTAGCGCTGGTGCCAGTCCGCGGTCAGCTCGGTGCCGCACCACTGCGCGAACTCGGGGTAGCGCAGCACCAGGGTAGGTAGCCGGGTCAGCGGGTAGTGGTTGACCAGCACGGTGGGGATGTTCGGGTCGCGGGCCTCCAGCCGGCGCATGGTGTACTCCACCCGGGCGCGGCACCAGGCTTCCCGGCTGGGATAGGGGTCCGGGTGCAGCAGGTGCTCGTCGGTGCAGACGATCCCGCTCTGGTACGCGACCTCCAGCGCCGCCTCCTGGGTCTGGGCACCCGGCGGGCGGAACGTGTAGTCATAGAGCAGGAACAGCGGGGCCACCGTGACCGGGCCGCCGGCACCGGACCACACCGGGTAGGGATCCTCCGGCGTGAGCACGCCGAGGTCGCGGCAGAGCCCCACCAGGTGGTGGTAGCGGTAGTTTCCGCGCAAGGTCAGCGGATCAGCCTTGTGCGACCACAGCTCATGGTTGCCAGGCACCCAGACGACGGTGGCGAACCGGCTGCGCAGCACCTGCAGGGTGCTCGCGATCTGCTCGGCGATCTCACCGACGTCACCGGCGACCAGGAGCCAGTCCTGATCGGTGGTCGGCTGCAGACGGTCCACGATCTTCCGGTTGTCGGCATAGCCCATGTGCAGATCGCTCACCGCGAGCAACTTGGCCGACTCGCTTGTTACCGCTGACACCAGATCAAAGCCAATCTTCCCGCCGACCGTTCAGTGTGCCGATTCGCGCATTCGGCTCGGTGCAAGCATTCCGGCTCAGTGTAATCGGTGTCTGCGGCGGGCTCGCGTCCCAGCGTGCCGGGAGGCGATGTCAAAAAGTTTGTCAATCTTTGGCAACCACCGAAAAGCCGTGGCGAGCGCACCGCTGGCCACCGGCCCCGCTACTGTCGGCGGAGTACTCCGGCAGGTTGGGCCCAACCACCGGCTTCTGACGGCGAGGGGCGGCATGGCAGGACGATTCACCCCCAGGGACACCGCGTTCTACGACCTGCTCGCCGAGGGTGGCCGCAATGTCGCGGCCTCCGCCGACGTGCTGGCCGGGCTGTGCGAGCCGGCTGCCGACCGCGTCAAGATCGCGGCCGCCATGCGCGACCTCGAGCATGCCGGGGATGCTGTCACCCACCGCATCCTGCGCCAGCTGAACAAGAGCTTCGTGACGCCGTTCGACCGGGAGGACATCTACCGGCTAGCCAGCGCGCTGGACGACGTGGTGGACGCGATGGATGAGGCGACCGACTTCATCGTGCTCGCCGACGTCGGGGAGTTGCCGGCCCTGCTGATGGATCAGATCCGGCTGGTCCAGCGGGCCTCGAGCGAGACCGCGGACGCGATGGGGAGGCTGGCCACCCTGCAGGACCTGGAGCCGTACTGGATCAAGGTCAACGAGGTGGAGAACGAGGCCGACCAGGTACATCGCCAACTGCTGTCCCAGCTGTTCGGCGGCAGCTACGACACCCTGCAGGTGCTCAAGCTGCGCCAGGTCGCGGACCTGCTCGAAGAGGCCGCCGACGCCCTGGAACACGTCGCGCACGCGGTGGAGACGATCGCGGTGAAGGAGTCGTGACCGGGCCGGTTGTGGCCGATCGGCGCTGGTGGTCCCTGACGTGAGCGTGACGGCACTCGCGATCGTGATCGTCGCCGTCGCGCTGGCCTTCGACTACACCAACGGCTTCCACGACTCGGCCAACGCCATCGCTACGTCGGTCTCGACCCGGGCACTGACGCCCCGGGTCGCGCTGGCGATGGCCGCGGTGATGAACGTGCTGGGCGCCCTGGTCTCGACCAAGGTTGCCGCCACTGTCGGCAAGGGCATCATCGACCCGCCCACCGGCCGGGACGGGCTGCTCATCGTGCTGGCCGCCCTGCTCGGGGCGATCGTCTGGAACCTGGGCACCTGGTGGTTCGGCCTGCCCTCCTCGTCCTCGCATGCCCTGATCGGCGGGCTGATCGGCGCGGCGCTGGCCGGCTCCGAGGGCGTCAAGTGGTCCAACATGGTGGACAAGGTGGTCATCCCGATGGTCGCCTCGCCGCTGACCGGCCTGGTGCTGGGCTACCTGTTCATGCTGCTGCTGCTGTGGCTGTTCCGCCGGGCGAACTATCACCGGACCACGCGGCGGTTCCGGTGGGCGCAGGTGGTCAGCGCGGCGGCGATGGCCTTCGGGCACGGCAGCCAGGACGCCCAGAAGACCATGGGCGTGATCGCCCTGACCCTGGTCGTCTCGGGCCACCTGGGCAAGGGCGAGGCCATCCCGCTGTGGGTGATCCTGTCCGCGGCCGCCGCCATCGCCGCGGGTACCTACGCCGGTGGCTGGCGCATCATGCGCACCGTCGGCCGGCGGATCTACTCGCTCAGCCCGGTCAGCGGTTTCGCGTCCCAGTCGGTGGCCAGCGGGGTGCTCTTCACCGCCGCCCAGTTCGGGCTGCCGATCTCGACCACGCACGTCATCAGCACCTCGATCATGGGCGCCGGCGCCACCCGGCGGCTGTCGGCGGTCCGGTGGGGCGTGGCCGGCAACATCGTCGGCGCGTGGGTGCTGACGATCCCGGCGTCGGCGGCGGTGGCCGCGCTGATGTGGGTGCTGCTGCGCCCGCTCAGCTGAGGCTGCCGGCTCAGGCGGGCAGGATCGCCCAGACCGGATGGATCTCCAGCCACCCGGTCTGGGTGTCCAGGACCCAGGGGCCGACGATCGTCACCCGGGACTTCAGCGGTGGCATCTTCATCGGGATCGAAGGCACCGCCTCGATCACCAGGCTCTGGTCCGAGCGATCGCGGTTGACCGAGTTGAGCCACTTCGGGTTGACCCCGGTGAGTGAGATGTGCATGTCGCCGTCATGCTCGCGATCGATTGCCGAGGCGATTCCGGTGACTGCCACGCACGGTTCCTTGACGGTCAGCCGCTGTGGTGAGTACACCCCTTCCAGCGGAAAACCGGAGTGGCAGTACTTGGCGAGCTCCGGCGGGACCAGCGCGGGATTGGGCTTGCTGGGCGACGACGGCGCGACCGTAGACAGCGGCGCGTGGGTGGCGTTGGGCGGCGGCGAGGGG
>NZ_DASVQG010000056.1:0-8225 GCF_036389215.1 Jatrophihabitans sp.
TCCTGTACTACACTCCGGACGGCCGGTTCCGCTGCACGGCGACCTTGGTCACTCCCACCGTCCTGCTCACGGCCGCGCACTGCACGGTTGACACGGTCGGCAAGACCCTGGTCGACTTCCGCTCGGTGGTGGCCCTCGAGCCGCCGTCGGGCTACCAGGTCGCGGCCAACCCGGATACCGGTTACACCCAGGCTGAGATCGAAGCGGCCGGCTTCCTGTCCGGCACCGCCTACGCTCACCCGGACTACTCCGGCTTCACCGACCTGAACAACTGGAACGACGTCGGTGTGATCGTGCTGGACCGCCCGGTGACCAACATCGAGCCGGCGACCCTGGCTCCGCTGAACTACCTCGACGCCTACGCCCAGCCCAGGTTGAACCAGACCCTGTTCACCTCGGTCGGCTACGGCACCGAGGTGCGTAAGCCGGACTCCGGGCCGCAGAAGCCCCAGCCGATGAGCTACCCGCTGATCCGCCGGTACACGGTGCAGCCGGGGCAGAAGCTGACCAACCAGATCCTGCAGCTCAACGGAAACCCCAACGACAACCGCGGCACCGGCGGCACCTGCTTCGGCGACTCCGGCGGCCCGACCTTCCTCAACGGTTACGTCGTGACCGTGACCAGCTACACCTACACCCAGAACTGCCGCTACCTCGGCGGCTACCAGCGGGTGGACATCAAGGTCGTCCAGGACTGGCTGGCGACCTTCGGGGTCTACCCGGCGACCGCCTGATCAGGTCATCGCACCTGATCGGCTGATCTAGCCGGGCTCGGAGCCGGGGCTGGCCGCGACATCGCGGTCCGCCCCGGCTCTGCTGTCTGTCCACAACTGTCGCTCCTCCTCACGTATCCTTTCGGTGGGCCGGTGCTGTCCCGTGTGCAGGCAACTCCACGAGACGGGCTGGCCAGTGGGCGATATCACCGGATTTCTCAAGCATGACCGCGAGCTTCCGCGGCGGCGGCCGGTCGCGGTCCGCATCCAGGACTGGCGCGAGGTCTACGAACCGGCCGACGACGCGGTCACCCGAACCCAGGCCAGCCGGTGCATGGACTGCGGCATCCCGTTCTGCCACAACGGCTGCCCGCTGGGAAACCTGATTCCGGAGTGGAACGACCTGGTGTACCGGGACCGCTGGCGGGATGCCATCGACCGGCTGCATGCCACCAACAACTTCCCTGAGTTCACCGGGCGGCTCTGCCCGGCGCCGTGCGAGGCGTCCTGCGTGCTGGGGATCAGCCAGGACCCGGTGACCATCGAGCAGGTCGAGAAGGAGATCATCGAGCACGCCTGGGACAACGGCTGGGTGACGCCGCTACCGGCCAGCCGGCCGACCGGCAAGCGGGTTGCGGTCGTCGGCTCGGGTCCCGCGGGGCTGGCAGCCGCCCAGCAGCTGACCCGGGCCGGCCACCAGGTCAGCGTGCTCGAACGCGCCGACCGGATCGGCGGGCTGCTGCGCTACGGCATCCCCGAGTTCAAGATGGAGAAGCGGGTGATCGACCGGCGGCTGGAGCAGATGCGCGCCGAAGGCACCGAGTTCCGCACCGGGGTCAACGTCGGGGTGGACATCTCCGTCGAGCAGTTGCGCCAGGACTACGACGCGGTGTTGCTGGCCGGCGGCGCCACGGCCTGGCGCGACCTGCCGATCCCGGGCCGTGAACTCACCGGCGTCTACCAGGCGATGGAGTACCTGCCGCCGGCCAACCGCGTCCAGCAGGGCGATTACGACACCACACCGATCTCGGCGGCCGGCAAGCGGGTGGTGATCATCGGCGGCGGGGACACCGGCGCCGACTGCCTCGGCACCGCGCACCGGCAGGGTGCGGTGTCGGTGCACCAGTTCGAGATCCTGGCCCGGCCGCCGGCTGCCCGGTCCGAGGAGCACCCGTGGCCGACCTGGCCGCTGATGTACCGGACCGCCTCGGCCCACGAGGAGGGCGGCGAGCGGGTGTTCGCCGTGAACACCGAGTGCTTCCTCGGCGATGAGCAGGGCAACCTGCGCGGGCTGCGAGCGCATCAGGTCGAGCTGGTCGACGGCCGGTTCCAGAAGGTTCCGGGCACCGAGTTCGATCTGGAGTGCGAGCTGGTGCTGCTGGCGATGGGCTTCCTGGGCCCCGAGCGCAACGAGCTGCTGGACGGTCTCGGGGTGCGGCTCACCGAGCGCGGCAACGTGGGCCGTGACGCCGACTTCGCCACCAGCGTCGACGGCGTGTTCGTGGCCGGCGACATGGGGCGGGGGCAGAGCCTGATCGTGTGGGCGATCGCCGAGGGCCGCTCGGCCGCGGCCGGCGTCGACCGCTGGCTGACCGGCGAGTCGATCCTGCCGGCGCCGATCACGCCGAGCACCGCGGCGCAGCGCTGAGCCAGCCTGGCGGGCGCCGGCCCCGACGGCCCATAGGATGCCCGCCATGACCGCTCAGTCCGAGTCCGGAAGCTGGCCGGCGGTAGTTCCAGCCGACGGCCAGCCGCGCCGGGTGGGCATCATGGGCGGCACCTTCGACCCGATCCATCACGGCCACCTGGTCGCGGCCAGCGAGGTGGCCGACCTGTTCGACCTCGACGAGGTGGTCTTCGTCCCGACCGGGCAGCCGTGGCAGAAGGCCGAGCGGGAGGTGAGCACCGCCGAGCACCGCTACCTGATGACGGTGGTGGCGACCGCGTCCAATCCGCGGTTCTGGGTCAGCCGGGTGGACGTCGACCGCCCGGGACCGACGTACACCGTCGACACGGTGGGTGACATCGCGGCCATCCGCGCCGGAGCCGAGCTGTTCTTCATCACCGGGGCCGACGCGCTGCAGGCGATCCTGTCCTGGAAGGACGCCGACGAGCTGTTTCGCAAGTGCCATCTGGTGGGGGTCACCCGGCCCGGCTACCACCTGTCCGGAGATCACCTGCCCCCCGACATCGTCACGTTGCTGGACGTGCCGGCGATGGCGATCTCGTCCTCGGCGGTCCGGCAACGGGTCCAGGCCGGCCGGCCGGTCTGGTACCTGGTGCCCGACGGGGTGGTGCAGTACATCGCCAAGCACCGGCTGTACCGGCGCTGAGGCTTGCCGCCTCGGCCACCTCGGGGCGGCGTGAGCCGCCTCAGGCCGGCGGGCGGACCAGCCCGAACACCAGCTCGTCGCTGTAGCTGCCGTCGGGGTTGCGCAGCCGGCCGGCCCGCCGGCCCTCCTGGACGAAGCCGGCGGCCAGCGCCGCGCGAGCCGAGGCGACGTTGCCGGCCTTGCAGCCGAGCTCCAGCCGGACGATCTGCGTCCTCCTGAACGCCCAGCCGGCCAGCAGCGCCAGCGCCCGGGCGGTGAAGCCACGCCCGCGGAATTCCGGAAGCACCCCGTAGCCGATGGCCACCACTCCCGGCGGCCCGAACCGTCGCAGGGTCAGGATGCCGGCCCCGGCGCCGGTGGCGGCGTCGCAGATCAGCAGCCAGTTCTGGCCGCTCACCAGCCGGTCCAGCCCTGCCCGGCCGGCCCGGTCCCTGGCCTGCGCCTCGGTCACCCGCTCGTCGCTGAACCCCCACTGCCGGGCGGCGTCATTGTTGGCCTCGGCGAGCAGGACCGGCCAGTCGTGCGGACCGACGGGGCGCACGGTGACCACCCCGTCGCTGACCGGCCCGAACACCGGCCAGGACACTGCGACCGGCTCGTCGGGGTCGGTGGCCGTCCGGGCGAAGACGGCAGCGTCGAGCACCGAACCACCGGTGCCGCGCAGGCTGGCCCGGCTGATCGACTCGAAGCCGAAGCCGGCCCGCAGCGCCACCGCGGCGGAGGCGACGTGCGGCACCTCACACCGGATCCGGATCCGGATCAGGCCGTTGCCGAAGCCGAAGCGTGCCAACGTCCGGGTGGCCTCGGTGGCAAAGCCCCGGCCCCAGTCAGCCACAGCCACCCAGTAACCGATCTCGGCGCTGTCAGCGCCGCCGGCGCCGGGCGAGGGCAGCTGCAGGGTGGCGCTGCCGACCAGCCGCCCACTGGTGTTCTCGGCGATGGCGCAGTCCAGCCGGCTGCCCGCGGCCCGGCCCTGCTCGGTGACCAGACCGCGGGCATCCTCGGCGCTGTAGGGCCAGGGCAGCGGCAGGTGCCGGTGCATCCGCTCGTCGGCCATGACGGCCTGCACCGCTGCGGCGTCGCCCGGCTGCCAGGGCCGCAGCGTCAGCCGTCCGGAATGCAGCACCAGGCCTTCGAACTCTACTCCGTTCCAGTCCGCCATAGCCCCCACGGTGCCAGATACGACATTCAAATCCTGCGCCGAGCGGGAGCCAAGTAGCATGTCCGCGTGGTATTAAACAAGCTGCTGCGCGCCGGCGAAGGCAAGATCATCCGGCGACTGACGTCCATCGCCAATCATATCGACAGCCTCGAAGAGGACTACGTCGATCTCACTGACGCCGAACTGCGTGCGTTGACCGATCAGTTCAGGGCCCGGTACGGCGAGGGGGAGACCCTCGACGAGCTGCTGCCCGAGGCGTTCGCGGTGGTCCGTGAAGCGGCCCGCCGGACGCTGGGCCAGTTCCACTACAACGTGCAGCTGATGGGCGGTGCGGCGCTGCACCTGGGCAACATCGCCGAGATGAAGACCGGTGAGGGCAAGACGCTGGTCTCGACGCTGCCGGCCTACCTGAACGCGCTCTCCGGCGACGGCGTGCACGTGGTGACCACGAACGACTACCTCGCCTCCCGCGACGCCGACTGGATGGGCCGGGTGCACCGCTTCCTCGGGCTCTCGGTGGGCAAGATCCTGTCGAACATGACACCCGAGGCGCGCCGGGCCAGCTATGCCTGTGACATCACCTACGGCACGAACAACGAGTTCGGCTTCGACTACCTGCGCGACAACATGGCCTGGTCGCTGGATGACCTGGTGCAGCGCGGCCACAACTACGCCATCGTCGACGAGGTCGACTCGATCCTGATCGACGAGGCCCGGACCCCGCTGATCATCTCCGGCCCGGCCGATGAGAACCAGCGCTGGTACCCCGAGTTCGCCCGGCTGGCGCCCCGGATGAGGAAGGACGAGCACTACGAGGTCGAGGAAGGCAAGCGCACCGTCGCGGTCACCGAGGTCGGCGTCGAGTTCGTCGAGGACCAGCTCGGGATCGACAACCTCTACGAAGCCGCGAACACGCCGCTGGTGGGGTACCTGAACAACGCCTTGAAGGCCAAGGAGCTGTACAAGCGCGACCGGGACTACATCGTCCGCAACGGTGAGGTGCTGATCGTCGACGAGTTCACCGGACGGGTGCTGGCCGGCCGGCGGTACAACGAGGGCATGCACCAGGCCATCGAGGCCAAGGAAGGCGTGCAGATCCAGCAGGAGAACCAGACGCTGGCCACCATCACGCTGCAGAACTACTTCCGGTTGTACTCCAAGCTCTCCGGCATGACCGGTACCGCACAGACCGAGGCAGCCGAGCTGCACCAGATCTACAAGCTGGGCGTGGTGCCGATCCCGACCAACCGTCCGATGATCCGCAAGGACGACACCGACCTGATCTACAAGACCGAGGATGCCAAGTTCGCGGCGGTGGTCGACGACATCGCCGAACGGCACGAGAAGGGCCAGCCGGTCCTGGTCGGTACCGCCAGCGTCGCCAAGTCCGAGGTCCTGGCGAACCTGCTGCTGCGCCGGGGCGTTCCGCACGAGGTCCTCAACGCCAAGCAGCACGATCGTGAAGCGGCGATCGTCGCCATGGCCGGGCGCAAGGGCGCGGTGACCGTCGCCACCAACATGGCCGGTCGCGGTACCGACATCATGCTCGGCGGCAACCCGGAGTTCGCCGCCGACAGCGAGCTTCGCGAGCTGGGACTGAGCCCGAGTGACACCCCGCAGGAATACGAGACGGCCTGGCCGGCGGCGCTGAGCAAGGCGAAGGAGCGCAACGCCCGCGAGCACGACGAGGTCGTCGAACTCGGTGGCCTGTACGTGCTGGGAACCGAGCGGCACGAGTCCCGCCGGATCGACAACCAGCTGCGCGGCCGCTCCGGCCGGCAGGGTGACCCGGGCCTGTCCCGGTTCTACCTCTCGCTGGGTGACGACCTGATGGTGCGTTTCAACGGCGACCGGATCGCCATGATCATGAACATGCTCCGGCTGCCCGAGGACACCCCGATCGAGAACAAGACGGTGTCCAAGGCGATCCAGTCCGCCCAGACGCAGGTCGAGCAGCAGAACTTCGAGATCCGCAAGAACGTCCTCAAGTACGACGAGGTGCTCAACAAGCAGCGCACGGTGATCTATGACGAGCGTCGCCAGGTGCTCTCCGGTGCCGATCTCAGCGACCAGATCCGGCCGATGATCACCTCGGTGGTGACCTCGTACGTCCAGGGTGCGACCTCCTCGGGCTATCCGGAGGAGTGGGACCTGGAGCAGCTGTGGGTGGCGCTGAAGACGCTGTACCCGATCTCGCTGACTCCCGACGAGGCGATCAAGACCGCCGGTGGCGAGCGCAACGACCTGACCCGCGAGTTCCTGGTCGAGGAGATCGTGGCCGACGCCCAGGCTGCCTATGACCAGCGCGAGGCGGAGCTGGGCGCGGAGGTCACCAGGGAGCTCGAGCGCCGGGTGCTGCTGTCGGTGCTGGACCGCAAGTGGCGCGAGCACCTGTACGAGATGGACTACCTGCAAGAGGGCATCGGCCTGCGCGCGATGGCCCAGCGAGACCCCCTGGTGGAATACCAGAAGGAGGGTTTCGACATGTTCCAGGCGATGATGGACGCCATCCAGGAGGAGTCCGTCGGGTTCCTGTTCAACCTCGAGGTGCAGATCGAGGGCGACGAGCCGCCGGCGCCCGAGGTGATGCCCGGGGACACCCCGGCCGAACTGGATGCCGACGGCGTGCTGGCCGCCCTGGCGACGCAGCCCGAGCAGGAGGACCACCCGCACATCTCCGCCAAGGGCCTGGGCCGTCCCAGGGCCGAGACCGCTCCGCTGACCTACAGCGCCCCGGCGCTGGGTTCGGAGACCCCCGAGGTGCACGTCGAGGGCGGCGCCGCGCCGGCCGGTGGCACCCGGGCCGGAACCGCCAAGCAGCGGCGGGCGAACCCGAACCGGGGGAGCCGGGGCAACAAGCGCAAGCGCTGAGCCGCACCGGGCGGCGAGGAACACCCCCGTTCGTTCCTCCGCCGCCCGGTTCAGCCGATCTGCAGGCGGACACACCGCCACCGGCCGTCCAATCCCTCCAGGCGGAGCGCCAGCGCCCGGAAGCGGTCGCCGACCCGCAGCACCGCGGCAACCTCGGCCACCCCGTCGGCCGGCTCGATGACATGCAGGGAGTGCAGCGCGGCCGGCCTGCGGGCGGTACCCAGCCGGCTTATCCGGCCGGCGTCGCGGGCCAGCCCCGCCTGCACCGTCGGGCTGGTGTGGTGGCGCAGTTGTGACGCGGATCGGCGTCCGGTGGCAGTCTCGATGACGCCGATCACCAGCCGCCTGGCCAGTGCGGTCGGCTCCGGCAGCTCGTGCCGGCCAGTGGGCCGGACCGCGAACGGGTCGGGCTGGGGAGGCAACCGCAATGCCCAAGCTGTGGCGTCGCCCAGGGCGTCGAAGGGCAGCGGCTGGTCCAGCGGGCCCACCACGCTCAGGTGCCGGCCGGGCTGCTCGTCGTCGAACAGTGGTTCCCGACGTGGGGCGGGCCGGAGCAGGAATCGCTGCGTCCCGGCCTGGCTGTGAGACACCGGGTCGTGGTCGCGCTCGGGTCCGTGGTCGCGCTCGTGGCCGCGCTCGGGTCCGTGGCCGCACTCCGGTCCGTGGCCGTGGTCGCGCTCGTGTTCGTGGTCGCGCTCGTCGAGCGGGACTGGTAGCGCTGACGTCGTCATGGTCCGGTCTCCGTGCGGGCGGGTGCGGGAACCACCAGGCTGGCGCCCGGCCGGAGCAGGTTGGGATCGGCGCCGATCACCAGACGGTTGGCTGCGTACCAGCGCGGCCATTCGGCCTGGATGCGTGCTGCCGACGGCATCGCGCCCAGCCCATCGGCGGCGATCGACCACAGCGAATCACCGGGCCGGACCGTCACCCGACCTCCGGGTCCGTGGGTGCCGGCGGAGATGTCGTGCCCCGAGCCGGTCGTGCCGGGTGGGCGTGGATCGCTGGCCGGGCTGGGATCGCTGGCCGGGCTCCGATCGGTGGCCGGGCTTGAATCGCTGGCGGGTGGGCGTGGATCGCTGGCGGGGCTCGGATCGGTGGGCCAGCCGAGGGCTGGCAGTACCGCTGGGGTGCCGTTGGGTGCCGGCG
>NZ_DASVQG010000057.1:0-4944 GCF_036389215.1 Jatrophihabitans sp.
AGATCAGGCCCCAGATCCCGAACCCGACCGCCCAGCCGCCGACCTCGCGCAGTGCGGTCACCGTCCGGACCATGGTGGCCGGGAGGAAGCCGTTGACCAGCCCGACCCGGGGACCGACGTCGAACGGCGGGGCCTTCCAGAACCACGCTCCCGAGACGATGAAGGCCACGAACACCACGACCGGACGGGGTGGCAGTTCTCGGGTGAGCGTTGCCAGCGCGACGAAGAATCCCAGGATCAGCCGGATTGCCGAGATCTGCGGGGTTCGCGGCTGGTCGTCCTCCACCGCTTCCAGCTTTGCCTCGTCCACCACTGGTGCCCCCTTGCCAGCATGCTACTTCGCAGCCGGCCCGGAGCGGCCGCGACTCAGCGCGCTCATTCCACTCCGATGTCCTCGTTCCAGAGTTCCGGGCGGGCGGCGATGAAATCGGTCATCAGCCGCGCGCACTCCGGATCGTCGAGCACCAGCACCTCGACGCCGTTGTCGGCAAGCCAGTCATGGCCGCCGTAGAACGTTCTGGCCTCACCGATCACCAGTCGTGAGATGCCGAACTGACGGATCAGCCCACTGCAGTACCAGCACGGTGACAGGGTGGTGACCATGGTGGTGCCGCGGTAGGAGGCCTGCCGGCCGGCATTGCGAAAGGCGGCGGTCTCGCCGTGCGTCGACGGGTCGTCGTCCTGCACCCGGCGGTTGCGGCCACGTCCGAGCAACTGGCCGTCGCGGCCGAACAGGGCGCCACCGATCGGGATGCCACCCTCGGCCAGGCCCAGCCTGGCCTCCTCCAGCGCGACCGCCAGCCATCCCCGCGGATCGAACGTCGTCATGGCTCGAACCGTAGTACCAGCCGGCGTACCAGCTGCGGAGGCGGTCGGCACGCACAACCGAAGCCGCGGTGCTCGGCGGCGGTGTCCTGCCGCGGGCGCACCATCGGAGTGGTTCCGGTTCCGCTTACCGCTAGGCTGAGCCCCGACGTAGCCGGAGTTGGCGCTCCGCTTTGTGACCGGGAGCTCCGCTTTGATGTCATCCGACGTGCACCGCGCTCGCTATCAGCTCACCTTCCTCGTGCTGGCTGTCGGGGTCGGGACCTTCTCGCTGCTGCAGTCGCTGGTGTCGCCGGTACTGGTGCTGCTGCAACACAGCCTGCACACCAGCCAGAGCACGGTGACCTGGGTGCTGACCGCCTACCTGCTGTCGGCGTCGGTGTGCACCCCGATCCTCGGACGGATCGGCGACATGATCGGCAAGAAGAAGGTGCTGGTCGCCGTGCTGGCGGTCCTGGCGCTCGGCTCGATCCTGGCAGCGCTGGCAACCTCGATCTCCGTCATGATCATCGCCCGGGTGATCCAGGGCGTCGGCGGCGGGCTCATCCCGCTCGGTTTCGGCATCATCCGCGACGAGTTCCCGCGCGAGAAGGTGCCCGGCGCGGTGGGTGCGATAGCGGCGCTGCTGGCCGTCGGAGGAGGCCTCGGGCTGGTACTGGCCGGCCCGATCGTCAATCTCCTCGACTACCACTGGCTGTTCTGGATCCCGGGTGGGGCGATGGCCGTCGCTGCCGTCGCGACCCATTACGTGGTGCCGGAATCTCCGGTTCGCAGCCCGGGCCGGATCAGCTGGCCGGCCGCGGTGCTGCTGTCCGCCTGGTTGGTCGCGCTGCTGGTGGGCGTCAGCCAGGCGCCCGGCTGGGGGTGGTCCTCGGTGTCGGTGCTCGGCCTGCTGGCAGCCGCGGTCCTGCTGGCAATCGCCTGGATCGCGGTCGAACTGCGGTCCCGGCAACCACTGATAGACATGCGGATGATGCGGATCCCCGCCGTGTGGGCGACCAATCTGGTCGGGTTCCTGTTCGGTGTCGGGATGTACTCCATCTTCGCCTTCCTGCCCGAGTTCCTGCAGGCGCCGTCCTCGGCCGGTTACGGCTTCAACGCCAGCATCACCGAATCCGGCCTGATCGTGCTGCCGATGTCGGCCTCGATGTTCGCATTCGGGGTGTTCTCCGGCCGGCTGGCGTACCGGTTCAGCGCCAGGGCCGTGCTGGTGTTCGGCTCGGCGCTGAGCGTGCTGCCGCTTCTGATCCTGGCCTTCGCCCATTCCCACATCTGGCAGATCGCCGTTGCCACGCTCTTGCTGGGTGCGGGCTTCGGTCTCGCCTTTGCCGCGATGTCGACGATCATCGTCGACTCGGTGCCCAGCAGCCAGACCGGTGTGGCCAGCGGGATGAACGCCAACATCCGCACCATCGGCGGCTCGATCGGCGCCGCGGTGATGGCCAGCGTCGTCACGTCCGGAGCGTGGCCGAACGGCCTGCCGAAGGAGTCCGGCTACACCACTGGATTCGGGATGCTCGCCGGAGCCTTGCTGCTGGCCGCGCTGGCCGGCCTGCTGATACCGGCGCTGCACGGGATTCGTGATCCGCATCAGCAGGAGCAGGCCGCGATGTCGCATCCCGAACTTGCGATCGTGGCCGGCGGCACGCTGGTCGGGGCGACGAGCCGGAATGAGCCTGCGGATGCCCGCTCTGGCAACGTCGGGGACCGGTCGGCCGTTACGCCGCGACGCCGCGCACAACCGGCAGCGCCTGCTGGAGGCGGCAGCTCAGGTCTTTGCCGAGCGCGGGTTGGCTGCCGGCGTGGAGGAGGTGGCTCGGGTCGCCGGTGTCGGGATGGGCACCCTGTACCGGCGGTTTCCCACCAAGCAGGCCCTGATCGACGAGCTGATCGGTGACCTGCGGTTGCGGCTGCTCGAACTCGCCCGGGCCGTCTCGGGCCGTAGCGGTGGCACCGGGTTGGAGGAGCTGCTGACCGCGGTAGGGCAGGTGCAGGCCGAGCAGCCGGGTTGCCTGCCGCAGCTGTGGAACTCCTCCGGTGCCCAGCCGCAGGCCCTGACGGAGTTCCGGGAGCTGGTGGTGAGCCTGCTGAGCGAGGCCCAGCGCCACGGCCGGATCCGGGCCGAGGTGACGCCGGGTGACATCACGATGGTCTTCTGGTCGGTCCGCGGCGTGATCGAGACCACCCGGACGGTGGCCCCGGCTGCCTGGCGGCGACATCTGGAGGTGCTGGTGGCGGGCCTGCGTCCGGCCGGTGATTCGGTGCCGCGCGGGGTCCTGGCCCGGAAGCCGCTGACCGAGACCCAACTGCGCCGCATCCTCAGCGGTACCGGCTGAGCTTGGTTGCTCACAATGCAGGTAGCTCACAATGCAGGGCTTCGCAGTCCGCGCAGGGGAAACCTGCCTTCGGTGATACCTGTTTACGCCTGCGGCGTACGGCGGATACCCGCTGGCATCTTGTCGGCAGCCGTCACTAAGGTCGGACCATGACTGCTGCCCGGGCCTATCTCAGGTTTCCGCACATCCAGGGTGATCAGCTCACCTTCGTCGCCGAGAACGACGTATGGCTGGCCGGTGCCGATGGCGGCCAGGCCCGTCGGCTGACGGCCGAGGCGGTGCCGGTGGCGCGGCCGAGGCTGTCGCCCGACGGCACGCTGCTGGCCTGGATGTCGCGCCGGCACGGTGAGCCGGAGGTCTACCTGGTCCCGGTGGCCGGCGGTACCCCCCGGCAGCTGACCTTCTTCGGCCACCGCAACACCACGCTGCTCGGCTTCGGCCCGGACGGCCGGGTGCTGGTGGCCTCGGCCGGCTCGCAGCCGTTCAGCACTTCCTCGTGGGCCTACGCCATCGACGTCACCGACGGTGCCGACCCGGTCCCACGGCGACTGCCGTACGGACCGGTGAACTCGGTGGCCATCGGTGACCCGGCGGTGGTGGTGGGCACGGGGTACCTGCGCGACCCCGCGCACTGGAAGCGCTATCGAGGCGGGACGGCTGGCCGGTTGTGGCTCGATGCCGGTGGCGCGGGAGAGTTCGTCGAATTGCTGGCCGAGCTGGCCGGGCCGAAGACCGCGCCGACCTGGACCGGGGATCGGCTGGCCTTCCTGGCCGATTTCCAGGGCCACGGCAACGTGTACTCGGTGGCCGCCGACGGTTCACAGCTACGCCGGCACACCGACCACGACGCCTTCTATGCCCGGCAGTTGAGCGGGGACGGCAGCCGGCTGGTCTATCAGCACGCCGGCCAGCTCTGGCGGCTGGATTCGCTGGAGCCCGACTCCGCACCCCGCCGGCTCGATCTCGGGCTCAGCGGCAGCCGGTCGTTGCGAGCCGTGGCACCGGTGAAGGTGGCCGAACACCTCGGTGATCTCGCTGTCGATCGCACCGGCCGGGCCAGCGCGATCGAGATCCGCGGCAACATCGTGTGGCTCACCCACCGCAACGGTCCCGCCCGGCCGGTTGCCAGCACCCCAGGCGTCCGGCACCGGCTGCCGGCGGTGCTGGCCGGTGCCGACGATGACGGCCAGCCAACGGTCGGCTACGTCAGCGACACCGAAGGCGAGGATGCGATCGAGATTGCCGGAGCCGACGGCGGCGTCCGGCGGTTCGGGGCCGGCAAGCTCGGCCGGGTGCTGGAACTGGTGGCCAGCCCGGACGGCGCCACCCTGGCCGCGGCCACTCACGACGGCCGGCTGCTGAGGATCGCCACCGCCGACGGTGCGATCACCGAACTCGAGGCGAACCCCAATGGCGACCCGAGCCACCTGGCGTTCTCCCCGGATTCCCGCTGGTTGGCGTACTCCGCCGCCGAGTCGACCGGCGGCGAGTTGCTGCGCAGCATCAGGATGGTGGAGCTGGCCACCGGGCAGATCACCGCCGTCACCTCGCACCGGTTCCGCGACACCGACCCGGTCTTCAGCCTGGACGGCAAGTACCTGGCATTCCTCTCCGCCCGCACGTTCGACCCGGTCTATGACAGCCATACCTTCGATCTGGCGTTCCCGTTGGCCATCCGGCCCTACCTGGTCACGCTGGCCGCGGCGACGCCGTCGCCGGTCGACCCCGAGCTGCGCGGCCAGGGTGAGGAGGAGCCGGCCGGCGGCAGCCCGACCGGCGGCAG
>NZ_DASVQG010000058.1:0-12259 GCF_036389215.1 Jatrophihabitans sp.
GCGCGCCCAGCACGGCCTGCCGGAAGCCCGCCAGGTCCAGGGTGTCGAGCGTGCCACGTTCACGGTGGAGATCGGCGACCGGATCGGCGTCACGCACAGCTTCCGGGACCGGATAGGCCATGTGGTGGCAACCGCCGACGACGCTGACACAGCCGGCGACCGAGCTGATCGGGCCGCTCTCAACCTGCGCGTGTCGATGGATCGACTCCCACGCAGCCCCATCACATCGGAGAACCCATGACCTTGCGCTCCTCGCCGGAATCGACCGGTCCCGCGACGCTGCCCCGCTGGTTCCGGATCGAGGACCGGGCACCGGCGGGCAGTCAAGCCTCCTGCCAGGTGACCGTGAACGCCGAACTCGTCGCCCGCCTGGACCCGGTCGCTGCCGAACTAGGCGTACGGCCGCCCGATCTGCTGCTGGCTGCCCACCTCGGCGTGCTACGGGCGATCACCTCGCAGCAGGAGCCGGCCACCCTCCTGGTCGATGCCGATGGAGTTCGGCTCGCCGGAGGGGCTGGCTTCGCCGGTGGGCAGTGGCCGGACGGGTCCTGGGCCGACTTGGTGGCCGCGGCGGCTGCTACCCGGTTGGCGCGCCCCGCGCCGCGGCCCGGCGCCGAGACGGAGCTCGACCTGACAGCATTCCTCGGCGGCACCCCGCCGACCGAGCACCTGCTGAGCAGGGACACGGTGCTGCGGGTAGCGCCGGGGTGGGTCGCGAACCAGCTCGTGGTGCGGCTGGCCCACCGGCCGGACCTGATCGAGCGCGATTACGTCCAGCGTGTCGCGGGGTACCTGCTGCGCGCGGTGCGGCTGATCCTCACCGAGCCCCACTCGTCGGTGTCGGCACAGGCGCTGCTCGCACCGGCCGAGCTCGACGAGCTGCTGCACGCGCACCGCGGGCCGGACCGGCCGCTGCCGGACGAGCTCTTTCCGCAGCTGTTCGCACTGCGGGTCGCCATGCACCCGGACGTGATCGCCGCGACCCACCGTGACCAGCAGTGGAGCTACGCCGAGCTGGACCGGCACGCCGGCCGGCTGGCGGCGGCGTTGCTGGCCGCCGGCCTGCAGGACGAGGACGTGGTGGCGGTGGTCGCCGACCGAGGGCTGCCCTGGCTGGCCGCCACGCTTGCGGTGCTGCGCGCGGGCGGGGTGTACCTGCCGATCCGGCCGGACTTCCCGGCTGCCCGGGTTGCCACCCAGCTCGCTCGTGCCGCCGTGCGGTTCGCCATCGTCGACGATGCCGGTGACTCGAGCCTGAAGGCCGCCTGCGCTGCGAGCGCCGAACCTTTCACGATCCACCTGTCGCGGGTGCCGCCCGGCCCCGGTGCACAGCCCCGTGCGGTCCGGCCGGATCAGCTGGCCTATATCTACTTCACCTCCGGCTCGACCGGCACGCCGAAAGGCGTGATGTGCGAGCACGCCGGAATGCTCAACCATCTGCTGATGAAAGTCGATGACCTGGAGCTGGCCGCGGGCGACACGGTGACCCAGACCGCCTCGCAATGCTTCGACATCTCGCTGTGGCAGCTGCTGGCGCCGCTGCTGGTGGGTGGTCATACCCTGATCGTCGACGTCGCCGATCAGCTCGACGTCGCACAGTTCGTGGCGCTGCTGGCCGCTGGCGGCATCGAGGTCGTCCAGCTCGTTCCGGCATACCTGGACGTTCTCGTCGACCATCTGCAGCGCAATCCGGCGAAGCTGGGAGACCTGCGGCGGGTCTCGGTGACCGGCGAGGCGCTGAAATACCCGCTGGTGCAGCGCTGGTTCGCGCTGTTCCCAGGCATTCCACTGGTCAACGCCTACGGCGCAACCGAGGTCAGCGACGACACCATGCACGCGATCCTGGACGCACCGCCGGTTCGAGGCAGTGTGCCGGTCGGCACCAGCCTGCGCAATGTCGGCACCTACATCGTCGACGAGCAACTGCGCCTGGTGCCGACCGGTGCCCCCGGTGAGATCGTGTTCTCCGGAATCTGCGTCGGACGCGGCTACGTCAACGACCCCGACCGGACGGCGGAGGCGTTCACGCTCGATCCGTGGCGGCCGGGCGAACGGCTCTATCGCACCGGTGATTTCGGCCGGTGGCTCCCGGAGGGCACCATCGAGTTCCTCGGCCGTCGCGACGAGCAGGTCAAGGTCCGGGGCTACCGCATCGAGATCGGCGAGATCGAGAACCGGCTGGCGCTGGTGCCGGGAGTCACCGACTGCGCGGTCGTGCTCGACGGCGCGGAGGACACCAGCCGGAACCTGGTCGCCTTCTACACCGGCTCCCCCGACCTGCAGGTAGCCGACCTGGTCGACTTCCTTGCCGCGACGCTGCCGGACTACATGGTGCCGCCCTACCTGCACCGGCTACCGAAGCTGCCGCTCACCGAGAACGGCAAGATCGACAAGAGGGCGCTGCTGGCTGTCGCCGGCGTAACGGTCCAGGCAGCCCCGGCCTTCGCCTCGCCGACGACGCCCACCCAGCGACGGCTTGCGACGGCGTGGGCGGAGGTGCTGGGCGTTCTGGTCGGCCAGGTCGGGCTCGACGACAACTTCTTCGCCCTGGGCGGCACCTCGCTGTCGGCTGTCCGGCTGGTCGTGCAACTGGACCGCACCATCACGCTGCGCCAGCTGACCTCCGCTCCGACCATCCGGCAATTGGCAGCGATGATCGAGGAGTCGTCGCCGGCTGCCGGCCGGCCTGCCCGGACGCTGCTGCAACCGTTGGCCACCGCTGGCTCCGACGCCAGCGCCACCCTGGTGTGCTTCCCCTACGCCGCAGGCAACGCGGTGAACTTCCGGCCCCTGGCGCTGGAGCTGAGCCGAAGCGGCTTCGCGGTTCTCGGCGCCGAGCTGCCGGGCCATGACGTCGCGGTGCGCGATGAGGCGCTGCTCGATGTAGCAACGATCGCCAAGCTGGCACTGGCCGAACTGGCCGACAGCACCGGGCCGCTGCTCATCTGGGGCCACTGTGCCGGCGCGGCTCCGGCGCTGGAACTCGCCCACCTGCTCGCCGCGGCAGGCCGCCCCGCCGAGCGGGTGTTCCTCGGTTCGCCGCCGTTCGTCTACCCGCCGGACGTGCGTGCCGAACGCGCCCGGGTTCAGGCGCTGAGCAATCGTGAGCTGACCACCGCACTGCGCGACAGCAGCGCCTACGTCGAATTCGACCTGCTGCAGGATGAGCGCGGTGACCTGGTGGGGCGCGCCTACCGGCATGACGTCTGTGCCGCCGCCGATTACCTGCTGGCCGAACGCCCGCGCCTGCAGGCCCCGGTCGAGCTGATCGTCGCGGGGGATCAGGATCCGACGGGCCTGGTCGGGCAGTGGAGCCGGATCGCTGCCGATGTCAGTCTTCATCAGCTCGAGTGCGACGGCGAGTACTTCATCCGGACTGCCGCGGCGAGCGCCGCGCGGACCGTCTTGCGGGCCTGTCCTCGTTATGCCTGCAGTACCGCGTCGTGACGTTCCTGACCTGCCAGGCGCTGGCATCGCCGGCTACCGGAGCGACCGGGGTGAGTTCCAGCTTCGGCACTTTCGGCGAGCTGGCCCAGGGCGCGTTGCCCGGACGCAACGGTGACTTCCTGATCACGCTGCCGGTCGCGCACTGGAGCGCGGCCACCTTCCGGTACCAGGCAGGCTCAGACGAGGTGCGGGTGTCTCCCGCGCACAAGAGCAAGGCTCGACACCTGGCGCAGTCCATGCTGAGGCGGTCGGCGATCGGCGGCGGCGGTCTGCTCGATCTCACCAGCACCCTTCCGGAGGGCAAGGGAATGGCCAGCTCGTCGGCCGATCTGGTCGCGACGGCGCGTGCGGTGGCCAACGCCCTCGGGCTGCGCCTGCGGCCGTCCGGGATCGAGAACCTGATCCGGCCGATCGAACCGACCGACGGGGTCATGTATCCGGGCATCGTGTCCTTCGACCACCGGCGGGTCCGGTTACGGGGCCGGTTGGGCAGCCTTCCGTCCCTGACGATCCTCGGGCTGGACGAGGGCGGCAGCGTCGACACCGTGGCGTTCAACCAGCTCGAGAAACCGTTCTCGGTCAGTGACCGCCGCTACTACGAGCACGTTCTGGACTCGATGGCACTGGCCATTGCCGGCCGAGACCTTCGCACCGTGGGCCGGCTGGCCACTGCCAGTGCGGAGCTCAACCAGCAACTGTGCCCGAAGCGAACGCTGACCCCGATGCGCGAGATCTGCGACGACGTCGGGGCGCTGGGGGTGGTCGCCGCGCACAGCGGGACGATGCTCGGCCTGCTGCTGGACCCGGATGAGCCGTCCTACCGGTCCCGGCTGGCCGATGCCCTGCGCGCCTGCGCCGGGCTGAGCGGCTCGGTCGCGCTCTACCGCTCGCTCAGTTTCGAATGATTCCCAGACCCGGCTCGGCCGGCGGAGAACCCTGACCGGCCGAGAGACCCGGATCGATTCGAACCGGGTTACCCAGCATCAGCACGACCTCGCGGGCTCCCTCGAACGGCGCGCGGCTGTGCGCCATCCGCAGGTTGTCGACGACCAGGACATCACCGTCTCGCCATGGCTCTGCCAGCGTGCACCCGTCGTAGGCCCGATTGATCGCCTGGACAAGCTCCGCGCCGAGCGGCGAGCCGTCACCCAGAGCGGTATCGAAGGGCAACCCGTCAGGACCGAACTCGAACAGCAGGTAGTCCCGGATGACCGGATCCATCGTGGCACTGCTGAGGAATGCCAGTTGGTTGAACCATAACTGCACACCTGATTGCGGGTGTGCCACGACGGCGGGGCGGACCCGGGAGGTATGCAGCACCGTCTCAGCCGGCCAGGTCAGCGTGATCCGCTCCCGGGCGCACAGCCGAACCAGTTCGGCCCGGTCGTCGGTGCCGAAAGCCTGCTGCCAGCTCATGCCGAGGGCGGGGTTGTAGCTGCGGGTGAGCAACCAGCCATGCCGGGCGGCTCGATCGCGCAGGCCGGCCGGCAGCAATCGCAGCACCTGCCCGGCATCGGCCAGGCCGGTGCTGCCGCCGGCTGCTGGCGCCCGCAGGCAGCTGAACACGATCCGGGACGGCACCTCGCTGAGATAGCTGAGCTCGTGATGCATGCACAGCGGCGAGTCGGCCGGCCACTCCGAACTGGAGTAGAGCCCACCGCCCTTGTCCACCCGGGGCGCGAACGGCTCACGCTCGATCATCGGCCGGTCGATCAGTGCCCGCCCGACCTCGCGAGCGGTGTCGTGATCGCTGACGTCCAGGCCACGCACCAGCACCGCGCCGAAGTCCCTGACAGCCGCATCGATGGAGGCCCGCAGCGACCGGGCCCGCTCGGCGGCGGTGGCATCTGATCGGGAGGGACGCAGCTCAGGCAGGCCGCTCGGCAGCGACACGGTACTCGTCGTGGTGGTGCTCATCAGCTGACTCCGTACGGATGTGGTTCGCGATGGGATCCCCGGTGGTATTCGCGGTGGAAAAGGACAGTTCGAGCACGGACGAGTACAGCGGCAAGGGCGCATCCGGCGGCGGTGCGGCTACCGTGACCCGCTCCGGCCGGGGGGCGGAATCCGCTGGTGCGGCGGGAACCGGCCACTGATCGGCAGCCGGCGCCGGCCACCACAGAAGCCGACGGCGAAACTGTGGCGCCGGCAGCGACCGGCGCACAGCGCCGGGCCAGGAGGGAGCGCTGGCGACGATCGCGTGCGCGTTGGTACCGCCCAAGCCGAAGGCGCTGACCCCGGCGACCCGCGGGCCGGGCGGCCAGGCGGCCGGTGCGACGGCAGGCACGAAGGGTGAGGTGGCGAAGTCGAAGCGAGGGTTGGGTTCCTCGCAGAACAGCGTCCGCGGAATCTCTCCCCGCTCCACCGCAAGTACCACCTTGATCAGCCCCGCGATGCCCGCCGCGCTGAGCAGGTGCCCGATGTTCGACTTCACCGAGCCGATGGCACACCTGCCGTTCGGCCGCGGCTTCCCGCCGTGGTCGAAGACGGTGCTCAGCGCCCGCAACTCGATCGGGTCACCGATCTTGGTCGCGGTGCCGTGCGCCTCGATCAGCGACACCTCGTCCGGATCTCGCCCGGCCAGCGCCAGGGCACGGCGGACCACGTCGGCCTGGGCGCCCGGATTGGGGGTGGTCAGCCCCATCGTCCGGCCGTCGTTGCCGACCGCTACAGCCTCGATCACCGCATGCACCCGGTCGCCGTCGGCCAGCGCGTCAGCCAGCCTCTTGAGCAGCACCACCCCGCAACCCTCGCCAGGTACGAACCCGTCCGCGTCGCGGGCGAAGGTGGCACAGCGACCGCGCGGTGACAGTGCCTTCGCGCGGCTGAACTCCAGGTAGGGCTGCTCGTCCAGGAGGACCTCGACCCCGCCGGCGAACGCGATCCGCGACTCGCCCGCGAGCAGGCTCCGGGAGGCGAGCTGGATGCTGACCAGCGCGGAGGAGCATGCGCTGTCGACCACGAGGTTCGGCCCGCGCAAGTCGTAGTGTTGGGCGATCCAGGCGGCGATGAAGTTCTGGCCGCCGCCCAGCCGCAGCGGTCCGGTTCTCCGAAGGCGGCGGCGGTAGTCCGACATCCGTGCTCCCAGGAACACGCCGGCGTCGGCACCACGCACCTCCTCGGCGGAATATCCCGCATCGCTCAAGCACGTGGCGGTGGCCTCCATCGCCAACCGCACCGCCGGGTCGAGGTCTCGTGCCTCCCCGTCGGCCATTCCGAAGAATTCAGGGTCGAAGTACTCGATCCCCTCGACGAAGCCACCCCACTTGCTGGTCGTGGTGCCGGCTGCCAGGTCGCCGTGGGAGTCATACAGCGAGGTCACGTCCCAGCGCGATGCAGGCACCTCGGTGACCGCGCTGTGGCCGGCGCGCAGCAGGTGCCAGAACTGCTCGACGTCCGCGGCTCCCGGGAAGCGGCAGGCCATTCCGATGACGGCTATCCGGTGGTCGGCAGGTTCCCGGCCGGAGCTCGGCCCGGAAACGGTGGCTTCGACCGCCGGCACCGGCGGGCAGGCCTGGCTCGGGACTGGTGGCACCAGTTCGCCCAGCCGAGCCGAGAGCGACTGCAGCGTCGGATGATCGAGCAGCAGCGCCGGCTCCAGCGGCATGCCGAGCACCCGCTCGATCTTGTCGAGCAGCTCGGCGAGCAGCACGGATTCCACGCCCAGGTCGGCGAAAGATGCGGCAGGGTCGAGCTCGTGAGGCGGAATGGCCAGGGCGGTGGCGAAGATGTCCAGCAGCCAGTCAGGCACCGCTCCTGCGACCAGAGCAATCCCGCCGGCTGGCATGGCCGGTGCCGGGACGTGGCTGCTCTGCACCGGTGCCGGATCTGCTTGAGCAGCAACCGGAACCGCGGCCGGCGGCGATCCGACGCCGGCCGGGACGGGCCGGACCTGAAGTGCCTGTTCGGGATCGAAGTTGCTGGTGCTGATCGGTGCGACCAGAGTCACCGCGGGTACCGCATCGGTGAGGATCGCGTCGAAGGCTGCCAGCCCGCTGGAGTCGTCGACCACCGCTATTCCCAGCTGTGCGGCTGGATTCTCGGCCGGTGCGTTGGACCAGAGCGGCCACTGCACCGACCGGACGTCCCTGCCAGTGGCTCGGCGCTGGTACCCGGCGGCGTAGTCCAGGCAGGAATTGGCCGCCGAATAGTCACTGACCCCGGCACCCAGGCGTGGTATGCCGGCAGCTATCGAGGAAACCAGCACGGTGAACTGGAGCCGATCCTGGCTCGTGAGCTCCAGGACGCGCTGCGCACCAGCGGCCTTCGGCTCCAGAACCGTCCGAACCGGCCCGGCGCCCTTACCCGTCAGGGATGCCGGCGGGCTCCACCGTCCGGCCGCATGCACGATGCCGCGCAGTGGACCGAGCGTGGTGCGCACCTCGGTGAGGAAGCGCTCGAAATCCTCGCCCCCCAGCGGTCCGCCGAACGTCAGCACCTGAGCACCGGCCTGTTCGAGCCGGAGGATCGCCTCCACCGCAGCTCGCTCGTGCTCGGGGAGTTCGGGATCGTTCCACGTGCCGCGTGCCGGCACCGGGCGCAAGCCGGCCAGCGCGAGCTTGCGAGCACCGCGCCGAACCAGGTGCGCCGCGATGGTCGCACCGAGACCGCGGGTGCCGCCGGTGATCAGATAGCTGCCCTCGGCGTCGGCCAGCCAGCCCCCCGACGAGGGCACCAGAGGTTGCAGGCAGGGTGTCAACTCCCGATCACCGCGCAGCACCAGCTCACCGGTCTGCACGGCTCGCCACCAGCTCCGCTCGATCGCGGCCGCCGATGCGAGGACGTCCTCCGGGCTGTCGAGATCGATGACCGCCGACGAGGCCTGCCCGTACTCGGCACCGATCATCCGGACGAAGCCAGCGAGCTCGGCACCGCGCAGCGAGGCATCCGCCCCGTCGACGTCGGCCAGCCCACTCGTCACCAGCCGGATCCGGACGCCGCCAGGCGGCCGGGCGGCCAGTACCCGCTGGAGGGCGACCAGCCGGTTGCCCCAGTCGGGTTCCTCCGCGCCGGGCAGTGAGCAGAGATCCAGCACGCCGTCGACAGGGCCGGACTGGTCGATCAGCGCGTCGATGTCGGCCGCGCTGGCAGACCAGTCGGCGCCCACCCAGCGAACGACCGGGTTCGAGACCGCGAACGCCTCGCACAGCCGGGCGACCAGCCGCCGCTGGTCGGGGCGGGCCAGCAACAGCAGCAACCGGCGACCACCGAGGTCGTCCGCGCCGGCCGGACCGGCCGGGGCCCAGCCGTGACCCCACAGCGGCGGGCACGCCGGCCCGGATCCCCGCGGCCAGTACCGGGCAGCTGCGAAGGGATAGCCCGGCAGTGACACGATCCGTCCGGGCGCTGACCAGCCGGGGGCAGCACCGGCGACCCAGCGCTCGGCGGCCTCGGCAAGATCGGGGGTGCCGGCACGATCGGTCGTGCCGGCGCGATCAGTGGTGCCAGGCGGATCGGTTGGGCCGGAAGGGAGAATCCCAGTCGGGGCCGGCCAGACGCCGGTGGGAACCCGGCCGCGAAACACCAGCACGTCGCGCTCCGCCACCGCACCACCGGCGGCGATCGCTCGCAAGGCCTGGCACAGGGCGTGCCGGTCCGAGCCGACCAGTGCCACCCGCTCGGCCAACGGTTCCCGGCCCACTCGCAGCGTGTACGCGACGTCGGCCAACGGCGCCCCTGCCGTTTCCAGCGCGGCCGCCAGCCGTCCGGCCATCACCTGTAACTGCCCAGCGGTCCGGGCTGAGAGCAGCAGCGCAGCGGGTGCGTCCGACGCGGCAGCGGCCAGGGTAGGCGTCGAGTAACCGGCAACGATGGCGTGCGCATTGGCACCGCCCGCCCCGAACGAGCTGATCGCCGCCCGCCGGGGCAGGCCCGCCGGCCACGGCTGGTCGTGCCGCTGCAGGCGGAACGGCGTTCGGGTCCAGTCGATGTGCGGATTCAGTTCGGTGGCGTGCAGCGAGGCGACCAGCCTCGAATGCTGCAGCTGCAACACCACCTTCGTCAGCGCGGCGATTCCGGCAGCAGCCTCGAGGTGGCCGATGTTGGACTTGACCGAGCCCAACGCCACCGTTCCGGTCGAACCGTAGACCCGGGTGAGACCGTCGACTTCGATCGGATCCCCGAGCGAGGTGCCCGTTCCGTGCGCCTCGACATAGCCGATACCGTCAGCGGACAGTCCCGCGTCGGCAAGTGCGGCCCGCACGACGCCGGCCTGCGCCACCGGGCTCGGCACCGTGTAGCCGTGCGTCCGGCCGTCGTGGTTCACCGCCGTGCCCAGCACCACGGCCAGAATGCGGTCGCCGTCGGCTTCGGCTGCGCGCAGCGGTTTGAGCACGACGGCGCCGACGCCCTCACCCGGTACGAAGCCGTCCCCGCCGGCGCCGAAGCTGCGGCACCGATGATCGGACGAGCTCATCCCCAGTTCCCGGAGTTGCCGGAACTTGTTGGGATGCAGGGACAGGTTCACCCCGCCGACCAGGGCTGCCCGGCACTCGCCTCGACGCAGGCTGCTCACCGCCAGGTGCAGGGCGGTCAGCGACGACGAGCACATGGTGTCGACCGTCATGCTCGGGCCGCACACGTCCAGGACGTAGGAAACCCGGTTGGCGATGCCCGCGATCGCCGATCCGGTGGTGAGCCGTCCCTCACCTGCGCCGGCAGTGGCCGACGTACCGGCGGCGCCAGCGGTCCCGGCGGTGCCTGCCGGGTCGACCAGGCCGAAGAACGGGTACTCGTTGTACATCGAGCCCACGAAGATCCCGACGGCACCGTCATGCAGCTGCCGCAGCCGCGCCCGGCTGTATCCGGCGTCCTCGACGGCATGCCAGGCGACCTGCAGGAACAGCCGCTCCTGTGGGTCCATCGATACGGCCTCGCGCGGTGTGATGCCGAAGAACATCGGGTCGAAGTCCTCGACCCCGTCGAGGAAACCGCCCACCATGAGATCGTTCGGCCAGCCCGCCCGCCAGCGTCCGGCGGGCAGTGCGGTGATCGAGTCCACGCCGTCGCGCAGGTTCTGCCAGAACTCCGCCAGGTCCGCCGCACCCGGATAGCGCCCGGCCATGCCGATCACGGCGATGGCATCCTCGACCGGGCGCTGCGGGGGTCGTCCGGGGCGGGTCGCCGGACGGTCGAAGGCATCCAGTTCGGCAGCCAGCTCGCCGAGGTTACGGACGGCGTACAGCAGCGAGGTTGACACCTGGGGATAGTGTTCGGCCAGCCTCGCGGCCAGTTCCAGGATCAGCGCCGATGAGATCCCATAGTCGTGCAAGGCGCTAGTCGGATCGAGCCGGTCCTTCGGCACCCCGGTGACGTCGGCGAAGATCTCCAGCAGCCGAGCGGCGGCCCGGGAGGCGACCAGGGCGGACGCGTGTGATGCCGCCGTCATCTCGCCACTGGACTGCGATCCCTGATCGCTGAGGTCACCGGCTCGCGGTCCTGCCGGTGGCAACCGGTGCTGGTTCACCTCGAACGGGTAGCCGGGCAGCGGCACCCGGCGGCCGCCCGGGCTGCGGTGCGGCGACCAATCCACGCCGTCGCCGGCAGACCATGCCGCAGCGGGCCCGGTCGCCCGGTCCAGCGCGCGATGGCGCAGTCCCCGCGACAGCGCCTCCAATGCCTCGACCAGTTCGCCGGCCGAGGCGGTCCTGATCACGGCTCGGTGCCGCAGTTCGGCCCGACCGTCCTGCAGCGTCAAGGCAAGGTCCACCAGCTCGGGTGCATCGCCAGCGGCCAACCGTCGCCTCAGATGGCGTGCCAGCCGGCCCGCCAGCTCGGCCAGCTGCCCGGGCGAGGCCGCCGACAGCGGCAGCCACTGCTCGCCCGCGACAGCCGTCCGCTCGCCGACCGGATCCGGTTCGCGCACCAGCAGCTGCCCGTACGAGCCGGTCGCGCCCACCGCGGTCACCAGTGCCCGCCGCGGCGCGCCGCCCACCGAGTCCCACGCCGCCGCCCGGTCGGTCAGCCGCAGCGCCGGTCCCGGACTCGTCATCGCCGATTCTGCATATCCGGTCGGTGCGAACCGGCGATGCCGCAGTTGCAGCAGCACCTTGGTCAGCTGCGACAGGCCCGCCGCCGCCTCGAGATGACCGATGTTCGGTTTGACCGATCCCAGCCGGACCGGCTCGGATCGGTCGGCGAAGGCCAGCTGCAGCGCCTCGAGTTCGGCGGCGTCAGCCAGCAGCGCACCCGAGGCCGCCGATTCGACGTAGTCGACGTCATCGATGCCGACACCGGCCTGCGCCAGCGTCTCGACCAGCGAGCGAGCCAGCGGCGCCACCTGTGGGCTGGCGAACCGACCGCTGCCGCCGTGGTGTCCGACGTGGACGGCCTCGATGACCGCCAGGGCGGTATCGCCGTCCCGGGCCGCACTCGCCGCTGAGCGCAGCAGCACCGCGCCGACGCCCTCGCCCGGGCTCCACCCGGTGTTGTGCGGGTCATAGGCGCCGGCCGGCAGCTGCTCGGCGAGCAGCCCGACATCGCTGAGCAGCCGAAGGTGATGAGGATGGGTCAGCAGGTTGACCGCCGCGACCACCGCGCTGTCACACTCTCCGCTGCGGATGCTCTGTACCGCCAGGTGCAGGGCTGCCAGGGATGACGAGCAGGACGTGTCTACGGCCATGCTGGGTCCGTCGAAGTCGAAGGCGTGCGAGATCCGGTTTGCTGCCTCACTGGCGGTCGCGCCGATCACTGCCGGCTCTCCGGCCGCACCGTGATCGGCTGAAGTGTGCTGGTAGTCCTGCCACATCGCGGCCAGGTAGACCCCCACCCGCCCGGAGCGATTCAGCGACGCCGGGCTGTGCCCGGCGGCTTC
>NZ_DASVQG010000059.1:0-2060 GCF_036389215.1 Jatrophihabitans sp.
CGGGGTCGTTCAGCACGGCCACCCGGGCCCAGTGGAACACGGCCTGGCGTAGACGGACCTGGGCGGCGTGGCGCATGACGACGACGCAGCTCTTGCCGCTGCGCTTGGTCACCGGCGCCACGCCGGACAAGGTCCTGAGCGCGGCGCGGTCCCTGCGGCCGAGCGGCCCGGCCGCCTCGGTGAGCAGGGTGGCGAGCGTGCTCCTGCCGACCCCGGGCAGGGAGGCGAGGATGGCCGCGTCGCGCGGCTTGGCGTCCTCCACGTCCGGCGCCTCCTTGCCGAGGGCAGCGCAGAGCTCATCGAGCTTGCGCTCGGCCTGGTGGAACTCGCGGTTGGCCAGGCGGAGCCGGACAACGAGGGAGCGGACATGCAGGACGGCCGCTTCGGTGACGCCCGCGGCCACCTTGATCGCAGGCCGGCGCAGGATGCCGAGGGCGGTCTCGGCGTCGACCCTGCGGATGCGGTGCTGCTTGAGCAGCCGCGCCAACGTCGCCTCGCGCAGGCGTGCCGCCTTGGCCGGGGTCGGGGCCAGGCTCCAGAGCTCCAGGACCCACTCGGCAGCCACATCGTCGCTCAACTCGAGCAGCTGCGGGTAGTAGCGCCACAGCTGCTGACGAATACGGTTGCCCAGGCGCACGCGTTCCTGCTGCAGTTCCTCGGCCAGGCGCGACCACTCGCGCAGCTCGACCACGCCGGGGTCGCTGACGGCCACGCGCCGGAACAGGTGGCGATCCGTGCGCAGCCCGGCGGCCGCGACCCGGGCGTCGCGGCGGTCGTCCTTGGCGCCGGCGACGCTGAAGCGGTCGCGCAGGCGGTCGAGCTGCTTGGGGTTGATCGCGTGCACGGCGAAGCCGCGGTCCAGCAACGCATCCACCACCGGCCCGTGCGGCACCTCGATCGCCACCGCCACAGCGCCGGCATCGCCCGCGATCGACACCAGCCAGTCGCAGAGCGCCGACAAGCCCGCGCCGCCATGCGGGAACGCCCGCTCGCCCACGACGGCGCCGCCGCGGTCGAGGAGGCAGGCCCGGTGCTGCGCGGAACCCCAGTCAACCGCAGCGAACCAGCTCATGGTGTCATCGGCCATGGTCCTTGTGCTCCCGTGTCACGCGAGCCGCCACGACGCCTGCCGGAACCTGTATCGGCGCTCGGAGGCGCGACTTCCTACTGGGCATCCGTCGTGGCCAGCCTGCCGGGGCACGGGTCCAAAGCTGGTGCTCATGGCACGAGTGCACAAAGGGTTGCTCCCGGCAGGCCGGCCCGCACGGCCAGCTTACACTCGCACCCGCCGTGCCCTTCCCGGATACAGGTGCGCAAATCGGCTGATGGACGCGGGGCGGCGGCTGTAGCTGTCGTTCACGCGGTGCGCTGCGACACCGGCATGCCGAGCCGGGTCATCCGGTTGAGCACCGAGCAGCCGACCTTGGCTTCGGTCTTCTGGCCGGGCAGAGTCCGGGCGCGAAGGCGCCGACCGATGATGGCCTTGTAGCGGAACACGGCGGTTTCCCCGAGCGAGCGCCTGCCGTAGCCGACCGCCCTTTGCCAGCCCATGCGTCCCTTGTCCCGGATCATCCGGAGATGCTGGTCGCGCTGAGTGGGCGTGGTGTCGGCGGCCGGGCTCGGCACGGCGCTGGCGCGGGGCGGGATGACCACCGCCACCGGCGGGTCGGGCTGGTGCTCGGCGACGGCGCGGTAGATCGGTTCGCCGTCGTACGCCCCGTCGGCGGTGACCGAGGCGATGGGGCCGGTGATCTGCTCGAGCAAGGGGCCAACCAGGGCGGCATCGCCCTCCTCGGTGGTGGTCAGCGCGGAGGCGAGGATCTCACCGCTGGCGGGATCGACCGCCAGGTGGAGTTTCCGCCAGGTCCGTCGGCCACGCTCGCCGTGCGCCTCCACCAGCCACTCGCCGGCCCCGTGCACCTTCAGCCCGGTGGCGTCGATCACGACGTGCACAGGTCCGGTCCTTTGGGCCTGGATCAGCGAGTTGGCGAGCGCCAGGCCGGGACTGCGCCGGGAGAAGGTGGTGTGGTCGGGAACGCCGATGCCCAGGCCGAGCAGGG
>NZ_DASVQG010000060.1:0-27131 GCF_036389215.1 Jatrophihabitans sp.
GGCTGCCGCTGGGTGTCGCGGCCGGGCTGGCGGTGCTGCTCGGCGCCGCCGCCGGCTACCTCACGGCACTGGGGACGGCAAGGCTGGACGGCGGTTACCTGGCGCTGGCGACCTGGGCACTGGCCTGGCTGGCCCAGCGCGCCACGGTCGCGTTCCCCGATGTCCTCGGCGGCACCGAGGGAATCACCCGGGCCGTACCGGCGCGGCTGGTGTCGCGCACGCTGGGGATCGAGTTCACGCTCACCGAGTGGATCAACCTGTCCCTGGCCGCCGGCATCTGCGTGCTCACGGTCGCGGCGCTGTACCGGCTCGGCCGCGGGCCGGCGGCCCTGGACCTGGCCGGCCTGCGCGAGTCGCCGGAGCTTGCCGCGTCACTGGGAGTTCCGGTCGCGGCGCGCCGCCGCGCGGTGATCACCGGCACCGCCGCGCTGGGTGCGGTGTCCGGTGCCGGATCAGCCGTGCTGGTCGGGGTGATCTCACCCGCCGACGTCAGCCCGCTGCTGTCCCTGGAGCTGCTGGCGGCGGTGCTCGTCGGCGGAGCAGTCCGGTGGTGGGGACCGGTGCTGGCAGTCGCGGCGCTGGCGGTGCTGCCCACCGGCGCGTCCGCGCTGACCGGTTCGGCCGGTACGCCGTGGCGAGCGATGCTGGCGGCGGTGGTGCTGCTGGCGGCGGTGGCGGTACGGGAACTGTCGCACCGGCGGTTCCCACACCGCACCGGCCGGACACCGCGTCGCCGGCCGGCCACGGCAGGACCGCCGTCCCGGCCGGCCACGGCAGTACCGCCGTCCCGGCCGGCCAGGGACGGCGTGAGCCTGGAACTGGCCCACGCCAGCGTCGGCTACGCCGGAGTGACGGCGCTGGACGAGGTCAGCCTGACGCTGTCCGGCGGCCAGGTACACGCGCTGGTGGGCCCGAACGGCAGCGGAAAGTCCACTGTGCTGGAAGTGCTGGCCGGTGGCCTCGACGCCGGGACGCTCCGGATCGGCGGCAGGCTCCAGCGATCCGGCTCGGTGCCCGGCCGGGTCCGGGCCGGCGTGGTGCGCACGCCGCAGCAGCCGGTCGTGCTCGCCGGGCTCAGCCCGGCGCGGCAGGTGGCGCTGGGCGCTCGCGGTGGCAGGACCTGGCCGCAGGCGGTGGTCCGGCAGCTGTTCGGCACCCCCGGGTCGCGGCGCCAGGCTGCCGAGTTGCAGGCCGTCGTGACCGGCACGCTGGCTGCCCTGGGCCTGGCCCCTCTCGCTGATCTCGACCCGGCGCGGTTGACCACGGGGGAGCGGCAGCTGCTGCAGGTGGCCCGCGCGGTCGCCACCGGGGCGCCTGTACTGCTGTTCGACGAGCCGGCCGCCGGGATGACCGCCGCCGAGCGCGGGCAGCTGCGCGACGTGCTGCGCCGGCTGGCCGACGACGGCGCCGCGGTCCTGGTCGTCGAACACGACCTGCGGCTGGTCTCGGCGGTGGCCGACCGGGTCACCGTGCTGGATGCCGGGCGGGTGCTGGCCACCGGCGAGGCGGTGGCGGTGCACGCCGATCCCGCCGTGCGGCAGGCCTTGCTGGGCGGGCCCTGACGCGACTGGGAGGACCGGCCGGCTCGTCAGGACCGGCGCCACACCACGGTGGCGCAGCCGAGCAGCGCGAGTGCGGCCAGGACCGCGAGGCTGATCGGTACCGGCCGGGGGGTCAGCCGAGCGCGTGCCGGGCCCTCGGAGCGGGCGGCCGCCAGCTGGTAGCGAAACGTCGTGCGGCCCCGGGTTTCCAGTTGCGATCCCAGGTACGGGCTGTAGGCCGACGCCCGCGAGCCGGTCGCCGCGGCCTGCACCAGCAGGTCGAGGGCGGCTCGCCGCTCGGCCGGTGGTGGAGCCGAGCGCGCCCACGCCGACCAGGAGGTGAGCCCGCGTGGCGGGGCGAGGGCAGCCGGGTCCAGCGCCGGGACCGCGGTCAGTTCCAGCGCGACCTTGCCCGGCCGACGGACGCTCACGGCGAACCTCGAGGTGCCCCGCAGCAGCGAGTCGAGCCGGACGGTGCTCAGCTGGCCGGCCGGCCCGTCGGTGCGCACGCTGAGGGCGCCGGAAAGGCGCAGCGGCACCAGCTGGACAGCCTGCCTGGTCGCGTCGCCGGTGACCGGCAGCTGTGCCGGGATGCCGGCCCGGGTGGTCGGCAGCCTGCCGCTTCCGCCGCGGCGGGCCTCGGCGAGCACCCGGTCCAGCGTGCCGGCCAGGAGGCGGGCGTCGGCGTCTGCGGCCGTCGGCAGCGACAGTCGCTGGGCGGTGGTGTTCTCCACGGTGAGTGTCACGGTGCCGGCACCGGGTACCTGCCGGTCGGTGCCCAGCGCGGTCGGGCGGCCTCCGGCGGCGGTGAATGTCAGGCCGATCCGCAGCGGCAGGTGCCGGGACTCGATCTCGGGATCCAACTCGATGCGGGCCGCCAGCTGCCGGCTGCCGGTGGCGAACCCCTGCCAGACGACGTCGCCCAGGGAGAGCACCGGGGCATCGCCACCCGCGGCGGTCGCGGCCCGTGCCGGTCCGGATTCGCGCACGTAGTAGTCACCGGTCCCGGTGATCTGGATCCGCTGCTCGTCGGCGACCCGGGTCACCCGGCCATCGCCGGTCGTCTCCACCTGGACGAGTTCGTCGTTGCTGAGCGGGCCGGGAGCGAGGTAGCCGGGCAACTGGTCCCGGGACGTGCCGAGCGCCTGGAACAGTTCCGAGCCGCCGAGCTGGTCGGCCTGCGGCGTGGGGAGCTCGATGGTGTCGGCATAGCAGGGACCGGCCAGCGTCAGCAGCACCGCAGCGGCCGCTGCGGCGATGCCGACCCGGCGGCTACTGCCGGACGGTGTAGCTGAGGACCAGATAGCCACGGCACAACGGCTTGACCTTGATGTTGACCTCGTGTGGACCCTCGAACTCCGCCTCGGCTTCGAAGCCGGGCTCCTCGTCCGAGCCGGACTTGGTGTATCCCGTGGCGGTGATCTGGCTGGCAGCCGAGTCGCGGACCCGGACCAGGTCAGCGGCCTCACCGGGCAGGATGCCGTTCACCACGCGGGTCTGGCCCTGGTTCACCACCTCCGTCGCGGTCCAGCCGGCAACGGTGGGAAAGCCGGCCGGGAGCTGGCGAGCGAGCTCGGGGTGCGGTGCCGTCCGGTTTCCGCACGCCGCCGCCGAGGCTGTCGCGTCGGCGTCGGTCTCGACCGGTGAGCTCGCGGTGCTGGAACTACCGGTGGCGGGCTCCGGTTCCGCCGTCCCGCCACAGCCGACCAGCGTCAGGGCCACGATCGCCGCCGTACCGAGCGCGCTGAGCCTCATCCAGTCCTCCGTTCCTGTGCTGCCGGGCGTCCCTGCCACGGTACCCAGTCGGCGATCCCGCATGGGCGCGCCGACAGCACCCGAGCGGAGCCGGTGACTCTGGGAGAATGTGCTCCTGATCATCGGGGTCATCGTGGTTCTCGTGCGGCCATCGTCGGTGCGGAAAGGAGAGCTGTGGTCGGCAAGCGGGTGATGTCGGCCGTCCTGCTCTGCGGGCTGTTGTCGGGCACGGCGTGTGAGCGGCACCGCGACGCACCGAGGGACGGTCCGCTGATCGTGGTGTCGGCACCGCTGGCCGACCAGCCCTGGATCGGCCGGTCGGTGGCGCGTGGCGCGGAGCTGGCCGTGGCCCAGCAGGGCACCGTTGCGGGAGTGGCATCGGGCCCGCTCCGGCTGGAGATCCTGGACAACAACGGCTCGCCGAGCGTGGCGGTCGCCAACGCCAGGACCGCCGTTCGCCGGCATGCGGCCGCGCTGATCACCGACGGCACCGGTGCGCTGGCGGTGTCGCAGGTGACCGATGCGGCCTCCCTGCCGGTCTTCGTGGTCTTCGAGGGTGGCGGCTCGTTCGTCGACCCGGTGGCTCACCCGACGATCTTCCGGCTGGCACCGGCGAACAGGTTCATGAGCCGGCGGCTGGCCGATTACCTCGCCGCACGCCATACCTCTGAGATCGCACTGATAAGTGATGACTCCTCCTACGGCCGTGACGGAGCCCGCCAGCTGAGCCAGGACCTGGCGCGGAATGATCTCTCCGTGATGAAACGGATCGTGTTGCCCGCCACGGCCGCCGATGTGAGCGCGCAGGTGCTCTCGGCCCGCCGGGCCGGTGCCAGGGCCCTGGTGGTGTGGGCCGGTGCGGCCACGATCGCCCACGTGATCAGGGCCGCCCGGTCCACCGGCTGGAACGTGGCGCTGTTCCTGAGCCCGACCGGTGAGGATCCGCTGGTGCGCCAGCAACTCGCCGATCATCCCGGCTGGCTCGACGGCGCCACGTTCGTGTCCTTCCGGATCACCAGCGAGCAGGGCCCGGCGCCCTTCGAGCGGTTCCGGGCCGCGTACGAGCAGCGCTACGGTGCTGACCGGGTAGGTGTCATCGCGGCCGGCCGCCCGGTGCTGCAGCCGCCGGACTGGGCGATGTACTCCTACGACGCGGTAGCGCTGATCTCGGCGGCGCTGACCATCACCGCAGGAGCCACCGGCGCGCCGCTCCTAGCCGCGGTGGAAGGTGCTTCGGTGACAGGGGCCAACGGTGACCAGCGTGGTTTCGGCCCGGACGACCGGGAGGGTGTCAGCTCCAGTGACATGTATTTCGGCCGGTTCGCCACGATGCGGTTCGCCGCGGTGACCGACGATGCGCTCTCTACCCAGCTACCCGCTGTCGCCCAGTGACTCCCCCCGATCCTCACGCCTGAATCTGCCAGCGCGTGGTGCAGGCACCGATCGCTGTCAGCTGCAGCACTGCGGGCTTGCCGTTCCGGGTGAACGGCAACCGGCTCTGGTTGGCGCCCACGGTTCCGCGGCCGACCGTGTAGCCGGCCCCCTGCAGCGCCGAGCTGAACCGGATCAGGTTGTCGCGCACGGTTCCCGGGGTGCTGAACGTCACCAGCGTGAAGCCGCTGGCCAGCTGCTGAACACTGTCCAGCCGCGCCTCAGGCGGCCTCGGGAGGTCGCCAGGTATGCCCGCCGGCCAGCTGAAGCCGGGACCGGCCACCGGCCTGCAGGAAGCACTGGCCGAACCGCCTGGATGCGCCGACTGACCGGTGCACCCCGCGAGGGCCCCGCTACCTGCGATGGTGAGCAGGGCAACAGCCGCGACGCCGACCCGGAGCCTCACACCCGGATGGTAACTCGGGCTTCCCACCCTCAGCGGGCTTCGAGGGCCGATCCGGGCGCCGGGAGTCTGAACAGCCGCCTGCGCAGCGCGTCCAGGAGAGGCACCGGCAACATGGCCAGCACCGACAGCATCCGGCCGCCCTTGCCCACGACCACCCTGGCCGGGCTGCGCCGTGCCAGCAGCGCCCGGACCACCGCGTCGGCGATCGCGGTCGGCGGGCTGCCGCCCTTCTCCTGCTTGACGGCCCTGCGAATCATCTCGCTGAACGTGGTGCCGTAGAGCCGCCGGCCCGCTTCGGGCAGGGATTTCACGATCTCGTCGGCATCGCGTTGCAGCTTGTCGGCAGCTTCGGTATGCACCAGCGCGGGAGCGATGATGGTCACACCGATTCCCCAGGGAGCCAGTTCTTGCCGCCAGGAGTGGGCGATCATCGAGAGGGCGGCCTTGCTGCTGGTCAACGGGCCCGCGAAGGGCATCGCCATCCGGTCGCCGATCGAACTGATGAACACGATGCGCCCGGTCGCCTTCCTGAGCAGTGGAAGGAACCGCTGGGTCACCGCCACCTGGCCGGTGACGTTGATCTCCAACTGGGTCCGCAACCTGGCCAGCGGAACGAACTCCAGGGGACCGGCGACACCGACTCCGGCATTGTCGACCAGCGCATCGAGCCCCCGGTCGCCAAGATGCTGGGAGAGCACCCGGACCGCCTCGTCGAGGTGTCCCTCATCGGTGACGTCGACCGTCACGGTGGTCACATGGTTCTCGTCGTAGGCGTCGCCCGCATCGTCTGCGTGATGCAGCCCGGCGAAGACATGCCACCCCTTGCCAACCAGCGCATTCACTGTTGCCCGGCCAATACCGGAGTTTGACCCGGTAACCAGGGCGTGTCTGCGGTTGCACGTGTTCTGGGACATGCGGTAATTCTACCGATGTTGAGTTCTGATGCAACCGCGTGTGGCTGACGTCAGCGTTTCGCCTCCGACTCGTCCCCGGGGTTGCCTAGATGTCCGTGCTGTGCCTATGTTCATCACCTGTTGATTTCATTACTCGATGAGGACCATTTCGTATGAATCCCCAAATCCACAGCGCGGACTGGGTGACAGCGCGCGTGCTCCTCGAACTCGCCCTGGTGACGGCGGCGTGTGTGGTGGCCCGCTGGCTGCTGCGCAAGCGCAACCAGCCTCCGGTGATCGCCGAGATCCTCGCTGGTCTGGCGTTGGGACCCTGCGTGCTCGGGTACCTGCCCGGTGATCTGCCTCGGACGCTATTCCCTGTGGAGACCAGGCCGTTCCTGATGATCCTTGCAAATGTGGGCCTGGTGTTATTCATGTTTGTAGTGGGATTCGAAATCGACGTGCCTGCTCTGCGTGGGCTGCGGGGCAGTGCCACCTCGGTCGCCGCCGCGTCGGTCCTGGTCCCGTTGGCGGTAGGTATGGCGCTCACCTGGTGGATCCGGCCGGTGCCGGCCTCAACCTCAGGCCCAGCTGCGACTCAGCTGGTGCAGGCCCTGTTCATCGGAGTGGCCTTCTCGGCAACGGCCTTCCCCGTGCTTGCCCGGATACTGAACGACACCGGCTTGAAGCGGCTGCATATTCGCGGGCTTGCGTTGAGTGCGGCAGCTGCCGGTGATGTCGTGTCGTGGACCCTGCTTGCCGCGGTGGTCGCCATGACGCGCCGGGCAGGCGGTGCATCGACGGTAATCCTGCTGCTTGAGTTCGTCGGCCTGCTGCTGGCCCTGCGGTATGTCGCCCGGCCGGTCGTAATTGCTGTGTTAAGCAGAAATCGCATTGACCAGGCCGGATCAGCGTTAGCTATGAGTTTGTTATTAGTGGGAATCTTTCTGAGTTCGTGCGCGACCGCCGCGATGCACCTGCACCCGATCTTCGGAGCGTTTGCCTTCGGATTCGCCTGCCCCCGGGACGTGGTCTGCGGAAAGGCTCCCGAGGTCGTGGAAAAGCTCGCCGACGCCAGTAAAATCTTGATGCCGGTCTTCTTCGTGCTGACCGGACTGTCAATGAGCGTCAGGGACTTCGGTGCTCATGACGCGCTGGTGACGGTCCTGGTGATCATTTCGGCGAGTGCTGCCAAAATTCTTAGCGTGTATGCAACGGCTCGGGCATGTAGGCTGTCGTCGCAGGACAGTTGGGGCTTAGGTCTGCTCATGAATACCCGGGGCTTGACCGAGCTCGTCATTCTTGATGTGGGCCGGACTGCTGGGGTGCTCTCTAACCGCATGTTCACAGTCCTGGCTGTGATGGCGATCGGCACGACGCTCATCACCGGTCCGGTGATGGAAAAGATTTACTTCAGCGACACGAATAGATCCGCGTGGTCGAAGAGGTGGCGTGGCAAGCGAGGACAGGTTAAAAGTACCTCTCCCGTAGTTGAGCGCTTGTCTGACACCAGTGCTGGCCTGGGCAACCGCTACGTGGGCGCCTGGCCATTCGGTTCCGCAACTCCGGACAGCTCGCACCACCTCGATGGCGAGTCAGTCGACTCACAGCCGCGAGCCTGACACACCACCGGGAGGCCCGATGTCGGAAGTCCTTCGTCTGGAAGACAACCTAGTTACCCTGGCGCGGTCGCATCCCAGCGCCGCCTGCGAAGCGATCCAGTTCTACGGCAACGAATTGCACGTCGCGCTCTCGGCAGCGGCTGAGTACCTGCACAAGTGGGAGTTGGAACACGGGTACTCCCCACCTGTCGTGGCGCTGCATGACGAGTTCTCCTGGGAGGACGCCGGCCGCGACATCGCCTGGCAGCTGACGGTGATCCTGCGCGACGAGGTCGGCTCCGTGTGAGTTTGTAAGAGGCATTCTTCACGGCGAACCTGATCGGGCTCACACGGGCCTGAGATGGACCCCGATCGACTCGGCCAAGATCGCCTGGACGTCGGCGTTGCGTAAGGACTGGCCCGCTGCTGGGAGCAGCGTGGCCAGAAGCTGGAATCCGAGGAAGGCCGACATCACGATCGCTGACCATTCTTCGCCGTGGTCCGAGCCCAGCTCGTGCGCCACCGGTGTCACGACCTCGCGGTCGAAGGCGGCTAAGACCGTCGACTCGTAGTCAGCGCCGGTGAGGCACGCCGATATCGCGACCCCCGCCACCGGCTCCTCATACAGCGAGCTGACCGCAGCGGCCACCAAGGCCGCGCCAGCCCGCTCGGCACCTTTGCCGGCCACCTCGCCGGCTATCCGGCGGTAGGCCTCGATCAGCTCGGCGTCGGCTCCGATCGCGGCGTGTACCAGGTCGTCCTTGGCCGGGAAGTAATGCCGGACCGTACCTGGATCAACGCCTGCCAGCCGGGCAACCTGCCGGATCGTCATGCTGGGCAGCCCCCGGGCTGCCAGTTCCTGGCGAGCCACCTCGACGATCTGGTCTCGGATGCTCGCTGGTGGCGCCGAAGGGGCGGCCGGGCGAGATCTCGGCACGTCGACTCCTTAATTCGCTGGTCGTTGAGTTGATCATGACACTACCCTGCACGGCGACGATCGGTGGAATCGCTTGCCAGCGACAATTCAGTGTGCGTAGAATTTACTCATCACTCGCTGAATTGGGGTACTGAGATGACCAGATCAACTAGTTCCGAAGCGTCCGCCGGCAGTTTCGGCATCGGTGTCGGGACGCAGCGGCGCTCCGACGCCGGTGCGGAGTCCGGCGGCGAGGCGGTGAAGGGGCGCTGGCTGGTACTGGTCATCACCCTCACCGCGGTGTTCATGCAACTTCTGGACACGACGATCACCACCGTCGCGGTCCCCTCCATCCAGGAGAAGCTGGGAGCAAGCGCGGCTGAGATCCAGTTCGTGCTGGCAGGTTATTCCCTGGCCTTCGCCTGCGCACTGGTGACCGGCGGCCGGCTCGGTGACATCTACGGCCGCAAGAAGATGTTCCTGACGGGCATGGCCGGCTTCACCGTCGTGTCGGCAATCTGCGGAGCGGCGCCCAACCCCACGACGCTGGTCGTCGCGCGGCTGGTCCAGGGCGCATTCTCGGCTCTGATGTTCCCGCAGGTGCTCTCGATCGTTCAGGTCGTCTTTCCCCGCGCCCAGCGCGGCAAGGCGCTGGCGATCTACGGCGCGACCATCGGGCTGGCAACCATCCTGGGGCCGGTCACCGGCGGCTTCCTGATCGCCCTGAACATCGCCAACTCCGACTGGCGCTCCATCTTCTACATCAACATACCGATCGGGTTGCTTGCCCTGGCCTTCGGAGCGGTCCGCATTCCTGAATCCACGGTGCGCAACGCCACCAGGCTGGACCTGCCGGGCGCGTCGCTGGTGACGACCGGGTTGTTCCTGCTGGTGTTCCCACTGGTGATCGGGCGCGATCAGGACTGGCCGATCTGGTCCTTCCTCATGATGGCCGGCGGCGTCCTGGCGCTGGCAGTCTTCGGTGCCTACGAGCACCGGCGGAGCATGGCGGACGCGAGCCCGCTGGTGAACACGGCGCTGTTCAAACAACGCTCGTTCACCCTGGGTTTGCTCGCCTGCATCGTGTTCTTCACCGGCATCCCCTCCTTCTTCTTCATCCTGCTGCTGACGCTGCAGGCGGGGTTCACCTTCAGCGCGGTGGCAGCGGGCGCGGTGACCCTGGGCTTCGCGCTCGCGGTGGCCATCGGCTCGGCCCGGTCCACCGAGGTGGCCAAGCGCCTGGGCGTGCGGGTCCTGGCGCTCGGATGCGCGCTGCTGATCGTCGGCCAGCTGGGAGTGATCGGCACGCTGACCTGGATGGGCACCGATCTGCACGGCTGGTACCTGATCCCCAGCCTGTTCGTCGCCGGCGCCGGCGCCGGCCTGTTCCTGGCCCCGGTGACCAACGTCATCCTGGCCGGGGTGGAGACCGACGATGCCGGTTCGGCCTCGGGATTGCTTGCCACGGCCCAGCAGGTCGGCGCGGCGGTGGGAATCGCGGTGGTGGGTGTCCTCTTCTTCACCTTGCTGGGGAGCAATTCCGCGGCAGCCTCACGCTCGGTGCAGCAGGATCTACGGGCCGAGCTCTCCTCGGCCGGTGTTCCTGCGGCCGCCCAGCAGCAGATCGTCGCCAACTTCGACAGGTGTTTCTCCGACCGGACCCATGCCAAGGATCTCAGCAAGGTTCCGGCCAGCTGTGCCAGCGCACAGTCCGAGTTGACCCGAAGCCCGCTGGCACCGGCGGTCGCCGAGAAGATCAAACATGCCACCACCGAGGTGGCGCTGCCGACCGCCCGCAAGGCGGACTTCAGTTCCACGCTGCGCGACACCCTGTGGTGGCATGTAGGAGCCTTCTTCGTGACGTTGTTGCTGGTAATCCGGCTCCCGCGAGTCAAGCTGCCGCACGATGGCGTGCAGGTGATGGCTGGTTAACAGAAACCGGCCTCCGGCCGCAGGGCACCCGACGGGTGCCCTGCGGTTTTTCTTTGTGCTGTGAGCCTGAACCCGATCGACCCCAGATGCGGGTCGGGTAGCGGCGCAGTCCGATTTACGAGGGTTTCACTTATTTCATAACTTGACGAATTTCCTCCGCGGGCATAAGTTCAACAGGTGATGAAGTCATCACACGGTGACCAACAGCCCGCCCCACCGCGACTTGTTGAACGACCTTCGCTGTGTCCTAAGGAGAAGTTCGGATGGCTTTCGATCTCACTGCCGAGCAACGCAACGGCATGGCCGAACTGGGCGAGCGGATCGGTGCCCGCTTCGGTGAGGTGACCGATGCCGGTGATCGAGCCAACTGGCGCGCTGCCGGTGAGCTGGGCCTGCTGGGCTTGTGCATACCTCAGGAGCACGGCGGCAGCGGCCTGGGGGCCCTGGACACGGCGCTTGCGCTCGAGGCGTTCGGAGCGGCCTGTCCCGACACCGGCTTCGCCTTCGCTGCCTGCGCGCACCTGCTTGCCTGCACGCTGCCGATCGCGACGTTCGGCAACGATCAGCTGCGCAAGGAGATGCTGCCCGACCTCTGCAGCGGCAGGGCGATAGCCGCCAATGCGATGACCGAGGAGGGCGCCGGCTCCGACTCCAGCGCGCTGGACACCCGGGCCGAGCTGGGTGAGGGCGGCTACCGGCTGACCGGCGAGAAGAGCTTTGCCAGCAACGCGCCGGTGGCCGACGTGGTCGTCACCTACGCGGTGACCGATCCGGCGGCCGGCTTCCTCGGGGTCAGCGCCTTCGCCGTTCCCACTGCCCTGGCCGGCGTCAGCCGCGGAGAGCCGTTCGTCAAGATGGGCCTCACCAGCTGTTCGGCGGGAACGGTGTCCTTCGATGCCGTCGAACTGGCAGCTCACCACACGCTGGGCGAGCCCGGCCAGGGCGCGGCGATCTTCCAGCACTCGATGCTGTGGGAGCGTGGCTGCCTGTTCGCCATCTACCTGGGGATGATGCGGCGCCAACTCGAGGCCACCGTGCGCCACACCAGCGAGCGGCGCCAGTTCGGCAAGCGGTTGGCGGACTTCCAGGCCGTCTCGCACCGGGTGGTCGACATGGTGCAGAGGCTGGACAGCGCACGCTTGCTGCTCTACCGCGCGTGCTCGCTGATCGACTCCGGACGACCCGCCGAGTACGCGGTGGCGCAGTCCAAGCTTGCCGTCTCCGAGGCAGCCGTGGCCAACAGCATCGATGCCGTGCAGCTGTTCGGTGGCCGGGGATACCTGCACAGCGGCGGTGTGGAGCAGCAACTGCGCGACAGCATCCCGGCGACGCTGTTCTCCGGGACCTCCGAAATCCAACGCGAACTGATCGCACAAGGAGTGGGACTGTGAGACTTCACGAGTACGTCATCGACTCCGCCCGGCACCGGCCGGACAGCCTGGCCATCGCCTCGGCGGGCCAGCAGCTGAGCTACCGCGAGCTGGATGGCCGGGCGAACGGGCTGGCCACCCGGTTGATCGAGGCAGGCCTGCAGCCCGGCGATCGGGTCGTGCTGTACGCCGACAAGTCAGCTGACACCGTGGTAGCGATGCAGGCCGTGCTGCGGGCCGGAGCGGCCTACGTGCCGGTGGATTCCGGCACTCCGGCGATGCGCGCCGCGACCATCGTGGCCGACTGCGCGCCACGACTGGTGCTGTGCGGAACGGAACCGGGCCGCGAGTTCAGCCAGGCCGCCGGCGAGTCGGGCGCCACCGTGCTGCCCCTGGTCTCAGACAGCGACGCGCAGCCGTGCGACCGGGTCGATGCCCAGCCCGAGCCTCATGAGCTGGCCTACATCCTGTACACCTCAGGTTCAACCGGCACCCCCAAGGGAGTCTGCATCAGCCATCGCAACGCGATGAGCTTCGTGGACTGGGCGGTGCGGGAACTCGACGCCACGCCCGAGGACCGGTTCTCCAATCACGCGCCGTTCGGGTTCGACCTGTCGGTACTGGACCTGTACGGCGCGTTCGCGACCGGTGCGTCCGTGCACCTGGTACCGAAAGCACTCGCATACGCACCGACGGAGCTGGTCGCTTTCCTGGTGGAGAACGACATCAGCATCTGGTACTCGGTTCCCTCCGCGCTGATCCTGATGATGATCGAGGGCGGCCTGCTGCGGCAACCGGCACCCGACCGGCTGCGTGCGGTGCTCTTCGCGGGCGAGCCGTTCCCGATTCCCTTCGTGCGGGAGCTGGCCGGCTGGACCTCGGCAAGGCTGCTCAACCTCTACGGCCCGACCGAAACCAACGTCTGCACCTTCCACGAGGTCCAGCCACCGGATCTGCGGCGGGAGCGGCCGGTGCCGATCGGGCGTGGCTGCAGCGGCGACACGATCGAACTCCTCGACGACGACGGCAGGCTGTCCGCGCCCGGGCAGGAGGGCGAGGTCGTGGTCAGCGGGCCGACGGTGATGCTCGGTTACTGGGGCCGGCCGCCCGTCACGGGAAGCTACCGCACCGGGGATCGCGCTGTTCTTCGGGACGACGGGGCGTTGGACTACGTCGGACGGCGTGACCACATGGTGAAGGTGCGCGGGCACCGCATCGAACTGGGCGACATCGAGTCGGCGCTCGACGCCCATCCCGACATCGAACGCTCCGCTGTCGTGGTTGCCGGTGAAGGGATGGCGGCCTCGCTGGTGGCCTTCGTGGTGCCGGTTGCCGAGGCCACTCCCGGCCTGGTGAGCATCAAGGCGCATCTGGCCTCGCTGCTTCCGACCTCCATGAATGTCGACGTAGTGCACCGGGTGTCAGCGTTGCCTCGCTCCGACAACGGAAAGATCGAGCGCCGGATCCTGCTGGAGATGCATTCCCAGCGGCTCCGCAGCCGGCGCGACGCGGCGTCCCGGCTCCGAGTGCTCAACCACCTCGCGCCGGTGTTGGTAGAGGCAACCGGAAAGGAACTCTCATGACCGCCAAACTCACAATCGACGTCAGCGAGACCGAGAAGCTGGTGGAGAACGGCGACGGCACGGCGGAAGCCCTGGCCGGCAAGCTGAGCGAAGTGTTCCGTACCGAGGTGCCCGGTGCTCTGTGCCGGGTCGACGGCGCGGCCTTCCGCGACGTGATGGCCAGCCTGCCCACCGCGGTGTCGGTGGTGACTGCCATCGACCCGGACGGCGCCCCGCGTGGACTGACGTGCAGCGCGGTGTGCAGCGTGTCCGCCGACCCGCCGCAAGTGCTGGTCTGCATCAACCAGCGCAACGGCAGTCTCGCCGCGATCCGGCACAGCGGTGCCTTCGTGGTGAATGTCCTCGGGTCCACCTCGGCGGGGCTCTCCGACCAGTTCGCTTCCTCGGCGGCGGAGAAGTTCAGCGATGTGGACTGGCGGCCGGCGCCCAACTCAGGACTGCCCGTGCTCGACGGCTCGGCGCATGCCTTCATCGATTGCGAGCTGACCGCCGACATCACCGCGGGCAGCCACTCGATCCTGGTCGGGGCGGTCCAGGCCTGTGGCACCGACATCGACTCGATGCATCCGTTGCTCTACTGGCGGCGGGCATACGGCACCTGGCTGCAGCACGAATCGTGACTTCCCCGCCAACAGTGACATCCAACCTCAAGGAGACTCGCATGACCGAACTGCTGAATGACGACGTGTCCGAACGAATCGAGACCTTCGTGCGCCAGCGCTTTCTCGACGACAGTGAGGACCAGACCCTCACCGTGACCAGCCCGCTGCTCGAGTGGGGAATCCTCACATCGATGAACACGGCGATCCTGCTGACCTTCATCCGGGACGCCTTCGGCGTCGCGGTGCCGCCGATGTCCATCACGGCAGGCAACTTCCGCGACCTGCAGAGCATCAGTGCGATGGTGCGAAACCTGTTGCCCGCGGCCAAGGCCAGCTGACCGTCCCCAACCTGAACGGAGTACGTCCATGACTGAGCTCGAATACGACTACGACATCGGCATCATCGGAGGCGGTCCGGCCGGCGCGACGACGGCGGCCTACCTCCGGCAGGCAGGCATCTCGGTTGCGGTCTTCGAAAGCGCGCAGTTCCCGCGCGAGCACGTCGGGGAATCACTCGTGCCGGCCACCACGCCGGTTCTGCTCGAGACCGGCGTGATGCCGAAGGTGGACGCTGCGGGCTTTCCGAAGAAGTACGGCGCGGCGTGGACCTCGGCCGAAAGTCGCAACATCTCACACAACGGTTTCCAGAACCTGACCCATGACTTCCGCGCGGCCGAAGTGCTCTTCGGCGAGCGGGATCAGCCGGGCGTCGATCGCGATTACACCTTCCATGTCGATCGCGGAATCTTCGACAAGATCCTGCTCGACCATGCCCGCAGTCTGGGCGCCGAGGTCTTCGAGCAGACCAGGGTGCTGGGAGTCGACTTCGACGCGCCGAACAGCACGGTGCTGCACACCCGCAACAGCGAGGGCACTCGTGACGTGCGGACCCGGATGGTCGTCGACGCCTCCGGGCGGCAGACGATGCTTGGTACGAAGCTGAAGTACAAGGTCTCCGACCCGGTCTTCAACCAGTACGCGGTGCATGCCTGGTTCAAGGGCCTGGACCGCAAGGCACTGGCGGTTCAGGAGGGCCAGACCGAGTACATCTTCATCCACTTCCTGCCGTTGTCGGACACCTGGGTGTGGCAGATTCCCATCACCGATGAGATCACCAGCATCGGGGTGGTAACCCAGAAGTCCCGTTTCCAGGACTGGAAGGACGATCGCGAAGGGTTCTTCTGGGACTGTGTCGCGAGCCGTCCCGACCTGCTGGACGCCCTGAAGAAGTCCGAACGGGTGAAGCCGTTCAAGACCGAGGGCGACTACAGCTATGCGATGACACAGGTCGCGGGCGATTCGTTCGTGTTGATCGGTGATGCGGCGCGGTTCGTCGACCCGATCTTCTCCAGCGGCGTCAGCGTGGCGTTGAACAGCGCCCGGCTGGCAAGTGCCGACATCATCGAGGCGTTCAAGGCCGGCGATTACAGTCACGAGCGATTCAGCCGGTTCGAGTCGACGCTGCGCCGTGCGGTGAGTTCGTGGTACGAGTTCATCACTATCTACTACCGATTGAACGTCTTGTTCACCGCTTTTGTCCAGGATCCCCGTTATCGTCTCGATGTTCTGAAGATGTTGCAGGGTGACGTCTACGACGACGAGGAACCCGCCGCGCTGGTGGCTATGCGCGAAATCGTCAAGGCTGTGGAGAACGACCCCGACCACCTGTGGCATCGCTACCTCAGCGACCTCAGCTCACCCTCCGCGGCCGCTTCCTTTTAGTCCACGGCGATCTGATGTATATTCATCGCCTGCGGATATCCGGACGGAGCCTAGTGTCATGGGTGAAGCCAAGAACAAGACGGCCTCCATCGAGTCCGTGACGACACATCCGCCTCGAGGGAAGGTCATCGCCATGGTCGCGCCAGCGGGCTCTGCCGGAGGACGTGCGCATCGGTCCAACCGAACCGGGCGGCGGCCCGGGGGCAGCGGTACGCGTGACGACATTCTCCAGGCTGCTCGCAAGCTGTTCGCCGAACGGGGTTATGCCGGCGCGACGATCCGCGCGATTGCCCAGGAAGCAGGCGTGGACGGCGCGCTGATCCATCACTTCTTCGCGTCCAAGGAAGGCGTTTTCGCCGCGGCGATCGAAGACACCTTCGCACCGTCGGAGATGTTGCCGCCGGTGCTGCAGGCCGGTATCGAAGGCATGGGCGAGCGGCTGGTGCGGACCTTCCTCAACAAGTGGGAGGAGCCGACCACCGACCAGCAACTGCTTGCGGTGCTGCGCTCCGCGGTGTCGAACGAGGAAGCGGCCCAGTTGCTGCGCAACTTCTTGACGCAGGAGCTGCTCGGCCGGATCGGGCAGGCGTTGAAAGGTGACGACGCGGAGTTGCGCGCCACGCTCATCGGCGCGCAACTGGTCGGCGTGGCCTTCCTGCGTTACGTCATGGGTTACGGCCCGATCGCTCACATGCCCACCGAATCCCTCGTGCACCTGTTGAGCCCGACGATTCAGCGCTACCTCACCGAACCGCTGGCTGCCCCGCCCGCGACCACCCGTCCTGCCAGGGCAAAGCAGCCTGCCTCTGGCGCTCGACCGGTGCGCAGCAGCGCGGTCAAGCCGGTGAAGAAAGCGCCTCAGAAATAAGCCCGGGCAGCTCGCTGACGAACCGAGTGCTCCTCAGGTGGAACAGATGCTCGCCGGGGCGCCAGCTGAAAGTGCAGCGGCCGGTGGTCTCAGTTGCCCAGCTCGCGACCCCGGGCCGGGTGACCACCGGATCGTCCTCACCCTGGATCGACAGGATGGGGCAGCTCAACGGCCGTTCCGCCTGGTAGGCATAGGTCTCGGCCAGCGTCAGATCCGCCCGCAGGACGGGTAGGAACAGCTCGGCCAGTTCGGGATTGCCGTGCAGCGGAGGCATGCTGCGATCGAGCCGGTCCACGGCGTGCAGCAGCTCGCTGTCGGGCAGCTTGTGGATGTCGGCGGTCGCCGCCCCGACGGTCGGCCCGTTGCGCCCGGACACCACCAGCAGCGCCGGGGCTGTCCCCCGGGCAGTGAGCCGGCGAGCGGTCTCGAAGGCGAGCAGGGCGCCCAGGCTGTGCCCGTACAGCACCAGCGGCGGGCGCAGTAGGGGTTCGGCGCGCTGCGCCACGCTGAGCAGCAGTTCTGCCATGGTGCCGGCCGGTCGTTCAGCTGGACGGCCGACCCTGCCGGGCGGATCGACGATGCTGACCTCGAACTGGCCGGCCAGCGCCGAGCGCCAGGAGTTGTACGTCATCGCGCTGGCACCAGCATGCGGAAAGCACACCATCCGGGGCATCGCAGCCGTCACGTGAACTCCTCGGGCGGTGGGGTCGGTGTGTGCTCGTCAAGGCCTGTCAGCCGGGGCGCTGGTGCCAGCATTACATCCTGTCTGCCACCCACTCAAATCCGGTCAATCCGGGTTGACAACAAACTCAACTTCCGTAGAGTTCATCAAGTGAGGAAGTCATAGCTTGATGAAACCTGGAGCTTCGGCAAGGCCTGCCATCCCAGGCCCTCACGATCCGGAAGGATTCCCATGCGTTCAGAGCCAGAAACGTCGACAGCAACTCGTCCGACCGTCGAACCGGTGGCTGTCGTCAGCGTCGGCTGCCGGCTGCCAGGTGGCATTCGCGACCTGGCCGGCCTGACCCGAGTGCTGCACCGCGGCGAGCCGGTCCTGCAGGACGTTCCGGCGGACCGGTGGGGTCGGCAGTTCTACGACGAGACCATGCAATCGCGGGGGACCACGCGCAGCCATGTGGGTGCTTTCCTGAGCGACATCCAGCGGTTCGACGCGGACTTCTTCGGTATCTCCCCGCGAGAGGCGCGGGAGATGGACCCGCAGCAGCGGGTGCTCCTGGAAGTGGCCTGGGAAGCGCTGAACGGGGCCGGCTATCCGCAGGCCCACTGGGCCGGCAGTTCCACCGGCGTCTTCACCGGCGTGCTGGCCAGTGACTATCTTGTGCTGCACAGCAAGACCCGCGGTACCACGGGTATCGACCCGTTCTACGCCACCGGCAAGGAATTCAGCTTCGGAGCCGGCCGGGTCGCCTACAGCTTCGACCTGCACGGCCCGGTCATGACCATCACGACGGCCTGCTCATCCTCGCTGCTCGCGGTGCACCTGGCCTGCCAGAGCTTGCGCGCCGGCGAGTGCGACGCGGCGCTCGCCGGTGGGGTGAACCTGCTGGTCGCGCCCGAACTCACCGTGTTCATGTCCCAGGTCGGTGCGGTGTCACCCACCGGACGGTCAGCTCCGTTCAGCGCCGCCGCCGACGGAGTGGTGCGGGGCGAGGGTTGCGCGCTGATACTGCTCAAGCGGCTGGCTGACGCCGAGCGCGACGGCGACGAGATCATCGCCGTGATCAACGGCAGCGCCGTCAACCACGACGGTCACAGCGCCGGCCTGACCGTTCCCAATGCGGCCGCGCAAGCCCGGCTGGTCCGCCAAGCCTTGCACAGCGCCGGCATCGCGCCGGAGGAGATCGGGTACCTGGAGGCCCATGCCACCGGCACACCGCTCGGCGACCCCATCGAACTGGCGGCACTGCAGGACGTCTTCGGCCGCGACGCCGCGGGAGCGGACCCGGTCCTGGTGGGTTCGCACAAGGCCGTCTTCGGTCATCTGGACTCGGCTGCCGGAATCCTCGGTCTGCTCAAGGCGATCACCGTCGTCCGGGACGGGCTGGTGCCACCCCAACCCGCTCTGGGCGAGCTGACTCCGCACTTCGACTGGGCGGCCAGCGATCTTCGGGTACCCACTGAAGCCACCCGGCTGACGACGGTCGAGGACCGTCCCCGGCGTGCCGGGGTGAGTGCCTTCGGCCTCAGCGGAACCAACGTGCACGTGGTGGTCAGCCAACCGCCGGTGACCACGCCCGCCGCGGGTGCCGGCGGTGACCGGCCAGAGCCGAGGGAGTGGTCCGGTGACCAGCACTGGTTGGCCGGCGTGCGGCCCGGCGAGCAGGGCCGTTCCGGTGGCGCCGCGGTGGCAACCGTCGCACCGGTGACGGTAGGCAAGGGCGAGCTTGCCGTTGCTGGACCGGCCGTTGCCGTGCAGGCGCCGGTTGCCGTCCAAGCGCCCGGCAGCACCGATCAGGCCGCCACCAGCAGTGTTGCGGTGCCGAGCGCTGCGGTGGATCTGGACGGCATCCGGGATCGGGTGCACGCGGCGGTCCGGCAGGTGCTGGGGTTGAGCGAGGCCAAGCCGGTACCCGCTCAGCGACCGCTGCTGGATCAGGGGATCACCTCGATCACGGCGGTCGAGTTGGCGAGCTTGCTGTCCAGCACCTTCGGCACGCCCAAGGACCCGACGCTGATCTATCTCTGCCCACGGGTGGAAGATCTCATCACCCACTTCGCCGGCCTGAGCGGTCCCGACGCATCCGGTTCCCCGTCAGCAGAATCGGCATCATCAAGCGCCACCGCACCGGCCGGAGGGGCCGCACGGGTCGTGGAGTCCGTGCCGGTTGTCGAGGCCGCACCGACCGTGCCGGCCGTGGAGCCCGTGCCGGCCGTGGAGCCCGTGCCGGCCGTGGAGGCCGTGCCGGCTGTGGAGGCCGTGCCGACCGTTCACCCAGTGTCCAGCGCCGATCTGGCACCGGCCACCGCGTCGTCGGCCGGCAGCAGGCACCCCGATTCACTGGCAATCGTTGGCATGGCGTGCCGGGTACCCGGCGCCAGCACCATCGAGGCCTTCTGGCAACTCATCCTCGACGGCGCGGTCCAGGTACGCGACATCCCGGAGCACCGCCGCGAGCGCGACGGCTGGAGCACGGCGCCGGCCGGAGTGCCGAGCAAGGGTGGATACCTCGACGATGTCGAGAGATTCGACGCCGGCTACTTCAAGATCTCGCCGATGGAAGCGGAGCGGATCGATCCGCAGCAGCGGCTGTTCCTGGAGGTCGCCTCGGAGGCCCTGGCAGATGCCGGCATCGTGGTCGGCAGCCGGCTGGCCGGCCGGACCGGCGTGTACGTCGGGATGAACACCACCGACTACCAGCAGCGGCTGACCCGCGAGCAGTCCGACGTCGACGTCTACTTCGGTACCGGTAACTGCTTCGCAGGCACCCCCGGTCGGCTCGCCTACGCTCTGAACCTGGGAGGCCCGTGCCTGAGCGTGGACACCGCGTGCTCGTCCTCGCTGACGGCCGTCCACCTGGCAGGCCAGGCATTGCGCTCCGGCGACTGTGACGCCGCAGTGGTCGGGGGCGTGAACGTCATCAGCGGCCCGACGGTGTCCATCTCCATGGCGCGCGGCGGTGCGCTTGCCGCCGACGGGCACTGCAAGACGTTCTCCGAGGCAGCTGACGGATATGGCCGCGGCGAAGGCGCCGGGGTCATCATCCTGAAAAGACTGGACAAGGCGGTTGCCGACGGCGACCAGATCTACGCGACCGTGCTGGGCAGCGCCTTGAACTCCGACGGGGCCAGCGGTGGTTTCACGGTGCCCAACGCGGCTGCCCAGACCGCGGTGGTGGCCGCCGCCCTGGAGTCGGCAGGCGTGCGGCCCGCCGATGTCGGCTACGTCGAGGCGCACGGCACCGGCACCCCGCTCGGTGACCCGATCGAGCTGCAGGCGCTGAGCAAGGCGCTACGTCCTGATCCTGACCGGGCGGTCCATGTCGGGTCGGTGAAGTCACTGGTCGGTCATCTGGAGGCGGCGGCCGGCATGGTCGGCCTGATCAAGGCGGCACTGTCCGTTCACCGCGACCAGATCCCGCCGCACCACCTCACCGGACCGGCCACCGGCCGGGTGAACTGGCAGGAACTCGGGATCCGGCTGGCCGAGCAGGCCATCGGCTGGCCACGCGGGCAGGTACGGCTGGCCGGGGTGAGCGCCTTCGGCTTCACCGGCAGCAACGCTCACGTCGTCCTCGGCCAGTCACCGGTAGCAGCGGCAGCGGCCGGCCCGGCCAGCAGCACCGAGCCCGAGACCGCACTGGCGCTCTCCGCCGACACCCCGGCCGCCTTGCGCCAGCACGCGGCACAACTTGCCACCGTGCTGGCCGGTGGCGCTCAACTCGGCGACCTGGCCTACACGCTGGCCCGGACCCGCAGCACCTACCGCCACCGGGCGGTGATCCTGGCTGAGGACTCGGCAGCCGCCCAGCACGCCCTGCGGGCCCTTGCGGCCGACCACCCGCATCCTGACCTCGTCATCGGTGGCCGGCCTGTGACCGAGGCGTCCGGTATCTGCTTCCGATTCCGGGCCGAAGCCTATCTCGGAGCGGATTGGGCCTACCTGTCCGACGAGTTGCGGCTGACCGGCAACGAGGCCGCCGCCGAGATCGACAGCCTCACCCCGAAGCTGTCCCGTGAGTTGTCCAGCACCCAGCGGGAGCGGGTGGCAACCTTGCGCGCGCAGGTCGGTTGGTCGTCGATCTGGCGACGCCTGGGTATGCACCAGACCGGTGCGATCGGCGAGGGCGTCGGTGCGCAGGCCGCGGCCTGGGCCCGGGGCGAGATCTCGCTGGCCGCCGCGGTCGAGCGGGCCTTGCACGCCGGCCCGACCGAGGATCACGAAGCCGAGCACGCGGCGCCGCAACAAGATCAGAACGACAGCGTGGTCCTGCAGGTCGTGCCGCCCTGCGTCGCGACGGCCGGCTGGTCATGGCTTCAGGCGCACAGCTTCGTAGCCGGTTATCCGGTCAGCTGGCGCGGCATCATCGCCGAGACCGGCCGCCGGATCTCCCTTCCTGCCTATCCATGGCAACGGCGCGACTACTGGTTCACCTCGCACACCGAACCCGCCGCGCCGCCGGCGATCCCGGCGAGCACCCAGGCCGAGACCGTGCGGCCTGCCAGCGCTGTCGAGACACCGCAGCAGCCCGCCGAGGGACTGAGCCCCGTCCGGCACCTGCTGTTCAGCCACGAGTGGCAGCCGATGGACCTCGCCGCATCGACCGGCACACCCGGGGACCGCTGGCTGATCTTCAGCGACCCGCAGGCACCGCTGGCCCAGGAGCTGGCCAGCCGGCTGGAATCGTCAGGCCAGGACGTCCAGCTCGCCGACCTGCCTGGGCAGGATCCGGCGAGGTGGACCTCGGCGCTGGCTGCCGCGGCCGCCGGCGGCGCGATCAACGCGCTGCTGATGGTGCCGGAGCGCTCCGACGCCGAACTGCTGACGATGCTGTTCGGCCAGGCCGTGCAACGATTCCCGGGCACCCTGGGCAAGGCGCATCTGCTCACCCGGGCAGCGCACCAGCTCGATGCCGGCACCGCGGCCCGCCCTGACCAGGCGGCCGCCTGGGCGGTCGGAGCGGTGCTCGCCACCGAGCTGTCCCGTCGCTGGGGCCGGTTGATCGACCTGGCCGAGCCCGGCGTTGCGGTGGAGACGGTGGCCACCGCGCTGCTGAGCGAGCAGGCCGGCGACCAGCTGCACCTGGCTGGCGCACAGTGCTACGGCCGCCGCATCCGCCGCCGGCTCGACGCCCCGGATGCCGAACCGAACACGTTGCAGGACCGGCAATTCGCGGTCCACGGGCCGGATCTGCTGACGGTGCAGCCGGTGCTGCGCTGGCTGGCGGGCAAGGGTGCCGCTGGCGCGCTGGTGCATCTGGACGAGCCGGTGGCCACGCTGGTGCCGGAGAACGCCGCGCTGACCGTTCAGCAGGTAGCCGATGAGAGCGGCTGGCTGGATCAGCTCGCGGAGCTGGCCGGCACCGGCCGGTTCGGTGGCCTGGTGTACTGCGCCGAGCACCGGGATCCGCCGGTCACGGTGCGAGACAGCAACCCGGCCGAACAGTCACACCGGCCGGCAGGGGAGTTGCTGGCCGCGGCGATCGACCGGCTGGGCCTCGAGACGCCAGCCGGCACCGATGCGGCGGCAGCCGGTGACGCAGTGGCCAGGATTCCCGGCCTGGTCCTGTTGCTCACCGACGCCGCCGGCGACTGGGGCGCGCTGGGTGCGGCGGCATCCGGCGCGCGCCGGGCCCGCGAGCGAGCCGTGCTGCGACAGCATCCAGAGCTGCGCCGGACCGCCCGGGTGCTGTCGCTGCTGCCACGCGAGCATCCGGGCGCGACTGCGGGGACGTCGATGTTGCAGGCAGACAGCGGCATCGGCCAGCTCACACCGCAGCAGGTGACCGACCTACTCGACTTCGCGATGTCGGCACCGGCCGGTACCGAGCTCAGCGCCGGCGTGGTGGACGTCGAACGCTACGTCAGCGTCTGCCAGCGGCTGGCCCCCCGGGCGCTGCTGGAGGAGCTCGGCACCGGCGGCGCTGGCGAGGGCGGGCAGAGCGCGGTGCTGACCGAACTGCAGGCGCTGAACCCGGCACGGCGCTCGGAGCGGTTGCTGGATCTCGTGCTTGCGGCAACCGGCGCCGTGCTGGGTCTGGACGCCCGAGAACTCGATCCCGACACCGGCTTCTTCGATCTCGGGATGGACTCGATCATCGCGGTATCGCTGAAGACCCGGCTGGAGAACGACACCGACACCGAGCTGCCGGTCACCCTCACCTTCGAGCTGCCGACCCCGCGCAAGGTGGCCAAGCACCTGGCCGAGCTGCTCGGACCGCGAGCGGCACCGGCCGCCGAGCCTGCCGCCGAGCCCGAGCGCGCTGCGTTCGGCCGGCCTGGCCACCCGGCGCCCCGCTCCGCCCCCGCTGACGACACCACCGCTGACGACACCACCGCTGACGACACTACGGCTGACGACACTACGGCTGCCGAGGCCTCCGACGATGAGCTGCTGGCGCTGCTCTCGCAGGCCACTGCCTCGGCACGCAACCTGCTTCAGGAGGCTTCGCAATGGTAATGATGGATGAGCACCCCGCCACCGCCGGCAGGGCGCAGCTGATCGAGGCGCTGCGCACGATCAACCTGCTGCAGGAGCAGTTGGTGGCCGAGCGCAAGGTCAGGCCGGCCGGCACTGCCGAGCCGATAGCGATCGTCGGGCGAGCGCTGCGGATGCCCGGTGGCGCCACCAGTCCTGAGTCCTGGTGGCCGCTGCTGCACGACGGAATCGACGCGACCACCGAGTTTCCTGCCGAGCGCGCCGACGCGGCCGGCTACCTCCATCCCGACCCGGAACACCCTGGCACGGCCTACGTCATGCGCGGCGGATTCCTCGACCAGATCGATGGATTCGACCCCGCCGTCTTCGGCATCTCGCCACGCGAGGCCACCGGTATGGACCCGCAGCAACGGATGGCGCTGGAGCTGTGCTGGGAGGCTCTCGAGGACGCCGGCATCGCGCCGGATCGGTTGACCGACAGCCCGACCGGGGTGTTCATCGGGGTCAGCACCACCGACTACGTCCGGATGCGCCAGCGCATCGGCGACCAGCGTGACGTCGATGCCTACCAGCTGATCGGTGAGCCGAGCTTCATCGCGGGCCGGATCTCCTACACCCTGGGCCTGCAAGGGCCGAGCTGCGTCATCGACACCGCTTGCTCGTCCTCGCTGGTCGCGCTGCACCAGGCGGTTCGGTCGCTGCGGCTGGGTGAGACCGACCTGGCGCTGGCCGGGGGCGTCAACATGCTGCTGGACCCGTACGGATTCGTCCTGATGAGCAAGTTCCGGGCCCTGGCGGCCGACGGTCGGTGCAAGACCTTCGACGATTCGGCTGACGGCTATGCCCGCGGCGAGGGTGGCGGCATCATCGCACTGCAGCGGCTCAGCGATGCGCTCGCCCAGCGCCGGGTGATCCATGGCCTGGTCGCCGGATCCTCGGTCAACCACGACGGCCGCAGCAGCGGCATGACGGTTCCCAATCCCGAGTCCCAGCAGCAGTTGATGCGCTCGGCGCTGCTGGACGCCGGCCTGGCGCCAGCTGACATCGACTACGTGGAGGCGCACGGAACCGGTACCGCGCTGGGGGATCCGATCGAGTTGCGCTCGATCCATGCGGTCTACGGTGACCGGCCGGCGCAGTCGCCGGTGGTCGTGGGTTCGGTCAAGAGCAACATCGGCCACCTGGAGCCGGCTGCGGGCATCGCGGGGCTGACCAAGGTCCTGCTGTCACTGAGCCACGCCGAGATCCCGCCCAACCTGCACCTGAACTCGGGCAACTCGAAGGTGGATTGGGACCGGCTGGCGGTCACCATCCCTACCGCGGTACGGGACTGGAGCCCGTCGCAACGACCACGGATCGCGGCGATCAGCAGTTTCGGCGCCAGCGGCACCAACGCTCACACCATCGTGCGCGAGGCCCCGGCGCCCGAAGCGCGCGCCGACCTGCCCGAGCGAGCCGAGGCGCTGCTGCTCTCGGCACGCACCCCGGCGGCCTTGCACCAGCTCGCCGAACGCTATCGCGGGCTGCTGCAACAGACCGACACCGCGGTGGCCGACCTGTGCTGGACCAGCCAGACCGGCCGGGCCCGGCTGAGCCGCAGCCTGTCCGTCGTCGGCGCCAGTACCGAGGAACTGGCCACCGGTCTCGGCGATTACCTTGACGGCACGTCCAATAGTGCCCTCAACCCGGTCGAGCGGGCTGCTCACCACCAGCTCCGCAGCGCCTGGTTGTTCACCGGCCAAGGCGCGCAGTACCCGCGGATGGCCGCCGGACTGCTGGACATCCCGGCGTTCGCCGAGGCCGCCCGCAACTGTGCCGAGCTGTTCGATCAGCATCTGGACGTGCCGCTGGCCGAGGTGATCTGGGGCACCGAGACCGAGCGGCTCAACGACACCGCGTACACCCAGCCGGCCCTGTTCACCGTCGAGTACGCCATGGCGATGCTGCTGAGCAGCACCGGGCTGCGGCCGGCCGCCCTGGTCGGCCACTCGATCGGTGAGATCGTCGCTGCCACGGTCGCCGGCGTGCTGACGCTGCCGGACGCGACCCGGCTGGTGGCGGCCCGGGGCCGGCTGATGTCGGCGCTGCCCTCCGGCGGCGCGATGCTGGCGGTGTCGACCAGCCAGGCCAAGCTCACCGAGATCGTCGGCGAGCTGCCCGCGAGCGTGGCCGTCGCAGCGGTGAACAGCCCGTCGGACCTGGTTCTGTCGGGGGCCGCGGAGCAGATCTCGGTGCTTGCCAAGGCCTTGGCCGCCGCCGACATGAGGATCACTCCGCTGACCGTCTCGCACGCCTTCCACTCGCCGCTGCTGGATCCGATGCTGGAGGAGTTCCGGGCCGAGATCGCCGGCATCCAGCTGCGGGCACCTGAACTCGGCCTGATCTCCAGCGTGACCGGTCAATGGTGGGACGAGCGCTGCGGCACAACGGAATACTGGATCGGCCAGGCCCGCGGCACGGTGCGATTCGCCGATGCCGTGGACACCCTCAATGCCGACGGTTGCGGGATCTTCGTCGAGGTGGGCCCGCATCCGGTGCTGACCGGGCTGGGACAGCGCTGCATTCCGGCCGAGCAGGTCGACGGCCAGCTGTGGACCGCGCCGCTGCGACGGGGAGCTGATGACCGGGCCGCGACGATGAGCTCGCTGGCGGCGCTCTACCTGCGCGGGCTGAACCTCGACTGGGCGCCGGTGCACGCCGGCGTGGCGGTCCGGCACGCCAGCCTGCCGACCTACCCGTGGGAACGGGAGCGCTACTGGTTCAAGCCCATAACCTCCCCGGCCGGCACCGGCCCGAGCGAGGACGGGCTCGGCCAGCACCTCAACTCCGCCACCCCCACCTGGCAGGACAGCCTGGCCGCGCCGCTGGACGCCGAGGAGAAGCTCGGCTGGGTGCTGTCGCGGGCCGCTCGGGCCGCCGGCCTGGCCGGCTTGCTGGTGGGTGGCCGGATCGACTTCGAACAGGTCGAGGTGCACCAGGCCCCGGCAGCGGCCGCCGCCTACCCGGCTCTGATCCAGACCTCGGTGGAGGTCGAGGGCGACCAGCACCGGGTCGTGATCAGGAGCGCCTCGGCCGAACAGGCCGCCGCGGGCGCGCAATGGCAGCTGGTCGCCACCGTCGGCCTCGGCATGCTGAACGAGGACACCAGTTGCGGAGGCCACGGCCGCGGCACGCACGCCGAGATCCTCGCCCTGCCGGCAGCTGCGGAGGACGAGCCCGCGAACTCCGAGCTGGCCCGCATCCTGCGGACCTGCCAGCAGGTTGCGGGCGGCAGCGCGCTGACCGGGCTGGACGAGTTCAAGGCAGGTGCGCTGGACACCGTGGTGTCCCTGGCCGTCCAGCGCCGCGCGGACACCACGACGCTGGACTGCTGGCTGCTGGACTCCGAGGATGC